>DASYBO010000418.1:0-12443 GCA_036500685.1 Pseudonocardiaceae bacterium | reverse complement strand
TCACCCGAACATCGAGGTGCGGGTCAACACCGACTACTTCGACATCCGGCCCGAGATCCCCACCGGCACGCCCACCGTCTACACGGGCCCGCTGGACCGCTACTTCGACTACGCCGAGGGCTGGCTGGGCTGGCGGACGCTCGACTTCGAGCAGGAGGTCCTGCACACCACCGGTGACTTCCAGGGCACTCCGGTGATGAACTACGCGGACCAGGACGTCACGTACACCCGCATCCACGAATTCCGGCATTTTCACCCGGAGCGGACGAACTACCCGTCGGACAAAACGGTCATCGTGCGCGAGTTCTCGCGGCCCGCGGACAAGGACGACGAGCCGTACTACCCGATCAACACCCCGGAGGACCGGGCCAAGCTGGAGAGCTACCGCGAGCTGGCCAAGGCAGAGACGCACGAGAACAACGTGCTCTTCGGTGGCCGCCTCGGTACCTACAAGTACCTCGACATGCACATGGCCATCGGCTCGGCACTGTCGATGTTCGACAACAAGATCGCGCCGTTCTTCACCGAGGGCACCGCGCTCGACGGGTCGATCGACGACTGAGACGACTGAGTTCGTCAGTTCGAAGTTCACCAGGGGCCGCTCCGGCATCACGCCGGGGCGGCCCTTGTCGTGGGTACGCGGCGCGGCATACCATCACCTAAAACGTTTCAAAACGTTCCGGTGCGGGAGGCATACATGATCGACGTCGCGGCCGTGCAGGCGCGATTGCGTCAACAGCAGATCGAGACGCCGTCATGGGCCTATGGCAATTCCGGCACCAGATTCAAGGTGTTCGCACAGGCGGGCGTGCCGCGCACGGTGGCCGAGAAGATCGACGACGCCGCGCAGGTGCACGCGTTCACCGGCATCGCCCCGAGTGTGGCGCTGCACATCCCGTGGGATCGGGTCGACGACTACTCGGCGCTGGCCAAGTACGCGGACGACGCGGGTATTCGGTTGGGCACCATCAACGCCAACGTTTTCCAGGACGACGACTACAAGCTGGGCAGCGTCGCCAATCCGGATCAGGCGGTACGCGCGAAAGCGCTCGACCACCTGCTCGAATGCGTCGACGTGATGGATCAGACCGGGTCGCGGGATCTGAAGCTGTGGTTCGCCGACGGAACCAACTATCCCGGCCAGGACGACATCCGCGACCGGCAGGACCGGCTGGCCGAAGCGCTGGCCTCGGTCTACGAGCGGCTCGGCGAACATCAACGGATGTTGTTGGAGTACAAGCTGTTCGAGCCGGCCTTCTACACCACCGACGTGCCCGACTGGGGCACCTCCTTCGCTCACTGCCTGCAACTGGGCGAACGCGCGGTGGTCTGCGTGGACACCGGGCACCACGCGCCGGGCACGAACATCGAGTTCATCGTGGCGTTCCTGTTGCGAGCGGGGAAACTCGGCGGGTTCGACTTCAACTCGCGCTTCTACGCCGACGACGACCTGATGGTCGGGGCGGCCGATCCGTTCCAACTGTTCCGGATCATGTACGAGGTCGTGCGCGGGGGAGGGTTGGATCCGGCTACGGGGATCGCGTTCATGTTGGATCAGTGCCACAACGTCGAGTTGAAGATTCCCGCGCAGATCCGGTCGGTGTGCAATGTGCAGGAAGCCACCGCCAAGGCGTTGCTTGTTGATCGCGAGGCCCTTGTCAAGGCTCAACAGAGTGGGGATGTGTTGGCCGCGCACGACGTGTTCATGGACGCGTTCCATACCGATGTGCGCCCGCTGCTGGCGGAGTTGCGGGCCGAGGACGGGCTGGATCCCGATCCGGTTGCCGCGTATCGACGATCGGGTTATCAGGAGCGGATCGCGGCCGAGCGCGTCGGCGGGACGCAGGCCGGATGGGGCGCCTGATGAGCACCGTCGACGAGTTGCTGGACCGGTCGCACCGGCTCGGCGCCGATCCCGCCAACACGAACTATGCGGGCGGAAACGCTTCGGCCAAGGGAAGTGGGGTTGATCCGGTCACGGGTCAACCGGTGGAGTTGTTGTGGGTCAAGGGGTCCGGTGGGGATCTCGGGACGTTGACCGAGGCCGGGTTGGCCGCGCTGCGGTTGGATCGGTTGCGGGCGTTGGTCGATGTCTATCCTGGCGTCGAGCGCGAGGACGAGATGGTCGCCGCGTTCGACTACTGCCTGCACGGGAAGGGCGGGGCGGCGCCGTCCATCGACACCGCGATGCACGGGTTGGTCGACGCGGCGCATGTCGATCATCTGCACCCGGATTCGGGAATCGCGCTGGCCACTGCGGCCGACGGGGAGAAGCTGACCGAGCAGTGTTTCGGCGACCGGGTGGTGTGGGTGCCGTGGCGGCGGCCCGGATTCCAGTTGGGCCTGGACATCGCGCGGATCCGCGCGGAGCACCCGGACGCTATCGGGTGCATCCTGGGCGGACACGGGATCACCGCGTGGGGCGCGGATTCGGCCGAGTGCGAGGCGCATTCGCTGGAGATCATCCGCACCGCGGCGCGGTTCATCGCCGAGCACGGTCGAGCAGAGCCGTTCGGGCCGGTGATCGCCGGTTACCAGCCGTTGCCGGCGGCGGAGCGACGGGCCAGGGCGGCGGCTCTCGCGCCGTTGCTGCGCGGGTTGGCCAGCACGGATCGGCGGCAGATCGGCCGATTCAGCGATGCGGCGCCGGTGTTGAATTTTCTTGCTGGGGCGGAGCATCCGCGCCTCGCCGCACTGGGGACGTCGTGTCCCGATCACTTCTTGCGGACCAAGGTTCGGCCGATGGTGTTGGACCTGCCGCCTTCCGCGCCGTTGGCGGCCGTGAAGGAGCGGTTGCGGGAGCTGCACGTCGCGTATCGGGCGGAGTATCAGGCCTACTACGAGCGGCATGCCGAGCCTGACTCGCCTGCCATGCGTGGGGCCGATCCGGCGATCGTGTTGATCCCTGGCGTTGGCATGTTCTCCTTCGGGGCGGATTCGCAGACCGCTCGGGTGGCCGGTGAGTTCTATCTCAACGCCATCAACGTGATGCGCGGCGCGGAGGCCGTGTCCAGCTACGCGCCCATTGACGAGCGGGAGAAGTTTCGCATCGAGTACTGGGCGCTGGAGGAGGCGAAGCTGGCGCGAAGGCCCAAGCCGAAGCCGCTGGTCGGACGGGTCGCGGTGGTGACCGGGGCCGGTTCGGGGATCGGCAGGGCGATCGCGGCGCGGTTGGCCGCCGAGGGCGCCTGTGTTGTCGTCGCCGATCGGGATCCGGCATCGGCTGGGGTCGTTGCCGATCAGCTGGGTGGGAGTGACGTCGCGGTCGCGGTTACCGCCGATGTGACGGTCGAGGAAGACGCCGAGGCGGCTGTCGCGGCGGCTTCGTTGGCGTTCGGTGGAGTCGATCTGCTCGTCAACAATGCGGGATTGTCGATCTCCAAGCCGTTGGTGGACACGACGTTGGCCGACTGGGATCTACAGCATGACGTGATGGCGCGTGGGTCGTTCCTGATGTCACGGGAGCTCGCGAAGCTCATGATCGAGCAGGGCATCGGTGGCGACATCGTGTACATCGTCAGCAAGAACGCGTTCTTTGCCGGGCCGAACAATGTCGCTTACGGGGCTACCAAGGCCGATCAGGCGCATCAGGTGCGGTTGTTGGCTGCGGAACTGGGCGAGTACGGGATTCGGGTCAACGGGGTCAACCCGGACGGGGTGGTACGCGGGTCGGGGATCTTCGCTGGCGGCTGGGGCGCGCAGCGCGCGGCCGTCTACGGCGTGCCCGAGAGCGAGCTCGGCGCGTTCTACGCGCAACGCACGCTGCTCAAGCGCGAGGTGCTGCCGGAACACGTCGCGAACGCCGTGTTCGTGCTGACCGCCGGCGAGCTCAGCCACACCACCGGGCTGCACGTACCGGTCGACGCCGGCGTCGCGGCCGCCTTCCTGCGCTGATCATGTTCGCTGCCGTCGACCTTGGCGCATCCAGCGGACGGGTGATGCTCGCCGACGTCGGCCCTGACCGGCTCGAGTTGACCGAGGTGCATCGGTTCGCGAACCGGCCGGTGCGCGTCGACGGCACGTTGTACTGGGACATCCTCGGCCTCTATCAGGGAGTGCTGGACGGGTTGCGGGCCGCGGTCGCCGCCGCTGGTCGGTTGGACGGGATCGGGATCGACTCGTGGGCGGTGGACTACGGGCTGCTCGACGACGATGGGCGGCTGCTGGGCAATCCGGTGCACTATCGCGACGCACGGACCGAGAAGTCCGTCGAGCGGGTGTTGGGGCTGGTCTCGGCTGAGCGGTTGTATGCGGCTACCGGGATCGCGTTTCAGCCGTTCAACACGTTGTTTCAGCTGGTCGCGGAGCGGGAGGCGCGGAGCGCGTTGCTCATCCCCGATTTGATCGCGTTCTGGCTGACCGGCCGGTTGGGGACCGAGGTCACCAATGCGTCGACGACCGGGTTGCTTGACGCGCGGAGCGGGGACTGGGCCGGGGCGATCGCGGAGGTGGTCGGCATCGACCCGATACCGTTCCCGCCGTTGCGGCAGCCTGGTGAGCTGATCGGCGAAGTCACCGGAGATGTCGCGGCCGGTGTTCCGGTCTACGCGGTCGGATCGCACGACACCGCGTCGGCGGTGGTGGGCGTGCCGGCGGCGGACGCGCGGTTCGCGTACATCTCGTCGGGGACCTGGTCGCTGGTGGGGGTCGAGTTGGGCGAGCCGGTGTTGAGCGCGGAGGCTCGGGTCAAGAACTTCACCAATGAGCGCGGGGTCGACGGGACGGTCCGGTTTCTGCGCAATGTGATGGGGTTGTGGTTGTTGCAGGAATGCCAGCGTGAGCTGGGGATCGACGATCTGCCGGCGTTGCTGGGGGCGGCTGCGCAGGTGCCGGGGCGGCGCAGTGTGATCGATGCCACCGATCCTCGGTTTCTCGCGCCGGGCGGGATGCCGGGGCGGATCGCGGCGGCCTGTCGGGAGGCGGGACAGCCAGAGCCGAGGACGCCGGCCGAGTTCGCGCGGTGCGTGCTGGACAGCCTGGCGATCGCCTATCGGGACGCGATCGCGGATGCTCGGGCGTTGTCCGGGCGCGCGGTGGACGTGGTGCACGTGGTCGGTGGGGGATCGCGCAATGAGCTGTTGTGCCAGCTCACGGCCGATGCGTGCGGGTTGCCGGTGGTCGCGGGGCCTGCTGAGGCGACGGCCATGGGCAACGTGCTGGTGCAGGCGCGGGCGGCCGGAGTGATCAGTGGGGACCTTGGCGAGCTGCGGTCGCTGCTGCGTGCCACCCAGTCATTGCGGACATACCGCCCGGGATGCTAAATTCACGCCGCTTGTGACGTGACTGTGCGATCGAGTTCGTCTGGTTGAAACGCGACGCCATCCGCCAGCAACAGCTCGCACCTACCGTTCGCGACGTGGGAGGTGCGTGTGCGCCCTGCTCTGTCGACGTCGCTGGTGGCGACGCACTGTCCGTACTGCGCGCTGCAGTGCGGCATGTCGTTGTCCGGTGCCACGGTCGCGCCGCGTGAGTTTCCCACCAACCGGGGTGGGCTGTGCCAGAAGGGCTGGACCGCCGGTTCGCTGCTCAACACCGCCGGTCGGCTGACCACGCCGCTGGTCCGGCGGGCCGGGCGGTTGGTGCCGGCCAGTTGGGACGCGGCGCTGGACCTGGTCGCCGAGCGAATCACCGAGATCCAGGCGCGGCACGGGCGGGATGGCGTCGCCGTTTTCGGCGGGGGCGGGCTGACCAATGAGAAGGCCTATCTGCTCGGCAAGTTCGCGCGGGTCGCGCTGGGCACCTCCCAGGTCGACTACAACGGACGGTTCTGCATGTCCTCGGCGGCAGCTGGGGGCATTCGCGCGTTCGGGGTGGACCGGGGGATGCCGTTTCCGGTGACCGACCTGGACGGCGCCGACGTGGTGCTGTTGGCAGGGGCCAATCCGGCGGAGACGATGCCGCCGTTCGTCGGTCATCTGACCGGGGCCGACCTGATCGTCGTCGATCCGAGGCGGACGGCAACCGCGGAGCGGGCGGCGCTGCACCTGCGGCCGGCGCCGGGCACGGACCTGGCGTTGGCGCTGGGGATTCTGCATGCGGTTGTTGCCGACGGGCGGCTGCGCAGCGACTACGTCGCCGAGCGGACCACCGGGTTCGACGCGGCGTGGCGCATCGCGGCGGCGTGGTGGCCGGAGCGGGTGGAGCGGATCACCGGGGTCTCCGCGAGTGATCAACGGCGCGCGGGCGCGATGCTGGCCGAGGCCACCAACGCGTATGTGTTGACGGCGCGAGGAAGTGAGCAGCACGCGCGCGGCACCGACACCGTGAACGGGTGGATCAACCTGGCGCTCGCGCTGGGACTGCCGGGGCGGCTCGGGTCCGGGTTCGGTTGTCTGACCGGGCAGGGGAACGGCCAGGGCGGGCGGGAACACGGGCAGAAGGCCGACCAGCTACCGGGTTATCGCAAGATCACCGATCCCGAGGCGCGGGCGCATGTCGCGGGCGTGTGGGGGGTGCCGGCGGAGTCGCTGCCGGGGCCGGGGCGGTCGGCGTACGAACTGTTGGATGCCTTGGGGACGGAGGGCGGGCCACGGGGGTTGTTGGTGTTCGGCAGCAACCTGCGGGTGTCCGCGCCGAGGGCCGGGCATGTGACCGATCGACTGTCCGATGTGGATCTGCTTGTGGTCGCGGACTTCGTCCTGTCCGAAACGGCGGAGCTTGCCGACGTGGTCTTTCCGGTGACGCAGTGGGCCGAGGAGGGCGGCACCATGACGAACCTTGAGGGGCGCGTGCTGTTGCGGCAGCGCGCCGTCGAAGCACCGGAGGGAGTGCGCAGCGACCTGGAGTTGTTGCGTGGGCTCGCGATTCGGCTCGGACAGCCCGCGCGGCGGTTTCCGATTGAGCCGGAGGTGGTGTTCGAGGAGTTGCGCCGGGCGTCGGCCGGGGGAGCAGCCGACTACTCGGGGGTCAGTTACGCGCGATTGCGGGCGGGGGAGGCATTGCACTGGCCGGTGCCGAGCGTCGACCATCCTGGCACGCCTCGCCTGTTCCTCGACAAGTTCGGCCATCCGGACGGGCGGGCGCGGTTCGTGCCGGTCGAACACGGCGGGCCGGCCGAGCCGGTGGACGCGGAGTTTCCGCTCTACGCGACCACCGGGCGGGTGTTGCAGCACTACCAGTCGGGCGCGCAGACGCGGCGGGTGCCGGAGTTGCTGGACGCGGTGCCCGAAGCCTATGTCGAGGTGCACCCGGACACCGCGATCGCGGCGGGGCTCGTCGATAACGACTGGTGTCTTGTCGAATCGAGACGGGGCGCGGTGCGGGCGCGGGTGCGGATGGTCGCCTCGATGCGCACCGACACCGTGTTCCTGCCGTTCCACTTTCCCGGTGCGCAGCGCGCGAACCTGATCACCAATCCTGCCCTTGATCCGATCAGCAGGATGCCGGAGTTCAAGGTGTGCGCGGTGCGGTTGGCGCGGCCATGAAGGTGGTGGTGGTCGGCTACGGCATGGCAGGCGCACGGTTCGCCGAGGAGGTGCGGTCGCACGACCCGGATGGCGCGGAGGTCGAGTTGACCGTGCTCGGCGCCGAGCCGCACCACGCCTACAACCGGGTGCTGCTCTCCACCGTGCTCGCGGGCGGGTTGAGTACCGAAACCATCGGGCTGCACGACGAGTACTGGGCCGAGAAGAACCAGGTCGACCTGCGGATCGACACGGCGGTCGTCGGCATCGATCGGTCGGCCAAGGTGGTCCGGTTGGCCGATGAGTCCGTTGTGGACTATGACTCGCTGGTGCTGGCCACCGGGAGCCGGGCCTGGATTCCGCCGACCGACGGGCTGACCGGCGCGGACGTCAGCGCGTTCCGGACCGTGGACGACTGCCAGCGGATCGTGGCGCGAGCGCGGACCGGCGCTTCGGTCGTGGTGTTGGGCGGCGGGTTGCTCGGGCTGGAGGCGGCGCGCGGGCTGGCCGGACGCGGGTGTCGGGTGACGGTGGTGCACCCGAAGGAGCGGCTGATGGAACGCCAACTCGATCCGAGCGCGGGAGCCGTGCTGCGGCGGAGCATGCAGCGGTTGGGGGTCGAGGTTCGGCTCGACGTCCAGGTGGTGCGGCATGTGCCGGGGCACGGAGTCGAATTGAGCGACGGGGGCTTCTTGTCCGCCGAGTTGGTGGTGGTGTCGGCGGGTGTGCGGGCGGAGGACGGGTTGGCCGGGGCGGCCGGTTTGGCCGTGGACAACGGGATTCTGGTCGACGAGCGGCTGCGGACCGACGATCCGAGCGTCTACGCGATCGGCGACTGCGCCAAGCCGCCCAGCGGCGGGGCCGGGCTGGTGCAGCCGGCCTGGGAGCAGGCCGCGGTGGTCGCGGCGCTGCTCACCGACGCCGATCCGGCCGCCCGGTACACCGGGACACCGATGGTGGTGCGGCTCAAGGCGCGCGACGTCGAACTGGCCGCGCTCGGCGACGTGCACGTCACGGTGGACGATGACGAGGCCGAAGTCGTGCAGGTGCACGACCCGACCCGAGGCCGCTATGCCAAGCTGGTGCTGCGCGCGGGCCGGGTGACCGGCGCGATCGTGCTCGGCGTGCCCGACGCGGCCGCGACGATCATCCAGCTCTACGACTCCGGCGCGCCTGCGCCGAGCGACCGGTTCGCGCTGCTGCTCGGTCGTGCCCTGCCTGGTACACCGAGCGGGGCGTCGCCGGGGGATCTGCCCGCGTCGGCGTTGCTGTGCCGGTGCAACACGGTCAGCAAGGGCGCGCTGGTCGCGGCCTGGCGGGACGGGGCCCGTGATGTCGCCGGGCTGGTCAGCGCGACGAGGGCGACCACAGGGTGCGGCGGCTGCAAGGACGCCATCACCGACCTGGCCAGCTGGTTGAACGCGGCCGAGCCGGGCTCACCGCGCGATGTATCGCACTGTGCGTAACTGTTGCCAGCAGTGTCACCAGCGGCATTTTCGACGCAACCCGGACTTTGTAAGGTGCTGCCCATGACGACACAGACGCGCGGGACCGGCCGCTGGATCGACCGGTGGGAGCCGGAGGATCCGGCGTTCTGGGCGAGCACCGGTCGCCGGATCGCCAATCGGAACCTGGTTTTCTCCATCATCACCGAACACATCGGGTTCTCCATCTGGAGCCTGTGGGCCGTGATGGTGCTGTTCATGGGGCCGAAGTACGGGCTGTCGGTGGCGGACAAATTCCTGCTCACCTCAACGCCGACCCTGGTCGGCGCCATCATGCGCATCCCGTACAACCTGGCCGTCGCCCGGTTCGGCGGTCGCAATTGGACAGTGGCAAGCTCGGTGCTGCTGCTGATTCCCACCGTGCTGTGCGGGATCGTCATCCACCCAGGAACTTCGCTCGGCATGTTCGTGCTGGTGGCCGCCTTTGCCGGCGTCGGTGGCGGGAACTTCGCATCGTCGATGACCAACATCAACGCGTTCTACCCCGAGTCCCGCAAGGGTTGGGCGCTCGGACTCAACGCGGGCGGCGGAAACCTCGGCGTCGCGTTCATCCAGATCGTCGCGCTGCTGGTGCTCGGCACGGCGGGTGCGTTGCAGCCGAGGATCGTGCTGTGGGTGTACCTGCCGCTGATCATCATCGGCGGCGCCTGCGCCGCGCTGTTCATGGACAACCTGCGCAGCGTGCGCAACGACACCAAGGCCATGCGCGAGGTCGTCAAGGACGCGCAGTGCTGGGTGATCTCGGTGCTCTACATCGGCACCTTCGGCTCGTTCATCGGCTACTCGTTCGCGTTCGGCCTCGTGCTGCAGAACCAGTTCCACCGGACCCCGGTGCAGGCTGCCGCCGTCACCTTCCTCGGGCCACTGCTCGGGTCGCTGTCCCGACCGGTCGGCGGCTGGCTGGCCGACCGCCTCGGCGGGGCCAAGGTCACCTTCGCCAACTTCGTGCTGATGGCGCTGTGCGCGGCCGTGCTGATCGTGGCAGCGGACGCGAAATCGCTGCCGATATACACGATCGGCTTCATCGCGCTGTTCATCTTCTCCGGCGTCGGCAACGGCTCGACGTACAAGATGATCCCCGGCATCTACCACCGCAAGGCACTGGTCGCGATCGACGCGGGCACGGACAAGGCCGAGGCCATGCTGACCGCGCGGCGGCTCTCCGGTGCGCTGATCGGCGTCGCCGGTGCGATCGGCGCGCTCGGCGGGGTCGGCATCAACCTGGCGTTCCGCGCCTCGTTCGCGGCGGTCGCCAGCGGCACCCCGGCCGTGGTCGCCTTCGTCGTGTTCTACGCGGTGTGTTTCGTGCTCACCTGGCTGGTCTACCTGCGCACTCCGGCCACGGTCGGCACGCGGACGGCCGAGTTGGCCACCGCTCGGGTGTGACCCGCACAGCGTCATGACCTGCGGTGGGAGCTGGCCGTAACAGGGCTGCAACGTCGCGGACCCGCTTCCGACATGGCCGCCTTCCAGCATGGCAGCAGAGGATCGAGGGAGGGCAGGAGATGGCGCGGACGTTGGTGATCGCAGGCTACGGGATGGTCGGGCACCGGGTGGCCGCTACCCTGCGCGCGCGGGACGCGGCAGGGCAGTGGCGGATCGTGGTGCTGGCCGAGGAGCCGCGCGACGCCTACGACCGCGTCGCTCTTACTTCCTATGTGGACAGTTGGGACGCGGATGCGCTGACCCTGCAGGACGCCAAGTTCACCGAGCAGGACGAGGTTCGGCTCGGTGACCCGGTCGTCGCGATCGACCGGGAGGCGAAGGCGGTGCGCACCGCGTCCGGGTTCACCCAGCCCTATGACGCGCTGGTGCTCGCCACCGGATCGCGGCCGTTCGTGCCGCCGATCCCCGGCCACGACCTGCCAGGCTGCTTCGTCTACCGCACCATCGACGACCTGGACGCCATCCATGCCGCCGTGCTGGGCGCGGAATTCACGCCGGGACGGGCGTCGGCCATGGTCGTCGGCGGCGGCCTGCTCGGGTTGGAGGCCGCGAACGCGTTGCGCGGCATGGGCGTGTCCCCGCACATCGTGGAACTGGGCTCCCGGCTGATGCCGATCCAGGTCGACGACGGCGGCGGCAGCCTGCTGCGCCGGTTGGTCGAGCAACTGGACCTGACCGTGCACACCGGCATCTCCACCCAGGCCATCGAACCGGCCGACCAGCGACTGATGGCGAAACTCTCCAACGGCACCGAACTCGATCTGGACCTGGTGGTCTTCGCGGCCGGCGTCCGGCCCCGCGACGACCTCGCCCGGTCAAGCGGGCTCGCCGTCGGCGAACGCGGCGGCATCGCGGTCGACGAGGGCTGCCGGACCAGCGATCCGTCGATCTACGCGGTCGGCGAGTGCGCGCTGATCGACGGGCGGGTGTACGGGCTGGTCGCGCCCGGCTACGCCATGGCCGAACTGCTGGTCGACCGGCTGCTCGGCGGCGACGCCTGCTTCCCCGGCGCGGACACCGCGACCAAACTCAAACTGCTCGGGGTCGACGTGGCCAGCTTCGGCGACGCGCACGCGGCCACCGAGGGCGCGCTGGAGGTCGTGGTCAACGACGCGGTCGCCGGCTCGTACAAGAAACTCGTCATGTCCGACGACGCCAAGACCCTGCTCGGCGGCATCCTGGTCGGTGACGCCTCCGACTACGCGACCCTGCGGCCGATGGTCGGCCGCGCGCTGCCAACCGCCCCGGTCGCCTTGTTGACCCCGGCCAGTGAAGGCATCGGTGTCGACTCGCTGCCGGATGACGCGCTGGTCTGCTCGTGCAACACGGTGAGCAAGGGCGCCATCACCGAGGCCGTCGTGCTCGGCGGATGTGACACCGTCGGCAAACTCAAGGACTGCACCAAGGCCGGCACCACCTGCGGCTCCTGCGTGCCCATGCTCAAGCAGCTGCTCAGCGTGTGCGGCGTCGAACAGTCCAACGCGCTGTGCGAACACTTCACCCAGTCGCGCAGCGAACTGTTCGAGATCATCAGCGCCACCGGCATCCGCACGTTCAGCACGCTCATCGAACGGCACGGCCACGGCCTCGGCTGCGACATCTGCAAACCGGCCGTCGCCTCGATCCTCGCCTCGCTGCCCGGCGGTCACATCCTGGACGGCGAACAGGCCAGCCTGCAGGACACCAACGACCACTTTCTGGCCAACCTGCAACGCAACGGCACCTACTCGGTCGTGCCGCGCATCCCCGGCGGCGAGATCACCCCGGAGAAACTGCTGGTCATCGCGGAGGTCGCGCGTGACTACGGCCTCTACACCAAGATCACCGGCGGCCAGCGCATCGACCTGTTCGGCGCGACCGTCGACCAGCTGCCGCCGATCTGGCGGCGCCTCGTCGACGCCGGCTTCGAGTCCGGCCACGCCTACGGCAAGGCGCTGCGCACCGTGAAGTCCTGCGTCGGCACCACGTGGTGTCGCTTCGGCGTGCAGGACGCGGTCGGCATGGCCATCGAACTGGAACTGCGCTACCGCGGCCTGCGCTCGCCGCACAAGATCAAGGCAGCGGTGTCCGGCTGCGCCCGGGAATGCGC
>DASYBO010000417.1:0-10025 GCA_036500685.1 Pseudonocardiaceae bacterium | reverse complement strand
CTGACCCGCAGACCGTCGAAGGCCACGGCCACAATGGTTTCCGCGATGTCCACATCGCTCGCGCCGCGCGGCCGGTACCACTCGATCAGCGAGTTCACCATGCCGAACAGCAGTCGACTGGTCGTCGCCGGGTCGATGTCCGCGCGCAGGTCGCCCTCGTCCCTGGCCTTGGTCACCAGATCGGTCACCAACCGGTCGAAGTCGCGCCGCCGAGTGAGCGCGGCCCGTTCCACCTTGGTGTTGCCGCGCACCCGCAGCAGCAGCGTGACGAAGGGCAACTCGCGCACCAGCAGGCGAACGCTGCCGCGCACCAGATCCTCCAGCTGCGCCATGGCCCGGCCGTCGGCATTCCGGACGTCGTCAGCCACCGCGAACAGCCCGTCCAAGGCGCGATCGACCGCGAGCCGCAGCAGTTCCTCCTTGCTGGGCACGTGGTAGTAGATCGCCGACTTGGTGATGCCCAGCTTCCGGGACAGATCCTCCATGCTGGTGCCGTCGTACCCGCGTTCGTTGAACAGCCGCACCGCCACGTTCAGCAGGGTCTCCAGGTCGTAGCCCGGTCTGCCGCGCTTGGCCTGGCGCGGTGCTGGGGTCGCGGTCATCGGCCCAGTATCGGGGTTGAGCTCATGCGTCGTCACGCTTGTCCACAACGCGTTGCAGCTTGCCGACGGAGCGCTGCAACGTGTCCGGGTCCAGCACGCTCACCTCGACGTTCACCCCGACCCCGTCCTTGACCGCGCCGGCCAGCTCACGAGCCGCGTCGATCCGGCGCTGCGCCGAGGTTTCCGCGCGCGCCTCCACCTGCACCGTCAACCGGTCCATCCGGTCCTTTTTGGACAAGACAAGTTGAAAATGTGCGGCGAGACCGTCGGTTCGCAGGACGATTTCCTCGATCTGGGTGGGAAACAGGTTCACCCCGCGCAGGATGATCATGTCGTCGCTGCGGCCGGTCACCTTGGCCATCCTGCGCATCATCGGCCGGGCCGTGCCCGGCAGCAGCCGGGTCAGGTCGCGGGTGCGGTAGCGGATGATCGGCATGGCCTGTTTGGTCAGCGAGGTGAACAGCAGTTCGCCGGTCTCGTCCGATTCGAGCACGTGCTCCGCGATCGGGTCGATCACCTCGGGGTAGAAGTGGTCCTCCCAGATGTGCAGGCCGTCCTTTGTGTCGACGCACTCCTGCGCCACACCCGGCCCCATCACCTCGGACAGGCCGTAGATGTCCACCGCGTCCAGATCCAGCCGCTGTTCGATCTCCTGGCGCATCTGCTCGGTCCACGGCTCCGCGCCCAGGATCGCCACCCGCAGCGAACTCGCCCTCGGGTCGAGGCCGGCCCGCTCGAACTCGTCGATCAGGGTGAGCAGGTAGGACGGGGTCACCATGATGACCTCAGGCCGGAAGTCGTTGATCAGCTGCACCTGCCGCGCGGTCATCCCGCCGGAGGCCGGAATCACCGTGCAGCCCAGCTTCTCCGCACCGTAGTGCGCGCCGAGCCCGCCGGTGAACAGGCCATATCCGTAGGCGACGTGCACCTTGTCGCCCGGCCGCCCACCCGCCGCGCGGATCGACCGCGCCATCACGCCGGCCCAGGTGTCGATGTCGGTCTCGGTGTAGCCGACAACCGTAGGTTTACCCGTCGTGCCACTGGAGGCGTGGATGCGGCGCAGCTCCGACTGCGGCACCGCGAACATGCCGAACGGGTAGTTGTCGCGTAGGTCGTGCTTGGTGGTGAACGGGAACTTCGCCAGATCCGCCAGGGTCCGGCAGTCGTCCGGGTGCACCCCGGCCGCGTCGAACTTGGCCCGGTAGAACGGCACGTTCGCGTAGGCGTGCCGCAGCGTCCACTGCAGGCGTTGCAGTTGCAGTGCGCGCAACTCGTCGACCGACATGCGCTCGCCGGGATCCAGCTCGGTACTCATTTCGCCACCTCTCGGGAACGACCACGGAACTCCGCGATCACGGTGCGCCCGTCGGGATCGTCCCGGTGCACGGTGACGTCATAGATGCCGTTGCGGCCGTAGCGGGTTCGCGCCGTTGCCGTGGCGATGAGCAGGTCGTCCAGTCTCGCCGAGGTGACGAAGGAGATCTCCGCACCCGCCGCGACGGTAATCGGTCCGTAACTGTTGCAGGCGTAGGCGAACGCGGTGTCGGCGAGCAGGAACAGATAGCCACCGTGCGCGATGTCGTGCCCGTTGACCATGGTGTCCCGCACGCGCATGCTGACCACGGCGTTGCCATCGCCGGCCTCGCGCACCGTAATGCCGAGCGACCGTGAGGCCGGGTCGGCGGCGAATATCGCTTGGCCCGCGTCGTGTGACACCCGGCTCTCCAACCTTGCTAACTGACCGAATGGACGGTTAATAATGTATCCGCGAAGTGTGGCCGTCAAGGGAAGGACTTGCCCATGACCGAGGACATCCCCAGCAAGCTCGGTGTGATCGGCGGCGGCCGGATGGGCGCCGGCATCGCGCAGGTCTTCGCCGCCGCGGGCGCCGAGGTCGTCGTCGCCGAGAGCGACGCGGGTGCGGCCAAGGGCGCGGGGGAGCGGATCCTGGCCGGGCTACGCAAGGCGGTCGAACTCGGCAAACTCGACGACGCCGACAAAGCCTTCGCCCGGGTCTCCCTTGTCACCGACCCGACCGCAGTGCCCGCCGACGCGGCCGTTGTCATCGAGGCCGTCCCGGAGATCCCCGCGCTCAAGACCGAGCTGCTCGCCGCGGTCGAGAACGTGCTTGGCCCGGACGCGATCCTGGCCAGCAACACCTCATCGCTGTCCATCACCGAACTGTCCTCGGTGCTGCGCCGGCCGCAACAGTTCCTCGGCATGCACTTCTTCAATCCGGTGCCCGCCTCCAAACTGGTGGAGATCGTGCAGACCGGAGCGACCGCCGAGTCCGTCCGCGACAGCGCGGTGCGCTGGGTGCGCGCGATCGGCAAGACCGACGTCGTCGTCAACGACTCGCCCGGCTTCGCCACCAGTCGCCTCGGCGTGCTGCTCGGCCTGGAAGCCATCCGCATGCTGGAGGAGGGCGTCACCGACGCCGAGGGCATCGACACGGCCATGGAACTGGGCTACCGCCACCCGATGGGCCCACTGCGCTCCACCGACCTTGTCGGCCTCGACGTCCGCCTTGCCGTCGCCGAATACCTCACCTCGACCCTCGGTGACCGCTTCACCCCGCCGAAGCTGCTCCGCGACAAGGTCGCCCGAGGCGAACTCGGCCGCAAGACCGGCCGAGGGTTCTACGACTGGAACTGACGCTCCTGGTTGCTTCCCTGATCACCAGGTCGCGGCTATGATTACTTACTGAACGGACGGTTGGTTAATACCTCTGGAGGCGAACCGGATGGGTTTGTTGCGCAGTTACGTGGCAGGCGACTGGCACACCGCGCCGGACGAGGGCACACCGCTGCACGACGCGACCACCGGCGAGGAGGTCGCCCGGATCTCCTCGACCGGCATCGACATGGCCGCCGCGCTGGCCTACGGCCGCACCGTCGGCGGGCCCGCGCTGCGCGCGCTGACCTTTCACCAGCGGGCGGCGCTGCTCAAGGCGCTCGCCTCCTACCTGCGTGAACACCGCGAGGAGCTCTACGCGTTGTCCGCGCGCACTGGCGCCACCCTCGGGGATTCCAAGTTCGACATCGACGGCGGCCTGGGCGTGCTGTTCACCTACTCCAGCAAGGGTCGCCGCGAACTGCCCAACGACACCGTCTACGTTGACGGCGACGTCGAGCCGCTGAGCAAGGGCGGCACCTTCGTCGGCCAGCACATCGCCACTGCGCTGCGCGGCGTCGCCATCCAGATCAACGCGTTCAACTTCCCGGTCTGGGGACCGCTGGAGAAGTTCGCGCCCGCGTTCCTGGCCGGCGTGCCGAGTCTGATCAAGCCTGCCAGCCAGACCGCGTACCTCACCGCGCGCCTTGTCGAGCTGATCGTCGAGTCGAAGCTGCTGCCGGAAGGGTCGCTGCAGTTCGTCGCCGGCAGCGTCGGTGATCTGCTCGACCACGTCACCGAACAGGACCTCGTCTCGTTCACGGGCTCCGCCTCCACCGCGCACAAGCTGCGCACGCACCCGGCGATCGTGCGCAACTCGGTCCGGTTCAACGCCGAGGCCGACTCGCTGAACTGCTCGATCCTCGGCCCCGACGCCACACCGGGCAGCGCCGAGTTCGACCTGTTCGTCAAGCAGCTCGTCAGCGAGATGACGGTGAAAGCCGGGCAGAAGTGCACCGCGATCCGTCGCGCGTTCGTGCCGGCCGAGCAGATCGACGCGGTCGCCGCCGCGGCCAGTGCGCGACTGGCCAAGGTCACCGTCGGCAATCCGACCGGCGAGGTACGCATGGGCGCGCTGGCCAGCCTTGAGCAGCGCGAAGAGGTACGCCGCTCGCTCAAGTCGCTGATGTCCGCCGCCACCGTCGTCTTCGGCGACCCCGAGCACGTCGACGTGCTCGACGCGGACGCCGAACGCGGCGCGTTCCTCTCGCCGGTGCTGCTGCGCTGCGATGACATCGAGCGCGCCGAACCGCACGAGGTCGAGGCGTTCGGGCCAGTTAGCACCCTAATCCCGTTTAGCACGACAACACAGGTGATCGAACTCGCCGCACGCGGCGCGGGCAGCCTGGTCGGTTCGGTCGTCACCGGCGACGCCGACTTCGCCCGTGAGGTCGTGCTCGGCGTCGCGCCCTGGCACGGTCGGCTGCTGGTCCTCGACGCGGACGACGCCAAGGAGTCGACCGGCCATGGCTCGCCGCTGCCCGCGCTGGTGCACGGCGGGCCCGGTCGGGCCGGCGGCGGCGAGGAGATGGGCGGCATCCACGGCGTCCTGCACCACATGCAGCGCACCGCGATTCAGGCCAGCCCGGCCGTGCTCAGCAAGATCACCGGCCGCTGGATCCCCGGCGCCGAGCGCGGCGAAGGCGTACACCCGTTCCGCAAGTCACTGGCCGAACTGCGGATCGGCGACTCGGTCGTGGCCGGTCCGCGCACCGTCACCCTGGCAGACATCGACCACTTCGCCGAGTTCACCGGCGACACCTTCTACGCGCACACCGACGAGGACGCGGCCAAGGCCAACCCGCTGTTCGGTGGCATCGTCGCGCACGGCTACCTGGTCGTCTCGTTCGCGGCAGGCCTGTTCGTCTCGCCCGAACCCGGTCCGGTGCTGGCCAACTACGGCCTGGAGAACCTGCGCTTCCTCACCCCGGTCTACCCCGGTGACGAACTCACCGTGACCTTGACCGCCAAGCAGATCACCCCGCGCGAGAACGCCGACTACGGCGAGGTCCGCTGGGACGCCGATGTGACCAAACAGGACGGCTCATCGGTGGCCAAGTACGACGTCCTCACTTTGGTGGCGAAGGCATGACAACCGTAGAAGAGCCGTTGCTCGCGCATTTCGAGCACACCATCGAACGCGACCAGCGCATCGAACCACGCGACTGGCTGCCCGAGGGCTACCGCAAGACCATGATCCGGCAGATCGCGCAGCACGCGCACTCCGAGATCATCGGCATGCAACCGGAGGGCAACTGGATCACCCGCGCGCCATCGCTGCGCCGCAAGGCGATCCTGCTGGCCAAGGTCCAGGACGAGGCCGGACACGGGCTCTACCTGTACTCGGCCGCGGAAACGCTGGGCGCGGACCGGGCCGACCTGACCGACAAGCTGATCAACGGCCGGCAGAAGTACTCGTCGATCTTCAACTACCCGACGCTGAGCTTCGCCGACGTCGGCGTGGTCGGCTGGCTGGTCGACGGCGCGGCCATCTGCAACCAGGTGCCGCTGTGTCGCAGTTCCTACGGCCCCTACGCGCGCGCCATGATCCGCATCTGCAAGGAGGAGTCCTTCCACCAGCGGCAGGGTTTCGAACTGCTGATGACCATGATGTCCGGCACCGACGCGCAGCGGCGGATGGTGCAGGACGCGACCAACCGCTGGTGGTGGCCCTCGCTGATGATGTTCGGTCCGCCCGACGCGGAATCGCCCAACACCGCGCAGTCGATGGCCTGGAAGGTCAAGCGGCACACCAACGACGAGCTGCGCCAACGGTTCGTGGACATGTCCGTGCCGCAGGCCAAGGCGCTCGGCGTGACTCTGCCCGACCCGGACCTGACGTGGAACGACGACCGCGGCCACTACGATTTCGGCCCGATCGACTGGGCGGAGTTCAAGGATGTGTTGCGCGGCAACGGTCCGTGCAACAAGCAGCGAATCGCCCAGCGCCGCAAGGCATCCGAGGAAGGCGCCTGGGTTCGCGAGGCAGCGGCGGCGCACGCGGCCAAGAAGGCGGGGAACCGAGCATGAGCGAGATCAAGCACGACTGGCCGCTCTACGAGGTGTTCGTGCGCGGCAAGCGCGGCCTCAACCACGTGCACGTCGGCTCGTTGCACGCGGCCGACGACGAGATGGCGCTGCGCAACGCCCGCGACCTCTACACCCGGCGCAACGAGGGCGTGAGCATCTGGGTCGTCCGCGCCACCGACATCGCCGCGTCCAGCCCGGACGAGAAGGACCCGTTCTTCGCGCCCAGCAACGACAAGGTCTACCGGCACCCGACCTTCTACACCATTCCCGACAACGTTCCCCACATGTGAGGGCCGAGATGTCCTTCGACAATGCCTACGAGGCGCTCGGCGAATACAGCGACGACACCCGCTGGGCCTTCGGCACCGGGTTCGCCGAACCGCTGGCCGGCGTCGACACCAGCCTGCCGGCCGGCGTCGACGGTGAAGCGCTCGCGCAGTACTGCCTGATGCTTGGCGATGACGCGCTGGTCATGTCGCACCGGTTGCAGGAGTGGGTCACGAACGCGCCGGAACTGGAGGACGAGGTCGCGCTGGCCAACATCGGCCTCGACCTGATCGGCCAGGCGCGGTTGCTCTACGCTCGCGCCGGCAAGGCCGACGGAACCGATCGGGGCGAGGACAGCTACGCGTTCTTCCGCGAGGAGAACGAGTTCCGCAACGTCCGGCTGGTCGAAACCCCCAACGGCGACTTCGCGTATTCCATGGCGCGGCTGCTGATCTTCGCCACCTGGCGGCTGGCCATGCTGCACCGGCTGACGTCCTCACCGGACCAGGTGCTCGCGGCGATCGCGGCCAAGGGCGTCAAGGAGGTCACCTACCACCGCGACTACGCGGCCAACTGGGTGGTCCGGCTCGGCGATGGCACCGAACTGTCCAAGGGACGCATGCAGTCCGGAATGGATAGTGTGTGGCCTTTGGTGGAAGAACTGTTCGTGACGCACGCGATCGAACGCGAACTCGCCGGGGTGGCCGTTGACCCTGCCGAGTTGCGGGCCGAGTTCGACGATGTGCTGGCCCAGGTCATCGACACGGCGACGCTCACGAAACCGGACGCGGCGCCGCTGGGCGGCGTCGCGGGCAGGGCGGGCCGCGACGGCGTGCACACCGAGGCGTTCGGCTTCATCATCGCCGAACTGCAGAGCATCGCACGCGCTCATCCCGAGGCGACCTGGTGACCGCGCGAGCCGTTGCGGAAACGGTGACCGACCCGGAACTGCCCATGTTGACCCTCGCCGACCTCGGCGTGCTCCGCGAAGTGTCCGAAACGGACGGTCGGGTGTCGGTGACGATCACGCCCACCTACACCGGCTGCCCTGCCATGGACACCATGCGCGACGACCTGGAACACGCGCTGCGCGATGCCGGCTATGCCGAGGTCGACATCAGGGTCGCGTTGAGCCCGGCCTGGAGCAGCGACTGGATCAGTCCGGCCGGGCTGCGCAAGCTCACCGAGGCCGGCATCGCCCCGCCTGCTCGTGCACCGAGAGCCACCGCAGGCCCGGTTCCGTTGAGCCTCGGTCCTTCGGTGCGGCGCGTCCGCTGCCCGCACTGCGCGTCGGCCAACACCGAAGAGACGTCCCGGTTCGGCGCGACCGCCTGCCGCGCCCTGTTCCGCTGCCTCGACTGCCACGAGCCTTTCGAACACGTGAAGGAGATCTGAGTGACCGCGAGCCTGTCCTCCCGCCGCCGCACCGATTTCCACACCCTGACCGTCGCGGAGGTCAGTCCGCTGTGCGACGACGCGGTCGCGGTCACCTTCGACGTGCCGCCCGATCTCGCCGCCGACTACGACTTCCGGCCCGGCCAATCTCTTACGCTGCGCCGGATGGTCGACGGTCGGGAGGAACGACGCTCGTACTCGATCTGCGCGCAGGCCGGTGCCAAGCCGAGGATCGGCGTGCGCGAGGTGCCGGACGGGCTGTTCTCCACCTGGCTGGTCCGCGACGTCCGCCCCGGCGACGAGATCGAGGTGGCCACCCCGACCGGCAACTTCACCCCGGACCTGTCCGAATCCGCGCAGCATGTACTGATCGCGGCGGGCTCCGGGATCACCCCGGTGCTGTCGATCCTGTCCTCGGTCCTCGCCGACCCGGCCAGCACCGCCACCGTGCTCTACGGCAACCGGCGCACCAGCACGGTGATGTTCGCCGACGAGCTCGCCGACCTCAAGGACCGCTGGCCTGCCCGGCTCGACCTGGTGCACGTGCTCTCTCGCGAACCGCGCGAGGCCGACCTGTTCACCGGCCGGCTCGACACCGAGAAGCTGACCCGCCTGCTCGACGTGCTCGTCGAACCCGAGTCGGTCGATCACTGGTGGCTGTGCGGGCCGTTCGCCATGGTCACCGACGCCAAGGCGCTGCTGGAATCGCTCGGTGTCCCAGCGGAGCGGGTGCATCAGGAGCTGTTCTACGTCGACGTGCCACCCGAGCCCGTCCGGCACGAGGAACCGGGTGTGTCCGGCGCGAGCAGTGAGGTCACCGTGCTGCTCGACGGGCGCGGCACCACCACCGCCATCCCGCGCGACACCCGCATCCTGGACGGCGCGCAGCGCGCTCGGCCGGATCTGCCGTTCGCGTGCAAGGGCGGGGTGTGCGGCACCTGCCGGGCCAAGGTCGTCGACGGCGAGGTGAGCATGCTGCGCAACTTCGCCCTTGAACCGGCCGAAATCGCGGCCGGTTTCGTACTGACGTGCCAGTCTGTCCCGGTGTCCGAGAAGATCACGATTGACTTCGATGCTTGATATCCGCCCGGCCGAACCGGACGAGGCGAGCATCGTGCTCGAGTTGCTGGAACAGTCCGCCGCCTGGCTGCACCAGCAAGGCATCACCGATCAGTGGCCGCGCACGTTCGACCCCGAGTGGCTCGCGGCCGGACTGCGTCGCCGACAGACCTGGCTGGCCCGCCTCGACGACGCGGTCGTCGGCACCATCACGCTGAACTGGTCCGACCCGCTCTGGGCCGACCTCGGTGCCACCGACGTCGCGGGCTACGTGCACCGGCTCGCCGCGCGCGGCTTCGGCGCGGCCCTGCTCGACTGGGCGGACGGTGAAATCCGCGCGCGCGGCCGGAACCTGCTGCGCCTGGACTGCGTCACGGTCAACACCGGGCTCAACGACTACTACCGCGCCGCGGGCTTCGAACCGATGGGCGAGATCGCCATCGCAGGCGCGCCCGGCATGCGCGAACTGGACGGCGAGAAGTTCACCCTCAGCCGCTACCAGCGCTACGTCGACAGGCGTACGTGAGGCCGCTTTCTCAACCGTGCGACGTAGCCGCGATGACGGTGCTGGGCCGATGCGCTGCCCCCTGACCAGCGGCGATCATGGTGGCATGACAGCGGAATCAGCAGCACCAGAACCGCGCGACGGGGTGCGCGCGTCCAACGCGGAACGCGAGGCGTTCGCCGAGACCGTCGCCGAGGCGAGCCGCGACGGCAGGCTCACCGTCACCGAGGCCGACGACCGGCTCACCCGGATCTACTCGGCGACCTTCCGCGAGGAACTGCCGGAGATCGTCGCCGACCTCCCCAAGGAATCCTGGCCGGTCGACCCCGGCCGACCCCAGCCGCAACCGGCACGGCGCGGCAATGAATGGAACTTCGCGCTCACCGCGCATGCCGCGTTCGTCGCGACGATTGTGGGCGGCGCCATCGTCACCTGGGCGCATTCCCCGGTGCCGTTCTTCTGGCCCGCGTTCCCGATGTTCTGGCTCGGACTGA
>DASYBO010000416.1:0-6750 GCA_036500685.1 Pseudonocardiaceae bacterium | reverse complement strand
GGTGGCGATCTCGTCGAAGATCAGCAGTACGTCGTGCGCGTCGGCGAGTTCGCGCAGCGCGCGCAGGTAGCCGGGGTGGTGAAAGCGCATGCCGCCCGCGCCCTGCACCACGGGTTCGACGATGATCGCGGCGAGTTCGTCCGCGTGCTCGGCGATCGCGGCGGCTAGAATATCCACATAGGACTGATCAAGGTCGGCAGGTGGCTCTGGCACGAAGACCTGGTTGGGCAGCACGCCCTGCCAGAGGCTGTGCATGCCGCCGACCGGGTCGCAGACGCTCATCGGGTGGAAGGTGTCGCCGTGGTAGCCGCCGCGCCAGGTGAGCAGGCGGTGCTTGGCCGGACGGCCGGTCGACTGGAAGTACTGCAGGCACATCTTGATCGCGACCTCCACCGAGACCGACCCGGAGTCGGCAAGGAACACGTGGCGCAACGGCTCCGGAGTGATCTCGACGAGCTTCGCGGCGAGCGTGACGGCCGGCTCGTGGGTGAGGCCGCCGAACATGACGTGGCTGAACCGATCGATCTGGCTGTGCGCGGCGGCATCCAGCACCGGGTGCCGGTAGCCGTGGATCGCCGCCCACCACGAGGACATCCCGTCGACCAGCTCGCGGCCGTCAGCTAGGCGCAGCTTCGTGCCGCGCGCCGACTCGACCACGAGCGGATCGACGGTACCGGGCATCGGCCCGTACGGGTGCCAGACGTGTGCCCGGTCGATGGCCAGTATGTCGGTCATCCGGCGAGATTAACTCTTCAACACCTCCACGAGAGCTGAACCCTGGGGAGTTCCGAGGCCGGTGCAGGCGTCCCAGCCGGCGCCTGCCTTGTAGGCGCCGTTGTTGCCGCTGGTGATGTCGTGGAAACCGGTGGTGGCCTTGCCGGCCTTGGCCGAGGCGTACAGCGCGGTCTGCAGCAGGCCGAGCGGTTTGCCGACGGCCTGGCTGAGCCGGCAGGCCAGCGCGGCCCACAGCGGCGCGACCGCGCTGGTGCCGCCGATCACCATCGTGTTGCCGTCGACCCTGATGTTGTAGCCGGTCCTCGGGTCGGCGTCGCCCGCGACGTCGGGCACGCCGCGGCCGGTGCCGCCACCGGAGCGGTTCGGCACGCCCGCACCGGACTGCCAACTGGGAATGGGGAAGGTGTCGCTGACCCCGCCGCCGGTGGCGCCACCGTTGCTGCCGTCGTTCCACACCGTTTCCGAGCTGATCGTGCCGGAAGTGCTGGCGTGCAACGTGGTTCCGCCGCAGGCGAGCACGTGCGGGCTGGACGCGGGGAAGTCGACGTGCTGCTTGCCGTCGGTCTGCGCGTCCTGGCTGCCGTTGTCGCCTGCCGCCACGGTGACCGTGACGCCCAGCGCGGCGGCGTCGGCGAAGGCCTGGTCCATGGCGGTGCGACCCTGCGCGGTCCACTGGTCCTCGGACTGGCCCCAGCTGATGCTGATCGCGGTCGGGGTCGGGGTGGCGTGCACCGCGGTGCTGATCGCGTCGACGAAGCCCTGGTCGGTGTTGGGTCCGAAGTAGACGTTCTGCACCGCCTTGGGGGCGAGCGCACCGATCACCTCGATGTCCAGCAGTACCTCGCCGTCCGCGCCGTTCGGGTCCTGGCCTGCCACGTTCGTCGCGCCGTCGACGCCGACCGCGTTCACCGTCGGCGTGGCGATCTTGAGCCCGGCGAAGTAGGCCTGCAGGTCGGGCTGGCCGAAGCCGCCGCCGAGTTCGATCACGCCGACCGTGTGCCCGGTGCCGTCCGTGCCGAGCGGGAAGCCGTAGACCGTGCCGAGGGTGGGCGGGTCGTAGGAGCTGCTGGACGCGGGCTGCGTGTGCTTGCGGAAGTAGGCCCGCGCCTGCGGCCGGGAATCCAGCCCGAGCACGGCGGTGACCACGCCGTCCAGGGCTACCGGCAGATGCAGTTCGCCGGTCCTGGCCCGGAATTCGGTGCCGTCGCGCCGAACCTTGGTCAGGTCGGCGCCGAACAGCTCGGCCAGCGCGGACGCAGGGCCGGTCGCGGCAATCCGTCGTGATCCGACATCGACCGCCCCGAGGTCGATCCCGGCCACGCTGAGCGCGCCCGCCACGAGTTCGATGTCGGCCGGGTCGGCGCCATAGGAATCGGCAAGCGCCGCCCGGCCGATGGTGTCTGGACCGGTAATCAGTTCGACGGGCAATTCCGCACGTCGACGCAGGATCAGCGTGACGCCGACCCGTTCATCCGATGCGACCGCGCCGATTTCCTCGACACCGGTCAGGGCAGCCCGGTAACTACCGGGCAATGGCACAAATGGTGACTCGGTCATAATGCGATGCTGCGCCGCTGTTCAAGGCACCGCCAGCGAAGTCACTCAGATATACCCCGGCATTGTCACCCGGTTGTCGTAGCAGCTCAGACAATGGCCGCCGTGCGTGGTCGAAGGAGTACGGGCAGGCGCGTCAATCCGTGAATCAACGAACTGTTCCGGTAGGCGAGATCCTCGACCGAGGCAGCCAATTCGATGTTCTCGAAATGATCAAGCAGGCCGGTGAACGCGATCGCGGCCTCCATTCTGGCCAGCGGCGCACCGAGGCAGAAGTGGATGCCATGGCCGAATGCGACATGGCTCGGGTCGCGAGTCAGATCGAGCCGATCCGGGTCCGCGTATTGGTGCGGGTCACGGTTCGCGGCGAGCAACGAGATCATCACGAACTCGTCCTTCGGAATCTGCACGCCGGCCAATTCGATCGGTTCCGAGGTGAAACGGAAGGTTGCGAGGTTCAGCGGACCGTCGAAGCGCAGGAATTCCTCAATCGCACTCGGTAGCAGGCCGGGGTCGGCGCGTAGTGCCGCGAGTTGCTCTGGATTGCGCAGTAACGCGAGCATGCCATTGCCGATCAGATTCACGGTCGTCTCGTGCCCGGCGACCAGCAGCAGGAAAACCATGCCGAGTACTTCGCTGTGGGTAAGTCGGTCGTCGTCATCGCTGGCCTGGATGAGCGCGGAGAGCAGGTCGTCGGCGGGTTCGATCCGTTTGGCCTCGATCAGCTCGTTGAGGAACTTGGCCATGGCCATCGCGGGCGCGTGCGCCTGGTCCCTCGGCACCGACGACAGGAGAGCGTTGGACCACAGCCGGAAATCGTCGCGCGCCTCGTGCGGCACGCCGAGCAGTTCGCTGATGACCGTGATCGGCAGGGGGAACGCGTACTCGTCGAGCAGGTCGAGCGCGCCGTTGTCGGCGTTGGCCACCATCTTGGCCAGCAGGGCGTCGCTGATCTCCTGCACACGTGGGCGCAGGGCCTCGATGCGGCGCGCGGTGAACGCCTTGGTGACCAACTTGCGCATCCGGGTGTGGTCGGGCGGGTCGGCGTTGAGCATGTGCCGGAACATCTGGTCGCTGTCGGCCTCTTCCTGCGGACCGACCCCGAAGTTGCGCATCAGCGCGTTCGCGCGGTCGGCGTCCTTGCTGAGGCGGGGGTCGTTGAGCGCGGCGCGCGCCTCCGGGTAACGGGTGACGATCCATCCCTCGGTGCCCAGCGGCAGCGTGGCCTTGTGCACCGGGCCCTCCTCGCGCAGCAGCGCGTAGAAGCCGTGCGGGTCCTGCAGAGATTCGTTGTCGTAGGTCAGCATGAGTTCCCCCTCATTACCGGTCGAGTGGACGATATCCTTCCACTTAACGACGGGCACCGTCCATCAGTGCCCGGAACGGGTGATCCATTCGTCGATGACGGTGTCCAGGACCGAGAGCGGGAGTTTTCCGCTGCCGAGCACGGCGTCGTGGAAACCGCGCAGGTCGAACCGGTCGCCGAGCACGGTGCTGGCATGCGCGCGGAGCCGTTGGATCTCCAGCCTGCCGACCATGTAGGCCAGCGCCTGGCCCGGGTAGCCGATGTAGCGGTCGATCTCGGTGTTGATCTCGCTGATCGTCATCGGGGTGTTCGCACGCAGGTAGTCGACGGCCCGCTGGCGGCTCCAGCCCAGCGCGTGCATGCCGGTGTCCACGACAAGGCGGCCCGCACGCATCGAGTCGTAGACCAGCATGCCGAGCCGGGCCACGTCATCGGAGTACAGGCCCATCTCGTCGGCCAGCCGCTCGGAGTACAGGCCCCAACCCTCGACGTAGGCGTTGGCGTCGGCCAGCTTGTGCAGAATGGGCAGATCGCCGTGTTCGTCCATGAGCGCGAACTGGAAGTGGTGGCCGGGCACGCCTTCGTGGAACGCGGTCACCTCGGCGATGACGCGCGAGCGCTCGGTCACGTTCTGCGTGTTCGCGTAGTAGGTACCGGGCCTGCTGCCGTCCAACGCGGGCGGCAGGTAGTACATCGGGATCGAACTGGACGCGGCACCGGGCGGAGTGGGCAGCACCAGGCAGGGCTCCTCGGCGACGACGCCGAACCAGCGCGGCGCGGCCTCGGCGGCGCGGGCCAGGGCGGTGCGCGCTGTGTCCAGCACCTGTTGCGGGCTTTCCCAGCGCAGCGCCATGTCCTCGCGCAGATGAGTGAAGATCTCGGCCAGGTCGGTGGTGCCGAAGACGCGGGAGCCGAGTTCGCGGTACTCCTCGGCCAGGCCCGCGATGATCGCGACACCGGTGTCGTGCAGGTCCTGCGGGGAGCGGTCGGTGGCGGTGTGCACCCTGGTCAGTCGCGCGTAGGTGGCCTCGCCGTCGGGCAGCCAGCACACGCCCGGCTGCTCGTCGGTGCGGGCGTTCGGGAGGAGGTCGGCGACGGCGGCCCGGTAGGCGGCGAACGCGGGCCGGACCGCGCTGCTGATCAGTTCCTCCTGCCTGGCCAGGAACTGGGCGGTCGCGTCGGTGGGTTCGCGGCGGAGCAGGTCGGCGGTGTCGTCGGCGAGTTGCCGGATGGCTGCCTCGGCCAGCCTGCCGACCAGGGTGCGACCGGCCTCGGTGCCGGCGCGGTGCCGGTTCGCGGCGACCGCCAGGTACTCGGGGATGGCGGCCAGCCGGGCCAGGTAGGCGTCGGCGAGGTCCGGGGCGTCGACGGGCACGGTCGGCAGGGCCAGCAGCAGGCCTGCCGCTGGGGAGACGAAGGAGTCGGACACGGTGAACTCGATCTGCGCGGCGTCGACCAGGTCGATGTTGCTGCCGGTCTCGTGGGTGATCAGCGCCCTGGTGATCCGCTCGCGATCGGAGAGTTCGGTGTCCGGGATCGCGTCGGCGCGGGCGGCGATGTCGACACAGCGAGCCCGCAGGTCGGCGGCCGCGGCTTCGCTCAGGTCGTTGAGCAGTTCGGGTTCGGTGCCAAGGCCGAGCATGCTGGCCATGAGCGGGTCCGCGGCGAGCAGAACGGCCACGAGTTCGTCGGCGAGCGCGATCACGGTGTCGGCCATGATCTCGAGGCTAGTGGGCACTGGGGCAGGATGAAGGCATGTCGCTTCGCCCGATCTCGCCCGAACTGCTCGTCGACGAGATCGCCGAACTCGTCGCCGCGCTGCGGCCGGGTGAGTGGGTCCGGGTCGCGGTCGACGGTGCGCCGCCGACCCGACCGGGTGATCTTGCCGATGCGCTCGTCGACCCGTTGCGCACCAGGGGCCGGGCCGTGCAGCGGGTGCGCGCCGGGGATTTCCTGCGGCCGGCGTCGTTGCGCTTCGAGCACGGCCGCACCGACGAGGAGACCTTCTACTCGGGCTGGCTCGACGTGAACGGGCTGACCAGGGAGGTGCTGCGGCCACTCGATCCTGGCGGGTCCGGCCGGGTGCTGCCGGCGCTGTGGGACGCGGCACGGGACCGGGCGTTTCGCGCCGACTACGTCGACGTCGCGCCTGGTGGAGTGCTGATCCTGGACGGATCTCTGCTACTCGGCCAGGGGCTGCCCATCGACTTCGCAGTGCACCTGTGGCTCTCACCCGCCGCGCTGGCCCGCCAGATCGACGACGAGCGACGGTGGACGCTGCCGGTGTACGCGCGCTACGCCGAGGAACTCGCGCCTGCCGAACTGGCGGATGTCGCGGTGCGGGTGGACAACGCGCGCCATCCGGCACTGTCCCGCGCCCCTGGTCGCTGAGGGGCGTTGCTGCGGCAGTGGTCGGTCGGGCACGGTAGCGTGCCACGCGTGGCTGCCCCTGATCCGGTTGATGTTCGCGTGCTCGCGGTGGTTGCCGAGTCGGGCAAGGCCGCGGTAGCCGACATCGCGGGGCGGCTCGGCATGGACCCGAGGGAGGTCGCCGCCCGGCTGCTCGCGCTGTCCGCGAGCGGGCTGCCGCTGATGGTCGGCGTCGAGTGCGATCCGAACGGAATCCGCGCGGCCATCGCCAATGCCGGTGGCTGGGGCAACTACCCCGCGTCGAACGTAGGCCCACAGTCCGGGCCGTACCAGATGCCGAACCCTGGCCTGCCGCAACAAAACCAGGGCCAGTCCGGCCCCTATCCACCGCCGCAGAATCCTGGCCAGTCGGGGTCCTATCCGCCGCCGGGCGGGTCTGGGCCTTACTCCCCGCCGGGCCAGTCCGGGCCGTACCCGCCACAGCAGAATCCGGGCCAGTCCGGGCCGTATCCGCCGCCGCGACCGAACTACGGCGTGTCCGGTGGGCCGTCCGGCAGCTATCCGCCACCTGGTTTCACCCCACCGCCACCGGCACCGGCCGCGCGAGTCGGCAACACCTGGGGTCCGCCGGGCAGCGCCACCTGGGCGCGCGGCGACCAGCCGCCGCGACAGGCCCCGCCGCCCGCGCCGGAGAAGCACGAGGGCGCCATCGGCGAGACGCTGCGCACCGAGGGGCTTGAGGGCGAACACATCGCGATCAACCTGATCGAGGTGGTCGACCCGGC
>DASYBO010000415.1:0-3445 GCA_036500685.1 Pseudonocardiaceae bacterium | reverse complement strand
GCTACATGGACGAGCTGATCACGGCCAAGGAGACCGAACCGGGCGATGACCTGTTCAGCCGGCAGATCGCCAAGCAGCGCGAGACCGGCTCCGTCGATCACGGCACCCTGGTCAGCACGGCGTTCCTGTTGCTGCTGGCCGGGCACGAGACGACCGCCAACATGATCTCGTTGGGTGTCGTCGGTCTGCTGGACAACCCGGAGCAGTTGGCCGCGATCAAGGCCGACCCGGGCAAGACCCCGCTGGCGGTCGAGGAACTGCTGCGGTACTTCACCATCGTGGAGATGGCGACATCCAGGGTGGCCACGGAGGACGTGGAAATCGGCGGCGTGACCATCAAGGCCGACGAGGGTGTCGTGGTGTCCGGGCTCTCCGCGAACTGGGATCCGAGCGTGTTCGCCGAGCCCGAGCAGCTCGACGTCGAACGCGGCGCGCGGCACCACATCGCCTTCGGCTACGGTCCGAATCAGTGCCTCGGTCAGAACTTGGCTCGGCTGGAACTGCAGGTCACCTTCGACACGTTGTTCCGGCGTATTCCGGATCTGCGGCTGGCGGTGCCGGTCGACGATGTCGAGTTCAAGACCGATGCCAACATCTATGGTGTTTATGAGCTACCCGTGACGTGGTGAGGAGGGTGTCGTGCGGATCAAGGCCGATACCGACGTGTGTGTTGGATCCGGGCAGTGCGTGCTGACCGAGCCCGCGGTTTTCGATCAGGGGGATGACGGCATCGTGGTGCTGTTGACCGATCAGCCTGACGGGGACGCGGCGAAGCGGGCTCGGGACGCGGTGAACCTCTGCCCGTCCCAAGCTCTGTCCATTGTGGAGGACTGAGAGCGCTCGACCCGGCTCCGGTTCGGCGGGTTTCCCCGTCGGCCGGAGCCGGGTGCTTTTCCTGGACGGAACGCGGTCGGATGGGTACATTGAGCGAAGTAAGCGGATGAGAACATTCCAGTTAGTTGTGCTGGGGAGGCCAACATGACGGAAACCGTCGCGAGCACGCCCGATGTCGCGGTACAACCGGCGCCACACGGCACGTTTCCGCCGGTCAGGCGCTGTCCGGTCGCCGCACCGGAGGAGTACGCGGAGCTGCGCGAACAAGGCCCGATGGTCAAGGTGACCACGATCGCGGGCGAGAGCGTGTGGTGGGCGACGACGCACGCCGCGGCTCGTGCGGTCTTCGCCGACACCCGGTTCAGTTCCGACCGGACCAGGGACGGCTTCCCGCTGTTCATGGCCGACCCGCGCGTACGCGAGAACATTCGCAGCCAGCCGCCCATCATCATGATCGGCATGGACGGCGCGAACCACTCGCGCACCCGCCGCTCGGCCATCGGCGAGTTCACCGTGAAGCGGCTGGCCGGCCTGCGGCCGCGCATCCAACAGATCGTCGACGAGTCCATCGACGCCATGCTGGCCCGCGAGGACCGCCCGGTCGACCTGGTGCAGGCACTGTCGCTGCCGGTGCCGTCGCTGGTGATCTGCGAGATGCTCGGCGTGCCCTATGCCGACCACGACTTCTTCCAGGAGCGCAGCAGCCACATGCTGCGCAGGAGCACCGACGCGACCCACCGCCAGGCGTTGGTCGCCGAAATGCGGGAATACCTCGGTGAGCTGGTCGATGCCAAGACCGCGCAACCTGCAGACGACCTGATCAGCCGGCAGATCCAGAAGCAGCGTGAGGCGGGCGAGATCGACCGGGACGAACTGGTCGGCATGTCGTTCCTGCTGCTCATCGCCGGCCACGAGACCACCGCCAACATGATCTCGCTCGGCACAATCGGCTTCCTGGAGAACCCGGAGCAGTTGGCCGCGATCAAGGCCGATCCGGCCAAGATCCCGATGGCCGTCGAGGAGATGCTGCGCTACTTCTCCATCGCCGACGCCGTTCCGCGCGTGGCCGCGCAGGACGTCGAGATCTGCGGCGTGACGGTCAGGGCGGGCGAGGGCGTTATCGCCTCGACCATGGCCGGGAACTGGGACAGCGGCACGTTCGCCGACGCGGACGAGCTGAACATCGAGCGCGGCACCCGGCACCACGTTGCCTTCGGCTACGGCCCGCACCAGTGCCTCGGCCAGAACCTGGCCCGCCAGGAACTGGAAATCGTGTACGAGACACTGTTCCGGCGCATCCCGAACCTGCGGCTCGCCGCCTCCCTTGACGAGATCTCGTTCAAGGACGACGGCCTCGTCTACGGCGCCTACCAGCTGCCGGTCACCTGGTAGCGAGCGGAACGGCCGGCCTGTCGGGTCCACAGTGGACCCGGCAGGCCGATTCGGGTCAGCGCTTGCCGTGCATCACCGTGATCAGCTTGGCGACGAGCTTGTCGACCTTCTCCGTGCGGGCGAACGTGGTCAGCTCAAGGGGCGCCTTGAACCGGGGCCGGGCGATCGCCTTGGCCCGGGCGAACTCGCGCAGTCCGTCCGGCCCGTGGATCCGGCCGAACCCGGACTCGCCGACGCCGCCGAAGGGCAGACTCGGAATGCCGGCGAAGCTGATCACCGAGTTGATCGACACCATGCCGGAGCGCAGCCGCCTTGCCAGCTCCACCCCGCGCGAGCGGGAGAACACCGTGTTGCCGAGGCCGTAGTTGGTCGCGTTGGCGCGTTCCACCGCGTCGTCCATGTCGCGCACCTTGGCCACGGTCAGCGTCGGGCCGAACGTCTCCTCGGTCACCGCCCGCGAGTCCTCCGGCACGTCGACCAGCACCGTCGGCTGCACGAACCGCTCGCCCACCGCCTCCGGCCCACCGATCAGTGCCTTGCCACCGCGCGCGATCGCGTCCGCGATGTGCTCGGAGATCACCTTCAACTGCGAGGGCATCGTGATCGGGCCCAGTTTGGCGCCGGCATCCGCGCCCGCGCGCAACTCCTTGGCCCTGTCCACCAGTCGCTTGGTGAACTCCTCGTGCACTTTCTGGTGCACGTACACGCGTTCAACGCCGACGCAGGTCTGACCCGCGTTGGACATGCCGCCCCAGATCGCCGCGTCCGCGGCCGCGTCGAGATCGGCGTCCTCGTCGACGAGCAGCGAGTCCTTGCCGCCGCCCTCGATCACCACCGGGGTCAGGTTTTCGGCGCACGCCGCCATCACCTTGCGGCCGGTGCGGGCCGAACCGGTGAACGCCAGCTTGTCCACCCCCGCGCGACACAGCGCAGCGCCGGTCTCGCCGTAGCCGGTGATCAGCTGGAACACCGGCTGTTCGGTGACCACCTCGGCGAACGAGTCGACCAGCCACTTGCCCACGCCGGGCGTGTACTCGCTCGGCTTGAAAACCACCGCGTTGCCAGCGGCGAGCGCGTAGGCGATCGAGCCCATCGGCGTGAACACCGGGTAATTCCATGGCCCGATCACGCCGACAACGCCCATCGGCTCGTACTCGACGGTGGCCACGAAGTTGGCCAGCAGCAGACCGGGGGAGCGGCGGTGCGGGCCGAGTACCTT
>DASYBO010000414.1:0-14497 GCA_036500685.1 Pseudonocardiaceae bacterium | reverse complement strand
ACTGGTCGAGGACCTCACGCATCCGCTGCCGGTGATCGTGATCGCTGAGCTGCTCGGCGTGCCCAGCAGCGATCGGAAGCTGTTCATGAAATGGGCCGAGAGCCTCATGCAGTTGATGAACGTGCAACCGCCGGTCTCGGCCGACGGCGAAATCTACACGGGGGCCGACGTTCAACAACAGAGCGAGGAGTTCGGCGCCTACCTGCTCCAGCACGTCCTTGAGCGTAGGCAGGCGCCGCGTGCCGATCTGCTCACCAGCCTGGTCCAGGCCGAAGTAGACGGTGCACACCTGACCGACGACGAAGTGGTCGGCTTCGCCGCGCTGCTGTTGATCGCCGGTCATGCGACAACCACGATGCTGCTCGGCAACACCCTGCTCTGCCTCGCGCACCATCCTGGCGCCGCCCGGCAGGTGCGCGCGAATCGGACGCTTGTGCCCTCGGCGATCGAGGAGGCACTGCGTTTTCTCAGCCCGGTAGCCGGTGTACTGCGGGTCAGCAGGCAGCCGGTGGAGATCGACGGTGTCGCGATCCCGGCCGAGCAACTGATCGCGGTCTGGTTGGCCGCGGCCAACCGGGATCCGCGTCAGTTCCCCGACCCCCACACCTTCGACCCGACGCGCACGCCCAACCAGCACCTGGGTTTCGGTCGGGGCATCCACTTCTGCCTTGGCGCACCACTTGCCAGGCTGGAGGGCAGGCTCGCGCTCAACCTGCTGCTCGATCGGTTCCCGGAGTTGCGGCTGGATCCGCAGTCCCCGCCGCGGTTCTATCCGAGTCCGATCGTCACCGGGCTGAGCCGATTCCCACTCCTGACGCGGCTCAGCTGACTCGAAAATTGCCCATCATGGCCATGTCCTCGTGTTCGAGGTTGTGGCAGTGGAACACGAACCGGCCGGGGTAGTCGGCGAACCGTGCGATGACCGAGACCTCCTCGGCAGGGCGCAGGTCGACGACGTCCTTCCAGCCGTGGTCGTACTCGCCCGGCCCGGACAGGCCGCGCGAGAGCACCTGGAAGTGCACCAGGTGCAGGTGGATCGGGTGGGCGAAGTCGGAGACCAGCCGCCACACCTCGGTGCTGCCCAGTCTTGGCGCGGCGGCGATGTTCGTCGGCGAGTACGGCTGGCCGTTGATGTACCAACCGGATTGGTCGCCCGCGTCGGCGAAATGGAAATCGCGGGTCACCGTCGCGCGGGCCGGATCGAGCGGGGTGATCGTGCTCAGCGTGTCCGGGATGCGGCTGGGGTCCTCGGTGTTCGAGCCGACGCGGAACTTCAGCACCACCGCCGTCGACCCGCTGCCGAATCCGTTGGCCAGCGTCACTTCGGTGCCGGGCGGGTACCGGCCGAAGTCCACGATCACGTCGAACCGTTCGGCCGGCGCGATCTCGATGGTGTCGTGCGCGATCGGCGCGGCGAGCAGGCCGCCGTCCGAGCCGATCTGCACGAATCCGGCGCCGCCGGGTGGCGGCGGGTCGAGGGTCAACTGGTAGCGGCGGGCGTTGGACGCGTTGAGCAACCGCAGCCGGTAGCGGGCGCGGTCCACGTCCGCCACCGGCCACGGTCGCCCGTTCACCAGGATCACGTCACCGAGCACACCCCCTTGGTAGGGCTCGGTCACTCCTGGAGTCATCCGCAGGCTCGGGTCCTTGCTCGGGTAGCGCAGCGAACCGTCGGCGTTGAACGCGCGGTCCGCGATCAGCAGCGGCAGTTCGCGTGCGCCGTGCGGCAGCGGCAGCGCGTTCTCCTCGGCGTCCCTGATGAGGTGGAACCCGGCCAGTCCGCGCCAGACGCTGGCGCCGGTGAACGCCATCCGGTGATCGTGGTACCAGAGCGCGGTTGCCCGCTGCACCAACGGAAACGTGTAGGTGCGCTCGCCAGTGGTCACCCTTGCCAGCGGATCGGTTGTCATGCCTGGCATCCCGGTCATCGGCGGGTTGAAACCGTTGGTGGGCAGGATCAGGTCGGTCGGGTAGCCGTCGCTGTCCTCGGGTGTGTGGCCGCCGTGCAGGTGCACGACGACCGGCACCGGCAGTTGGTTGGTGTGGTGGATGATCGTGGGTCGGCCGCTGGTGGATTCGATGGTGGGGCCGGGGAAGATCCCGTTGTAGCCCCAGATCGTGGTGCGCACCCCTGGCAGGATCTCGACCGACGCCGCCCGCTGGGTGATCTCGTAGTGCTCGCCATGAGTATCCGAATAGGTCGGCCGGAGTACCGGCGGCAGGGTGAGCGGGACGGTGAACGGGCGGGGGAGCGGCAGTTGGCTGGCGAGCGCGGTGCCGGTGGACGCGGCCCCGGCGATCCCGGACAGCAGCGGCACGCCCACCCCGGCGCCCGCGCCGACGGCGGCGACCAGACCGAGAAAACCCCTGCGACTCAACGGACTCATCGCGACACCGCCGCTTGCTGCTTCGACTTCTCCTTGGCTGGATGCTTGCGCCAGGCCCAGACGACGAGCAGCACGGCCAGCACGATGATCGACACGCCGAGCGGGATGTGGATCGCCAGCACCCTGGCGAAGCCGAGCGCGATCTGCGCCCCGATCAGTCCGAACAGCGCGAAGGTCACGGCCATCGGCCACCACGGCCCCTTGCCGGGCCAGCGGATCGGAATGGCGGCGAGCGCGGCGACGACCACCGCGATGCCCGCGTAGGTGGCGTTCTCCCGGTGGGTGGCCAGCGACGGGTAGCTGCCGCTGAGGAACTGGCCCGCGAACACGGCCTGGTCGAACAGCAGCACGGCGGCGATGGACAACGCGATCCGGTAGGGCCAGTAGTGCCAGGTCATCGTTCCCCCTGAGTTCTCGATGAGATTGTCTCGAACGAGAGTATCTGATCCGACACTATACTGACCAGATGGGTGAGCGCGACGAGAGCTACGAGATCGGCGTTTTGCTGCGCAAGGCACACAGCAAGGCGGCGGAGGCGTTCAACGAGGCGCTGCGGCCGCTGGACATCCAGGGCAAGCACTTCGGCGTGCTACTCCTGCTGCACCGCAGCGGCCCGCTCAGCCAGCGGCAGCTCATCGACCGTCTCGGCAGCGACAAGTCGGCGATGGTCCGGTTCATCGACGACCTGGAAGCCCGCGACCTGTGCGTGCGCAGGCCGGCCGAGCACGACCGGCGCGCGCACGCGGTCGCGCTCACCCCGCACGGCGAGGAGGTGTTCGTCCGGGCCGAACGCGGCGCGCACGCCGTCAGCCGGGAGCTGCTGGCCGGCTTCGAACCGGCCGAGCGCGAGCAGCTGGTCGAGTTACTGGCCCGTTTCGTGCGGAACTGACCGTTACGCGGCCGCCCACTCCTCGGCGAGGATCGAGAGCACCATGCTGTCGTGGAACACGCCCTTGTGGCTGAAGGGCTTGCGCAGCACGCCGCCGATCAGGTCAGGGCCGCGCCAGATGCCGAAGATCCGGCCCGCGTCCCGCGCCACGGGGTCGGATGCGCGCGGTTGTCCTCGATGTGCGCGGCGAACACGTCGCCCTGCCACGGTTCGAGGCCGCGCGGTTCAACGTCGTCGCTCAGGGCGAGAGCGAGCAGGGGCGGCCTCCGGTGTATGTAGGTGGTTCCTGAACAGTTTGGAGTAACCCGCGATGCCGATCGAGCGCACTACCGATGTCCCCGGCGTGGCCACCAGCCCCAACTACGCGCACGCCGTGACCGTGTCCGGCCGGATCGCCTTCGTCGCGGGCCAGATCGCCCTTGACGTGGACGGCGAACTGGTCGGGCCGGGCGACGTCGGCGCCCAGGCCGCGCAGGCCCTTGCCAACCTGCACGCGGTGATCCGCGAACTCGGCGCGGACTGGGCCGACGTGATCAAGTTCGGCTGGTACGTGGTGGACGCGCCGACCGGAGTGCCAGCCGTGCGTGACGCCATCACGGCCCAGATCGTGCCGGCGCTCGGCACCGTCCGCCCGGCCAGCACGCTGGTGCAGGTGGCCGGGTTGTTCCGGCCGGACCTGCTGGTCGAGGTCGACGCGACCGTGGCCCTGCCGGACTAACTGGTCGGGTGGGTCAGGTAGATGCCGGATTCGTCGCCGGGGACCTCGATCGGCTGCCAGCCGAGCCGAGCGTAGAAACCTCGCGCGTTCAGGTTCGCCGGCCGGACCACGAGGTAGCACGACGCGGCGCCGGCTGCCGCGACCGAGGCGAGGAACGTGTCGATCAGCGCCCGTCCACGACCGGATCCCCGGTGGCCGGCAAGAATGTTGACGTGCAGATGCGCCGGGTGGGGCTTCAACTCGGGCACCAGCCAGCGTTCCGGGTGGAACATCGAGTCGATGCGCTGCTCCTCGTCGGTGACCGGCGGACCGGACAGCGGCTGGTACCGCTCCAGGAGCCGGGGCAGCCACCGTTGCTGGTAGCCGGCAACGAATTCGGCGGTGTCGGCCGTGCCGATGACGTAGCCGACGGCCCGCTCGCCGTCGTCAAGCACGTAGGCGTGCTCCGGCGCGAGGAACAGGTACGGCCCGGCCGCCAGATCCGGGACCAGGTCATCGGTGCTGTACCGGCCGCGCACGCCCTTGCCCGCGCCCGCCGTCTCGACGCAGATGTCGTAGACGGCGGCCCGGTCGGTGTCGCGGTAGCGGCGAATCTTGGCCGTCACGTCGCCTAACGTATCGAGTGCAGCAGTTCGGCGAACGCGGCGGGCCGGGCCAGATGGGGGAAGTGGCCGGTGTCCGGGAACGCGGTGACGCGCACGTCGGGCAGCAGCGCGGTGAGCCAGTCCCGGTAATCGTCGTCCGGTTCGGCGCCGGTCGGTCCGCGCAGCAGCACCAGCGGTGGTGCGGTCTCGTCGGAGGATCCGTAGCTGTCGGCGGCGAGTTCGGCGAAGTAAGGCATCCGTCTACCGCACCCGTTCGAGCACGACCATCGGGATGATTCGGCCGCCGGTCCGGCTCTGGTGGTCATCGGTGCCGGAGAGCTGCGAGGTGAACAGTGCGTAGAGCCGGTCGTGCTCGGCGCCGGTCGCGGTGCTGGCCCGCGCGGTGAACTTCTCGGCGCCGACCTCGACGGTGACCTCCGGGTTTGCCACCAGGTTGTGGTACCAGCCCGGATGGTGCGCGGATCCCAGGTGCGACGCGAACACCACCAGTCGCTCCGGCGAACCGTCGGTCACGTAAGCCAGCGGCGAGAGCCGGGGCAGGCCCGACTTCGCGCCAACCGTGGTGAGCAGCAGGATCTCCCGGTCGGTCAACCGGGCGATCTTCCCGCCGTTGGCGCGGAACTCCTGCGCCATCATCACGTTCATCGTGCGCAGCTGTTCGTTGTCCACTGTGGACTCCCAGTCAGGCGGCGACCGCGCGGAGCCTGCGCAGTACCTCGTCGGTGCCGATGGCCTTGGTGATCGAGTACATGTCCGGACTGCGGGTGGACCCGGTCAGCGCGACCCGGATCAGCTGCGAGGCCTCGCGGATCGAGCCGGGGTAGGCGTCCGGGTCCTTCTTGTACTCCTTGGCATTCTTGGAGAACCCGTGCTTTCCAGCCAGGTCCCGGATCTGGTTGAACCACTCGGCCGGGTCGTCGAGCTGCTGGTAGCCCTCGACGAAATCGCCGACGAACTCGGTGATCACCTTGGCCGGCAGGTTCAGCTCGGCCAGCCGCTCGTCCTCAGGACCGGTGAGCGGGGTGAACAGCTCGTTGAAGAAGAACCCGTACGCGGTGCGGAAATCCGACCACTTGCGCAGGTCCTTGCGCGGGTTCTCCACACCGACCCGCTCCACGTCCAACGCGCGCAGCGCCAGCTCGCGCTCGTTTTCCAGCACCGGCACCAGGTCCGCGTCGTGCTCGCCGGCCCAGTCGGCCAGCGCGGCCAGGATCTGCTCCCCGGTCAGCGTGGCGATGTGGTCGGCGCTGATGTCCTCCAGCTTCACCAGGTCGACCAGCGGCCCGGCGACGCCGGCCTTGTCCAGGTCGATCGGGGTGGTCAGCGCCTGCGCCAGCGGCATCTCGCCGAGCGCGCCGTTGGCGAGGCCGCGCAGGTAGTAGAGCACCGCGTCGGCCGGGTAGCCGGCCTGCATGTAGTAGTCGACGCTGGCTTCCGGGTCCTTGCGCTTGGACAGCTTGCGCTTGCCGCCGCTGATCTGCTTCATCAACGGCGCGATGTGCGCGTAGGTGATCCGCTCGAAACCGAGGGCGTCGAACAGTTGCAGGTGCAGCGGCACCGAGGACAGCCACTCCTCCGACCTGATCACCAGGTTGACCCGCATCAGGTGATCGTCGACGGCGTGCGCGAAGTGGTAGGTGGGCAGCCGGGGCGAAAGGTCCGAGGACTTGAGGATGACCACGTCGTTGCGGTTGGTCTCGTGCTCCAGCTTGCCCCGGATCGCGTCGACGTAGCTGATCCGCCCGTTCTGGCTGGTGATCTCCGGCGCGCGGAACCGGACCACGTAGGGCGCGCCCGCGTCCAGTTTGGCTTGCACGTCGGCCGCGTCGGCGTCGCGCCAGATGGCCCAGCGCGCGTAGTAGCCGGTAGGGATCTTCGCCGCCTGTTGGCGCGCGGTGATGTCGGCCAGCTCCTCCTTGGTGGCGAAGCACGGGTACGCCTTGCCCTGGCGCATCAGCTCGCGCGCGAAGCTGGCATAGATCTCGGCGCGCTGCGACTGGAGGTAGGGGCCGTACTCGCCGGTGCCCTGCGTCTCGTCGGGCTGGATGCGGAAGTAGTCGAACGCCCGGTTGAACTGCTCGACCGCGCCCTCGACCTCGCGCGCGGTGTCCGTGTCCTCGACCCGCAGCAGGTAGACGCCGTCGGAATGCGTGGCGACGTCGCGGTCGATCATGGCCGTGTACACCGCGCCGATGTGCAGGAAACCGGTCGGCGACGGACCGAACCGGGTGACCTTGGCGCCCTCGGCCAGCGTCCGCGCCGGGTACTGCTGCTCCCAGTGCGCGGGCTCGGGCAGGTCGGCGGGGAACAACGCGTCGATCAGGGCACGGTCGAGCATGGTTTCACGGTCTCCATCGCTTGAGTCGCCTGGTCAACCCGGGTTTCTCCAGGTGCGGCGCGGGCTGCTCAAGCCTACCAACGGTAGCCGCGGCGCCCGTCTCCCCAGTTGTCGGCGGGGCCTGTCAGAACGACAACAGGGGATGGCCCCGGCGTGCACACGCCGTGGCCATCCCCGGCGTCTCCGCGTTCGGCGGTTCGCGAAGACGAAGCGGGCGGGGTCGAGGGGGGTCCTCCTCGCTGGGGCGCCCGCTGCGCCGGCCCGTCCCTCCCCGTCCGGGTCGTCGCGGGTACCACTCTGCGGTGCGACAAAGGGACGATTCTTGATTTCCGCTTGAATAGGCAGGTCAGCCCGTTGTTTGGACCACTTCGGGTCACCGGGGAAACGTTTTCACGGGATCGCTCGATGACCACGGTAATGTCGGGGCGATGACATGAGGGGGAGATGCCGTGAAGGTTCCGTCGTCACCGAGCCCGCTGACCATCTATGACGTGGCCAGGCACGCGGGCGTGTCCATCGCCTCGGTGTCGCGGGTCCTCAACGGGCTGGAGTCGCCCCGCCCCGAAACGCGCGAACGCGTCCTCGCCGCCGTGCGCGAACTGGACTTCGTGCCGGACGGCGCCGCGCGCGCGTTGAGCAGCAGGCTCAAGGAAGTCGTCGGCGTGGTGTTCCGCAGGCCGTTCCAGCAGAGCATGGCCGGGTCCGGGTTCGCCGACGAGGACGGGTCGCTGCTGTTTGCCGAGGTGATCAACCGGGGGGTCGAGTTGGCCGCCAGGGAGCGCGGGTTCGACCTGCTGCTCAGCTCGGTCGACGTGTACGAGCCCGGCCGGCAGCCCCGCGTTGCCGCCATGGCCGGCAAGAGCGACGGCGTGATCCTGCACGACAAGGTGCTCGGCCCGGAGGGCATCATCCGGCTGGCCAAGCGCGTCCCGATCGTCACCCTGGTCGGTACGCCGACCCCGGCGAGCATCAACGTCCGCGCGGACAGCACCGCCGGCATGCGTGAACTGACCCGGCACCTCATCGCCGACCACGGCTTTGCCAGCATCGGCTACATCGCGGGCCACGCCGACAGCCCGGACAACATCGACCGCGCCGCGGCCATCCAGGCCCAGGCCGAGGATGCCGGCGTGAAACTGTGCACCGGTGCCAAATGGCAGGGCAATTACATGGCCTCCGGCGGGGCCAAGGTCGTCGACCAACTGATCGCCGACGGTGCCTCGTTACCCGACGTGATCATGTGCGCGAACGACCAGACCGCGATCGGCGTGCTGTACGCGTTGGCCGAACACGGCCTCCGGGTACCCGAGGACGTCGCGGTCACCGGGTTCGACGACATCCCGGTCGCCCGGCACCTGCGGCCCCGGCTGACCACGGTCCGCCAACCCATTCAGCAGCTCGGCGCGACCGCTTTCGAGATGGTCCACGCGTTGATCAGCGGCGACCGCCCTCCCGAGCGCGAGATCGTGCTGCCGACCTCGGTGGTGCGGCGCGGCAGCTGCGGCTGTCCCAGCGAGCCATGACCCGAACCGGTGTGACGCCGTGGTGACGGCCGCCGGACAGGCTGGTCGGCACCCACGGCAACCGGATCAGCTCGAGGTCGGCATCAGTCCGAACGGGCCTTACTACCCGAGGCTGCGCGGTCCCGCCTGGCGCAGGACCGACGCCTTCCGCCAGAAAATCGTGCAGCGCCAGTTCCGCACGCTGCTGCGGCTCAACGGTTTCAACTGGGCCGGCTACGAGGCCGATCACTCGCGGGACGTGCAGTGGTCGGGCGATGACGTCTACGAGAACATGTGGCCGCTGGACGACACGACCAACGGCCTCGCGACCGGTGCCACGCTCGGCCAGGTGGTCAGCTACACCGACGCGACCGGCGCGGTACGCAACGTCCCGATTCACCAGACGCCGCTGGGCCTGCACTTCCAGATCGCGTACTACATGTAGAGCCTTGGTGAAGGTCAGCTCAGTGCGTGCTAGGAGTTCAGCCCGCCGTTTGGCCCAGCGCGGGCTCACCGCAACCGGTGGCGCGCACGATCGAGTCGTTGAGTTTGGCCAGCAGCCAGCCGAGCATGGAACGCTCGTCGTCGGCCCAGTCGCCGACGACCATGTTGAGGCTGGTGCGGCGCTGACGGCACATGGTGCGCATCAGTTCGCAGCCTTCCTCGGTCGGGCTGATGATGCAGGAGCGGCGGTCGCCGGGGTTGGTCTTGCGCTCGACAAGGCCGAGATCCTTCATGGTGGCGACCTGCCTGGTCACGGTGGAGGCGTCGAGGCCGACCGCGGCGGCGAGGGTGTTGATGCTGGCGGGGCCGATCCGGTCCAGGGTGCGCAGCAGCAGGTAGCCGGCGCGGTCCAGTTTCAGTTCGGGCTCGGCGTGCCGGGCAAGCACGGCGAGGGTCCGGGCGAGTCTGGTCATCTCGGTCTCGATGACCTCGACGGAGTCGCGCGATGTGGTGCTGCGCAAGCCTCTCCGGTGATGACGGGGGCCCGAATGTGCGTCTGAGATTGCCCGGTGTGACACGCCCCAAACCGCCCTTCGCGGTACTTCCACCATCGGTGGCCTACGTGTACGGTACAGGCATATTACCTGTATTACGCAGCAGTCCAAGTGCTACAACAGCAGGTGATCAGGGCAGAGAGACACGGCCGGGCCACACGAGAGGCAAATGGGATTCTCGCGTGTGCACGTGCCGACATTTCGCACGCCCTTGCTCAGCCGATTGACGCGGCTTTTCACGCTGCGAGACTCGACGGAGCACCGCAGTATGGACGCTACGTGAGCGGACGTGGAGGTTCTTGTGGTGTCGGCACTTTGGAAGGCATGTCGAGACTGGTCAGCTGCCGTCGTGCACCGCTATTGGCCTGCCTCCAAAAATACTGAGACGAATTTATCTCATCGTACCACGGAATCCCCGCTCGACCAGGCCGGCGACGAAAACTTCTCGGTCGCCGCCAGGTTCCTGCCACCGGGTATCCGGCAGCATCTGCTGGCCATCTACGTGTACGCCCGCCTCGTCGATGACATCGGCGACGAAGCGACCGGCAACCGCATCACCTTGCTGGACAAGGTGTCCAGGGACCTGGACCGGATCTATGCGGGCCGGATGCCGGAGCACGCGATGCTATCCGATCTTGCCAGGACGATCCAGGCCTGCCGGATTCCGAGGGAGCCGTTCGACGCGCTGATCGAGGCGAACCGGCAGGACCAGTTCGTGCACAACTACGCCACGTACGCCGATCTCGTCGGCTACTGCGAGCTGTCCGCGAACCCGGTCGGTCACCTTGTTCTCTACGTCTTCGGCCAGGCGAATCCGGACCGGATGGTGCTCTCCGACCGGATCTGCACCGCGTTGCAGATCCTCGAGCACTGCCAGGACGTCGTCGAGGATCTGACCGACAAGGAGCGGATCTACCTGCCACAGGAGGATCTCGACCGCTTCGGCGTCGAACCGTCCGACCTGAAAGGACCGCCGGCCAGCACCGAGGTACGCGCGCTGCTCGCGTTCGAGACCCAGCGCGCGCTGCGCCTGCTCGAGGAGGGCAGGCCACTGGTCGGCAGCCTGCGCGGCGCGGCCCGCCTCGCCATCAGCGGCTACGTCGCGGGCGGCATCGCGACGGCGGAGGCCATCGCGGCGGCCGGCTACGACGTGCTCTCCGGGACCCCGAAACCCGGAAAACTGTCCACATTGCGCCACTGGGCGAGCCTGCTCGCCACCGGAGGATCCCGATGACCCCCATGACGGCGCCGTCCGTCGAGGCCGCGTATGCCCGGTGCGAGGCGATCACCACCGAGCAGGCCCGCAACTTCTCCTACGGCATCAAGTTGCTGCCGCCGCAGAAGCGCCGCGCCCTGTCCGCGGTGTACGCGTTCGCCCGCAGGGTCGACGACATCGGCGACAGCGACGCCCCGGCCGAGCAACGCCTCGCAGGCCTCACCGAGGTGCGCGCCGACCTGCACCGGTTGGACGAGCCCGGCAACGACCCGGTGCTGATCGCGCTCGCGCACGCCGCGCGGACAACCGGCCTGCCGCTGTCCGCGTTCGACGACCTGATCACCGGGTGCGAGGCGGACGTGCGCGGCACGCACTACCAGAGCTTCGAGGACCTGAAGTACTACTGCTACTGCGTGGCCAGCACGATCGGCAGGCTCTCGCTCGCGGTCTTCGGCACCACCGATCTGGCCGCCGCCCAACCGATCGCCGACTCGCTCGGCCTCGCCCTGCAGCTGACCAACATCCTGCGCGACATCGTGGAGGACCGAGGCAACGGCCGCACCTATCTGCCCCAGGAAGACCTCGACCGGTTCGGCGTCACGTTCGACCTCGACGAGAACGGCAAGTTCACCGACGACGAGACCAACCTGGTGGCGTTGATCGAGTTCGAGGCGGCTCGCGCCCAGCAGATCTACGTCGAGGGCCTGCGGCTGCTGCCCATGCTGGACCGGCGCAGCCGCGCGTGCTGCGGGGCGATGGCCGGCATCTATCACCGGCTCCTGGGCCGGATCATGGCTCGCCCGTGGCTGGTGCTCGGCGGCCGGCTTTCCCTTCCTGGTTGGGAAAAGGCCATCGTCGCAGGTCGCAGCCTCGCGGGGGTCGCACCGTGAGTAAGCACGTAGTTGTCGTCGGCGGTGGGCTGGCCGGGTTGGCGGCAGCGACCAAGTTGGTCGCGGACGGCACCAAGGTCACGCTGCTGGAGGCGCGGGCCCGGCTCGGCGGGGCGACGTTCTCCTTCGACCGGGACGGGCTGACCGTGGACAACGGCCAGCACGTGCTGCTGCGCTGCTACACCGACTACCTGGATTTCCTGAAGACGATCGGCGTCGCCGACAAGATCACGATCCAGGACCGGTTCCGCATCCCGGTAGTGCACCGCGATGGCCGGCACGGCGAGCTGTTCCGCACCGGGCTGCCGGCACCGCTGCACCTTGGCGCCGCGCTGACCCGCTACGGACTGCTGTCCATTGCGGACAGAGCCCGCGTCGGCATCGCGGTGGCCAGGCTGCGCACCCTCGACCCGGCCGATCCGCGTCTCGACGAGCGCAGCTTCGGCTCCTGGCTGGCCAGGTACGGTCAGCGCAAGGAAGCCATCGACGCCCTGTGGAACCTGGTCACGGTGGCCGCGCTGAACACCGACGCGGACGACGCCTCGCTCGCCTTGTGCGCCATGGTGTTCCGCACCGCTCTGCTCGACCGCGCCGAGGCCGCCGACATCGGTGTGCCGCAGGTGCCGTTGAGCGAACTGCACGGCGATCCGGCCGCCGAATACCTGCACCGCAACGGCGCCGACGTACGACTGCGCACCTCGGCCCGCGCGATCCGAGCGGTCGGCGACGGCTACGAGGTCGACATGGACGGCGAGACGCTGACCGCCGACGCGGTCGTCGTCGCGGTGCCCTCCGATGCGGTGGGCGCTGTGCTGCCCGATGGCGCGCTGGCCGAACCCGAGGCGCCCGCGAAGCTCGGGTCCAAGCCGATCGTCAACGTCCACGCGGTGTACGACACCCGCGTCACCGAGCATTCCTTTGTCGCGATCGTGGGTTCGCCGGTGCAGTGGGTGTTCGACCGCACCGACATCTCGAAAGTGGCGAACGGGCAGTACCTCGCCGTTTCACTGTCCGGGGCGGGGGAATGGATCGACGAGCCGGTCGCGGCTCTCAAGGAGGTATTCCTGCCGGAGCTGGCAAGGCTGTTCCCGAAGGCCGATCCGGCTCGCTGTACGGAATTCTTCGTTACCCGGGAACGCAGGGCGACCTTCCACCAGTCACCGGGCAGCGCCCGGTGGCGGCAGAAGGCGCAGACCCTGCTACCCGGTTGTGTTCTCGCCGGTGCGTGGACCGCCACCGGCTGGCCCGACACGATGGAGGGTGCGGTGCGAAGCGGAAACGAAGCTGCTCGGATCGTGAAGGCGCGGTTGTCCCGCGCCGTGTTGGGGAGTGCCGCATGACCGCGACGATGCCGGCCGAGGTGACGGCCGCGAGGGACGTGATCGAACCGGCACTGCGCAAGGCCGTTGACGAGCTCACGCCCGCGATGCGCCGAATAGCCCGTTACCACTTCGGCTGGGCCGACCCGCAGGGCAACGACACACCGGGCAACAGCGGCAAAGCCCTGCGACCCGCGTTGACCCTGCTCTCCGCGCAGGCGATCACCGTGGACCCCGGCCTTGCCGTGCCGGCCGCGGTCGCGGTCGAACTGGTGCACAACTTCTCGCTGCTGCACGACGACGTCATGGACGGCGACGTCGAACGGCGGCACCGCCAGACCGCGTGGCGGGTATTCGGTGTGCCTGCGGCGATTCTGGCCGGCGACGCGCTGCTCACCCTTGCTGTTGAGACCGCGCGGCGGGGCAGTCAGGTCACCGTGGCCAGCGAGGTGGTGGGCTGCCTCAACGAGGCCGTGCAGGACCTGATCACCGGGCAGAGCTCCGATGTGGAGTTCGAACAGCGCACCGACGTGACGCTGGACGAGTGCGTCGTGATGGCGGGCGGTAAGACGGGGGCGCTGATGCGCTGCGCTTCGTCGGTCGGCGCGCTCGCTGTCGGTGCCGACCAGCAGACCGTCCGGCTGCTGGCCGACTTCGGCGATCATCTCGGCCTTGCCTTCCAACTCGTTGACGACCTGCTCGGCATCTGGGGTTCGCCGGCGGTCACCGGCAAGGCCCGGCTCGCGGATCTGCGCTGCCGCAAGAAGTCGCTGCCGGTGGTGGCCGCGCTCAACTCGGGCACGCCGGCCGGCAACACGTTGCGGGAGCTGTACTTCCGGCCCGACGCCGTCGACGACGACGCCTCGCTGGCCAGGATGGCCGAACTCATCGAGGAGGCCGGCGGCCTGAAGTGGGCCGAGGAACAGGCCGACCGGCACATCCGCACCGCCCAGGACTGCCTCGACGGCCTGACCGACGCGCCGGTCGGCGTGATCGAGGCGCTGCGGGCAACGGCTCTGTTCGTCACCAGGAGGGACCGATGACCGCCATTGCGTCCGAACCAGACACTCTGCTGGCCCGGGCTCGTCGCACCACCGAACGCGCCACCGAACACCTGCTGTCCCTGCAGGACGAGACCGGTTGGTGGAAGGGCGACCTGCAGACCAACGTGACCATGGACGCGGAAGACCTGATGCTGCGCCAGTTCCTCGGTGTGCTCACCGAGGACATCACGGTGCCGGCTGCTCGCTGGATCCGCAGCGAGCAGCGGGCCGACGGCACCTGGTCCAACTTCCACCAGGGCCCCGCCGACCTGTCCACGACCATCGAGGCCTACGTGGCGCTGCGGCTGGCCGGCGACTCGGTCGACGAGCCGCACATGATCACCGCGCGGGACTCCATCGTCGAGCACGGCGGCATCGAGAACAGCAGGGTGTTCACCCGGACCTGGCTGGCGCTGTTCGGCGAATGGTCCTGGGACGACCTGCCGGTGATGCCGCCAGAAATGATCTTCCTGCCGTCCTGGTTTCCGCTCAACATCTACGACTGGGGCCAGTGGGCCCGGCAGACCGTGGTCCCGCTGACCGTCGTGTGTGCCAAGAAGCCGGTGCGCTCGCTCGGTTTCGACCTGACCGA
>DASYBO010000413.1:0-7268 GCA_036500685.1 Pseudonocardiaceae bacterium | reverse complement strand
CGTGCTGCACGCCGCGTTCACCAGGGGCGACGATGTGCCGTGGCGAGCCAAGGCGCCCTCGCGGTTGGCCAGGTTCACGCGTACGGCGGGGTTCAAGGCCGCGTTGCCGCTGTTCATCGCGAGCGCCATCGCCGACCGGGTGTTGGCCGGTTTCGTCGGCACACGCGGCTATGCCAATGCCTACCGGGTGGTCGCGGTCAAGAACTAGGGCGGGATTCCTTCAGCCGCGCGGTTTCCTTGCGGAAATCGGCCTGCTTCTCGCGTTCCCTGCGCAGCCAGTCGGGATCCTCGACCTTGATCGCGTCGATCTGCTCGGTGGTCAGCGCCTCGGTGATGCCGGCGCGGGCGAGGCCGCCGATGGAGACGCCGAGTTTGGCAGCGACGACGGGGCGCGGGTGCGGGCCGTCGCGGCGCAGCTCGCGCAGCCAGTCGGGCGCGTCGGCCTGCAGGGCGTTGAGCTCGTCGCGGGAGACCACGCCCTGCTGGAACTCGGCCGGGGTCGCTTCGAGGTACACACCCAGCTTCTTGGCCGCGGTCGCGGGCTTCATCGTCTGGCTGGTCTTGTGCGACGTCATCCGCCCATGGTAACGGCCTGTCACCGGGCCGGATAACCTGGCGTGGTGACAGCCTCGGAGGTCGGTTCCGCGTTCAGGCTCGGCTACGTCCAGGGCGTTACGCCGTCGAAGTGGCTGCGGACCTGGTCGGAGCGAAGGCCGGACGTGCCGCTGACCTTGGTTCAGGCGCTCGACGCGCAGGCCGTGGGCCTTGTCAGGGAGGGCACGGTGGACGCCGTGCTGCTGCGGCTGCCGATCGACCGGACCGACCTGCACGCGATCCCGCTCTACACCGAGACGACCGTGGTCCTCGCGCCCAAGGAGCACTGGGTGGCCGCCGCCGACGAGGTGACCGTGGCCGAACTGGCCGATGAGGTCGTTCTGCACCCGCTCGACGATGTGCTCGACTGGGACCGGCCGCCCGGTCGGTCGGCCGCCGAGCGGCCCGGCTCGACGTCGCACGCGATCGGCATGGTGGCCGCCGAGGCGGGATTGCTGCTGGTCCCGCAGTCGCTGGCCCGGTTGCACCAGCGCAAGGACCTCGTCCAACGGCCGGTGACCGACGCGGTCCAGTCGAGCGTCGCGCTGGTGTGGCCGTCGGTGGCGGAGACCAGTGAGCTGATGGAGGAGCTGATCGGAGTGGTCCGAGGCCGGACCCTGAACAGCACCCGTGGCCGCGCCCCCGAACCGCCTCAGCCCAAACGCCCTGCCCCCGCGCGCAAACCCGCGCCGGCCCGCCAGCGCACCGCGAAGCGGGGCAGGCCGAGGCACCGCTGAACCCCGCCCGTTTTGTAAAGCTTCCTGCCGATGTGTCTTGACGCTGTGTGACGCGCTGGGTACAGTCCCACACAAGCGAATAAGTAAGGATGCTTAACATATCCCGTGCCGCACATGTGTCAGCCAAACGGAGGCAACATGAAAGGGTACGCCAACATGATCAAACGGCGGTTACGCACCCGATCTCTCGCGACCGCGTGTATCGCACTGTTATCCGTCGTGGTCGCCTTGCTGGTGGGCGGAAACACCGCGTCGGCGACGCCGTCGGCATCACGCGCGACGCAGCAGGCGTTCATCACGATGTACGGCTGGTATGACAACACTCCGCCCAGTGCCAGCATCTCCTACCCGACACTGCACCAGACCGCGGGCGGGACCGGCACCTTCGCCGACCCGATCACCTACGCCAGCGACAAGTCCGAAACCCCGCCCGGCACCAAGATCTACGTGCCACGGGTGCAGAAGTACTTCGTCATGGAGGACGACTGCTCGGAGTGCGACGCCGACTGGAAGGGCCACGGACCCGATGGTGGCCCGAACCTGTGGCACTTCGACCTGTGGCTCGGCGGCAAGGGCGGCAATGCGATCAGCGCGATCGAGTGCGAGGACGCGCTGACCAACTACAACCCCGACAACACGCCGAAGCTCGAGTCGGTCATCGTCAACGCGCCGAGCGGCGAGACGGTCTCCTCGGCACCGCTGTTCAACACCGGCAACGGTAACTGTTACGGCGGGGCGAAGCCGATCATCACGGTCGGGCAGTACAAGAACAAATCCACAAGTACGTGCCTGAACGTCCCTGGCGCCTCGACCAAGTCCGGGACCGTTCTCGGCATGGCCGCGTGCAACAATTCAGCGGGCGAGCAGCTGATCTTCGACGGCACGTTCTTCAGCCTCGGCAAGGTGGCCAACCAGTCCGGCGCGTTGTGTGCCGCATCCTCGGGCGGCAACATCACGTTCAAGACGTGCAATGGTGGCCCGACCCAGCAGTGGTCGGCCAACACCAACAACACGATCTCGGACATCCAGACCGGCAGACTGTGCTTCCGCGCCAGCGGAACCAAGGTGAGCGCCGGAAGTTGCTCCGGCGGGGGCTCCGCCGTGCAGTGGACCTTCCCCACGACCGTCTACACCGGTCCTGGCGCCTGATCGCAGTACTCGCTGTGACCCCCGCGTGGCGAGTCCGCGCGGGGGTCATCGCTGTTCAGGCGACCCGTTCCTTGGTCAGGTGTACGACGCCGAGCGCGCCGTTGGACGTGTGGTCGAGGAGTTGGTATCCGGCGCGTTGGTACATGGCGATGTTGCGGTCGCTGCCTTCGCCGGTGAACAGCGAGTAGGTGCTGATCTCCTCGGGCGCCTTGCCTTCGGCGTAGGACAGCAGCCACCGGCCGAGCCCATGCCCGGCCTGGTCCGGTGCGACCATGAGCCGCCCGATGTCCCAGGTCGACCCCTGCACGCGTGCCCGCACCGCCGCGATCAGCCGCCCGTGCCGGCGCACGCACCAGACCTGCCAGGTCGCCGCCCAATCCGCGACGTCCTCGGCGGTTTCGTGCAGCGGCGGAATGTCCAGAGTTTTGTTGGCGATCGCCTCCTGCACCCAGCAACACCGTTGCAGCACAAGCAGTTCCGCCAGGTCGCCCGGCGCGACCGAGGCCACCCGGACATCGGCCAGCGGAGCGTCCCCGGCTTCGCCCTCGTCGCGCAGTGGACGCAGCGCGAGCGCCACCCGCGCCAGTTCGGTGAGAACATCGACGGCGAGGGCTCGGCGGATGGGATCCTCGCGTACCACCTCGCCCTCGACGTGCTGGCCCAGTCGCAACGCGACGGTCGCGCCGATCGGCACCATGCGCAGCGTCGTGACGACCTGCTTCGCCATCTGGACCCCACGGGTGCCGGCGGAGGTGTTGCCGTAGCTGATGAATCCGACCGGTTTCCACGCCCATTCCGCGTAGAGGTAGTCCAGCGCGTTCTTCAACGTGGCGGGCATGCCGTAGTTGTATTCGGGCGTGACGACGACGAAGCCGTCCGCTGCGGCCACCCGTCGGCTCCAGTCGCGGGTGTGCTGGTGGAGGTAGTGGCCGGCCGAGGGGTGTTCCGGCTCGTCGAGCAGCGGCAGGCCGATCTCGGCGAGATCGGCGACGTCGACGGTGATCCGCCGGTCCTTCGCCAGGTCCCTGGTGCTGTCGATGAACCAGTCCGCGACGGCGGGGCCGAGTCGTCCGGGGCGGGTACTGGCGATGATGACCATCAGGCGCAACGGGAACTCAGTCTGTGACATGTCAACGATGATGCACGGAGTTCATGGACATGTCAATGAAGTGTTAGAGTGAGTCATGGCGACCCGGTGGCTCAGCGCGGACGAGGAGCAGGCTTGGCGGGCGTTCCGGCGGCTGCTCACCACCTTGCCCGCCCGGCTGGCCAGGGACCTCGCGGCCGACACCGGACTGTCCATGACGGACTACGAGGTACTCAGCACGCTCTCGGAGAAACCCGACCGCCGATGGCCGCTCAAAGATCTCGCGGCCAAGATGGAATGGTCGCGCAGCAGGCTGTCCCACCAGACCACGCGCATGCAGGACCGCGGTCTCATCGACCGCGAACCCGATCCGACCGACGCGCGCGGCTGCCTGCTCCGGTTGACCGACACCGGCTTCGCCATCCTCGAACAGGCCGCGCCACCACACCTCGGCTCGGTTCGCGACCGCTTCCTCGATCACCTCGACCCGGCCGAACTCCGCCTGCTGGGCGAGATCTCCGCCCGGATCGCCGACCTGCCCGAGTGAGCTCAGCCGAGCCGGCCGAACGCCACCGCCAGTCGGCGAACGCCCTCGGCGATCTGGTCCCGGTTCGCCGCGGCGGCATAGCTCAGGCGTAGATGCGGACCGGGCGGGTCGGCGGCGAAATAGACCTTGCCCGGCATGGCCGCGACACCGGCGTGCAGCGCCTCGCCGACCAGTCGGGTCTCGTCGATTCGGTCGGGCAGCCGCAGCCACAGGTGATAGCCCCCGTCCGGCACGGTGCAGACGGAGACCTCGGGCAGCCTTTCCCGGACCGCTGCCACGGTGGTGTCGCGCCGATCGCGCAGCTCGACGGACAGCGCGCGCAGGTGGCGTCGCCACGCCGGAGCGCTGACAAGTTCGAGCGCGGCCTCCTGTAGCGGGCGCGGCACGAAGAACTGTTCGACCGTGTGCAGCGCGCGAATCCGTTCCAGCGCGGCGCCGTGTGCGGACACCGCGGCCACCCGAAGCGTCGGCGAGCTCGGTTTGCTCAGCGAGCGCACGTGCACCACGACCCCGTCGCGATCGTCGGCGGCCAATGGGGGTGGCGCCGAGGGGGCGTCGGCGTGCGCGAGCAGCCGGGCGAAGTCGTCCTCCACCACGAACGAGCCCGCCGCTCGCGCGGTCGCGAGCACGTCGAGGCGGCGCTGGCGCGGCCACGTTGTTCCGGTCGGGTTCTGGAACGTCGGCTGGCAGATCAGCAGTCGGGATCGGGTGGCGTGGAAGGCCTCGGTGAGCAGATCCGGGCGCAACCCGTGTTCGTCCATGGGCACCGGCACCGGGCGCAGGCCCGCCGTGCGCAGGATCGAGAGCAGACCGCCATAGGTCGGCGATTCGACCAGCACCGGCGCCGACGGTCCGGTCAGCGCGCGGGCCACCACGCTCAGCGCGATCTGGCCACCGCTGGTCAGCACGATGTTGTCGGCAGTGATCGTGCCGAGGTCGCCGACGATCTGCCGGGCGAACCAGCTCCGCAGCTCCGGCAGGCCGTGCGTCGGCGGACGACTCCACACCCCGGGTCGGCGACCGGCCCTGGACAGCGCGGCGGCGAGCGCGGCCTCCGGCTGCATGGTCGAGTGCAGGTATCCGCCGTTGAGGTCGATGACGTCCTCCGGCGGATCGGTGAGCGCGGCCAGCACGGCGTCGGCGTGGATCGCGCGCGGCGGTGCCTCCTCGCCGGTGCTCAACGCCACCTCCTGCCAGGACATGTCGCCGACGTCCACCCGCACGCGAGTGCTGGTGGCGCGGAACACGCCGGCACCGGGCCGGACGGACACCAGCCCCTCCTCGGCGAGCAGCGCGATCGCCCTGGACATGGTCGCCGGGCTGACCTGATGGCGGCCGATCAGCTCGCGACTGGACGGCAGCTTCGCACCGGGGGAGTAGCGCTTCAGCTCGTCCCGGAGGAGTTTCGCCAGGTTGTGCGCACTGCTACCATCGGACATGAGAGACCATGGTAGCGCTATCCGCCGCGTTCGAGAAGCGGTTCGGCCAGGGACGGCGCTCGCACTGCTTGGCGTGGTCACCTTCTCGCTCACCTTTCCCGCGACGGCACTGGCATTGCACGGTTTCGGGCCGTGGACCGTTGCCAGCGGCCGGTGCCTGATCGCGGGCATCGTCGCCGCGTGCTGCCTGGCCGCCGCACGGGTACCGCTTCCGCCTCGACGGCACTGGCCGGGCCTTGCCGTCGTCGCGGGCGGCTGCGTCCTCGGCTTCCCCATCCTGACCACCTTGGCCCTGCGGGTGTCCACCACCAGCCACTCGGCCGTGGTGATCGGCCTGCTGCCGCTGGCGACCGCGGTGGTCGGCGCCAGCCGCGCCCGGCAGCGCCAGTCCCGGCGCTTCTGGCTCGCGGCCGGTACCGGTGCCGTCGCCGTGCTGGCGTTCACCGTCCTGCAGAGCCACGGCGCGCCATCCGGCGCGGACCTGCTGCTGTTCGGCGCACTGGTGGTGTGCGCGTTCGGCTACGCAGAAGGCGGTCGCCTCGCCTCGGACATGCCGGGGTGGCAGGTGATCGGCTGGGCGCTCGTATTCGCGCTGCCGCTCACCGCGCCGATGACCGCGATCGCCCTGGCCACCGAACCGATGCGGCCGGACGTCTCCGCCGTGCTCGGCCTCGCCTACATCGCGCTGATCTCGCAGTTCGGCGGCTTCGTGGTCTGGTATCGGGGCATGGCCGAACTGGGTGTCACCCGCGCAAGCCAACTGCAACTCGCGCAGCCGCTGCTCACCCTGGTCTGGTCGGTGCTACTGCTGGGCGAGGGCCTGCCGCCGCTGGCTCCGGTCACCGCGGTTGTCGTGTTGCTGTGCATCACGGTGACCCAACGAGACCGCGGCCCTCGGCCGGCAAAGGCCGGCCGAGGGCGTTGGCGCCGGTTGGTCCCCCGGGGTCAGAACTTGCCGGCTGCGACGTCGGCCACGGCTACCCGGGTCGACTTGTAGCTGACGTCCGTGTCAGGCCGCTTCGGCTCCGTGCCCACGTAGCTCAGTGGGACACCGGTGTCCGCGTTGAGGTTCAGCGTCTCCTGGTAACCGTCCGGCAGTTCGGCCGCGCCCGCCGTCAGGGTGAGCGCGGGTTGGCCTTCGACGGTGGTGTGCGTGACGGTGACGTCGGGCAGCGTCGCGTACAGACGCAGCACGCCCGCCCGCACCTGGGGGTTGCTCGAACCCGCGATCAGCGCGTCCATCCCGAAGTCCCAGACGAAGTTGTCGAAGGACTTCGGACCGGGCGGGACCACTTTGCCAGGAAGTTGCGGCGCCTCGGCCATGCGCAGGCGGGCCGTGGCCAGGTCACCGTTCACCGCGTAGAGCGCCGCGGCGATCTCTCGGGTGAAAATTCCGTCGCCAACGTCCTCCTTGCCCTTGACCGCCTTCGGCAGGCCGGACTTGGTCAGCGAGTAGTAGTAGTGGCCGTCGTCGGTGTAGAGATCCCAGCCGCCGTAGTACGGGTTGTTGGCCTCGCCGCGTTGCACCAGGGTGGCGTCGCCGACGGTCGGCTGCGGCTCGGTTGCCACGTCGGCGGCCAGCGACACCAGGGACCCGTTGACCGGTATGGGCGCTGTCGTCTTTGTCGTCGGCGACGTGGTCTTGGCCGACTGGGCACCGCCTGCCTGCGGGGTGCCGGTCGGCGTCGGTTGGACGACTCCGGCCGCGCCAACCG
>DASYBO010000412.1:0-4989 GCA_036500685.1 Pseudonocardiaceae bacterium | reverse complement strand
GACCGGTGACGGCACGAACGACGCCCCGGCACTGGCCCAGGCCGACGTCGGTGTCGCGATGAACACCGGCACGATGGCGGCCAAGGAGGCCGGCAACATGGTCGACCTGGACTCCGACCCGACCAAGCTGATCCAGATCGTGGAGATCGGCAAGCAGTTGCTGATCACGCGTGGTGCGCTGACCACCTTCTCCATCGCCAACGACCTCGCGAAGTACTTCGCGATTCTGCCGGCCATGTTCGCGGGCATCTACCCCGGTCTCGCCAAGTTGAACATCATGCACCTGCATTCGGCGAACTCGGCGATCCTGTCCGCGGTCATCTTCAACGCACTGATCATCGTCGCGCTGATCCCGCTCGCCCTGCGCGGCGTGCGGTACAAGCCGACCACCGCGTCCAACCTGTTGCGCCGCAACCTGCTGATCTACGGCGTCGGCGGCATCATCACGCCGTTCATCGGCATCTTCCTCGTCGACCTCGTAGTCCGGCACTTCCCGGGAATTGGGTGAAACTGAAATGAAGTTCTCCGGACTGCTTCGGCAGACCTGGGCCGGGCTGCGGATCATGATCGTGCTGACCATCCTGCTCGGCATCATCTACCCGCTGGCCGTGTGGGGCGTCTCGCGCGTCCCCGGCCTGTACAACGCGGCCGAAGGGTCGATCATCACGCAGAACGGCCAGCCGGTCGGGTCGAGCCTGATCGGGCTCAACCCGGTCGACCCGAATGCCAAGAAGGACCCGACCAACGACAAGTACTTCCACACCAGGCCCTCGGCGTTGGCCACCGACTTCTCCAGCGGTGACAGCCTGGGGCTCGGCGCCAACGACGACTCCTCGTCGGCAGCGTCCAACCTGGCCGAGAACAATCCGGCGCTGGTCAAGCAGATCGCCGCGCGCAAGGCGTTCATCGCCAAGCGCGAGGGGGTCAGTCCGAGCCAGGTGCCGGCCGACGCGGTCACCGCGTCCGGTTCCGGTGTCGACCCGGACATCAGCCCCGACTACGCCGACCTCCAGATCGCGCGGGTCGCGCGGGTCAACGGGCTGACCGTGGCGCAGGTCCAGCAGTTGGTCGACCAGAACACCGACGGCCGAGCCATCGGCTTCCTCGGTGAGCCGGTCGTCAACGTGCAGAACCTGAACCTCGCGGTGCAGAAGGCCGTGCAGGCGCACTGACCGTGGATACGGTGGACGGCGCCGAGGTAGCGCAGACTGAACCTGTGGACGTTGAACCTGTAGCGGATACGCACAAGCCACGACGCGGTGAACTGCGCATCTACCTCGGCGCCGCCCCCGGCGTCGGCAAGACCTTCGCCATGCTCGGCGAGGCCCGGCGGCGGCTGGAGCGTGGCTCCGACGTCGTCGCAGGCCTCGTCGAGACGCACGGTCGCGACAAGACCGCGCAACTGCTCGACGGCATCGAGATCATCCCGCGCAAGGTGGTGCTCCACCGAGGGCACGAGTTCACCGAGATGGACACCGACGCGATCATGGCCCGCAAGCCCGAGGTCGTGCTGGTCGACGAACTCGCGCACACCAACGTGCCCGGATCCCGGTACGAGAAGCGCTGGCAGGACGTCGAGGACCTGCTCGACGCCGGAATCGAGGTGCTCGCCACGGTCAACGTCCAGCACCTCGAGAGCCTCAACGACGTGGTCGAACGGATCACCGGCGTGCCGCAGCACGAGACCGTGCCGGACGAGGTGGTGCGCAAGGCCGAGCAGATCGAGCTGATCGACATCACCCCGGAGGCGCTGCGCCGCCGCCTCGCGCACGGCAACGTCTACCCGGCCCAGCGCATCGATGCCGCGCTGGCCAACTACTTCCGCGTCGGCAACCTCACCGCGCTGCGCGAACTGGCCCTGCTCTGGGTGGCCGACCAGGTCGACACCGCGTTGCGGCGCTATCGCGCCGAACAGCAGATCACCGACACCTGGGAAGCCAGGGAACGGCTGGTGGTCGCCATCACCGGCGGCAAGGAGAGCGAGACGCTGATCCGCCGCGCCCGCCGGATCGCCAGCCGGGCCGGCGCCGAACTGCTCGTCCTGCACGTACTGCGCGGTGACGGCCTCGCCGACGTGCCACCGGACGCGGTGCTGCGCTACCGGAAGCTGGCCGAGGATGTCGGCGCCACCTACCACCAAGTGGTCGGTGAGGACGTGCCCAGCGCGCTGCTCGACTTCGCCCGCGGCGCCAACGCCACCCAACTGGTCATCGGCACCTCGCGCCGGTCCCGGCTGGCCCGGCTGTTCAGCGAGGGCGTCGGCACCGCCGTGATAAACCAGTCCGGCCCGATCGACGTGCACATGGTCACCCATCCCGAGGCTGGCGGCGGCCTGCGCGCGCAACTGGCCCACAGCCCGCTGGCGCCCTCCCGCAAGTTCATCGGCTGGCTGCTCGCGTTCCTGCTGCCAGGGGTCGTCACCGGCGGCGGACTGATCCTGCACCAGGTGCTGGACATCTCCACCAACGCGGCCGCTTTCGTGCTGGCCACGGTGGCCGTCGCCCTGGTCGGCGGCCTCGGGCCTGCTTTACTCTCCGCGCTGCTCGGCGGGCTCTTGCTGAACTACTTCTTCGTCCCGCCGATCCACACGCTGACCATCGCGACTCCGGAGAATCTGGTCACGCTGATCACCATGATGGTGGTCGCGGTTCTGGTCGCCCTTGTCGTCGACCGGGCCGCGCGGCGGGCCACCCAGGCGGCGCAGGCCCGCACCGAGGCCGCGCTGCTCGCCTCCTACGCCCGCACCGTGCTCACCAACCCGATGCCGCTGGTGCGGTTGCTGGAGAAGGTGCAGGAGAACTTCAACCTCACCTCGGTCGCGCTGCTGGAACGCGACGGCACCGAATGGCGCAGGGTCGCCTGTGTCGGCGGCCAGCCCTGCGACGAACCCGACGAGGCCGACGTGGACGTGCCGGTCACCGCCGACGTGCACCTGGCCCTGCGCGGCCGGGCACTGCCGGCGGCCGACCGCCAAGTGCTGGAGGCCGCGGCCGGCCAGGCCCTGCTCGCGTTGCGCCAGCAGCGGATGGCCGCCAAGGCCGCCGCCGCGCAACGCCGCGCCGAGACCACCGAACTGCGCACCGCGCTGCTTTCCGCCGTCGGCCACGACCTGCGTACCCCGCTCACGTCGATCAAGGCCGCCATCAGCAGTCTGCGCGATCCGGAACTGACACTGTCCGAAGAGGACACCGGCGAGCTGTTGGCAACCGTCGAGGAATCCGCCGACCGGCTCGCGGGCCTCGTCGACAACCTGCTCGACTCCTCCCGCCTCGCCACCGGCGCGGTAGAACCCACCATGCGACCCGTCGGCTACTACGAGGCCGTCGCGCGCGCCATGTCCGGCATCGACGAACGCAAGCTGGTCGAGGTCGACGTCGACGAGCACCTGCCGCTCGTGCTGGCCGACGCGGGCCTGCTGGAACGCGTCATCGCCAATGTCATCGACAACGCGCTGCGCTACGGCCGCGACCGCAGGACCGGCGAGGGCTCGCAGGTCGCGGTGCGCGCAAGCAGCTACGCGGGCCAGGTCGAACTGCGCGTCGTCGACCACGGGCCGGGCCTGCCCAAGCGCGCGTCGGAGACGGTGTTCGCGCCGTTCCAGCGGCTCGGCGACCGGCAGGCCACCGTCGGCGTCGGACTCGGCCTTTCCGTGGCCAAGGGCTTCACCGAGGCCATGGGCGGCACCATCCGCACCGAGGACACCCCCAGCGGAGGCCTGACCGTCGTCATCTCGCTGCCCGCAGCGGTCGGGCCCGACTCGCCGCCGAGCGAGCAGGCCCCGATGATTCAGGCCATGCCCGGAGTGAATCGATGACAGCGGCCAACAATGGCCCGGCGATCAAGGTGCTCGTCGTCGACGACGAGCCGCAGATCGTCCGCGCCCTGCGCATCAACCTGACCGCACGCGGATACCACGTGCTCACCGCGCCCGACGGCAGCGGGGCGCTGCGCGCGGCCGCGGACGGCAAACCCGATGTGGTCGTGCTCGACCTCGGCCTGCCCGACCTGGACGGCACCGAGGTCATCGCGGGCCTGCGCGGCTGGTCCAAGGTGCCGATCATCGTGCTCTCCGCGCGCACCGACTCAACCGACAAGGTCGAGGCCCTCGACGCGGGCGCCGACGACTACGTGACCAAGCCCTTCGGCATGGACGAACTCCTCGCCCGGCTCCGTGCCGCCGTCCGCCGCTCAAGCAGCGCGTCGGTCGACGGCGAGGAGGCGGTGGTGGAAACCGATTCCTTCACCGTCGACCTGGTCGCCAAAAAGGTCCGCAGGGAAGGCGCCGAGGTGCACCTCACCCCGACCGAGTGGGGTGTGCTGGAGGTGCTGGTGCGCAACCGGGGCAGGCTGGTCGCGCAGAAGCAGCTGCTGCAGGACGTGTGGGGCCCGGCCTACGCGACCGAATCGCACTACCTGCGTGTCTATCTGGCTCAACTGCGGCGAAAACTGGAACGCGAACCGGCCCACCCCAAGCACCTGCTCACCGAACCCGGCATGGGCTACCGCTTCGAGTCCTAGCATCCCTTTCGGACTCGATCTACTGTGGACACACGCGAAACGGCCCTGTTCCGAAGGAATTCGGAACAGGGCCGTTGCCGTGGATCAGCGTCCTACTTGCCCCCGGCGGGCGGTGGCGGTGATGGCGAGGTGGTCGTCGTGCCGGTCGGCGTCGTAGTGGTCGTCGTAGTCGTTGTGGTGGGTGGTGGCGTCGTGGTGGTCGTCGGCGGCCGCGTCGTTGTGGTATCCGGGATGGTCACCGTGGTGAAGCCGTGCGGCCCACTCGTCGTAGTTATCTTCGTCCTGCGGGTCGTGGTCGGCGCGGTGGTGCTGTTCGGCGCCGTGGTCTGGGTGGTGCTCCCATTCGGCGGCGTCGGGCTGCCCGCAGGGGTGTTCGAGGTGCCGACCGTCTGGCCGGTGTACGGGTTCACCTGGACGCGCCCGGTGTTCGGGGACTGACCGCTGGTGGTCTTGGGCGCCGCGGAGATCGTG
>DASYBO010000411.1:0-7199 GCA_036500685.1 Pseudonocardiaceae bacterium | reverse complement strand
GACGACCTTGGCACTGCTGGTCGGCAGCGTGCTGGCCTGCGTCGGGGCCACGGTCACCGTGGTGCTGGGGGAGGCGGCCGGCGCGGTGGCGGGCACCGATTCGGCGGCGGTCGGCGTCGGGGTGACCGAGGTGGTCGGCGTTGCCGAGCCGGTCGGGGTCGCGGCGCCGCCGCCCGCCGGCGCGGTGTCGTTGCACCCGGCCAAGGCGGTCACGGCCACCACGACCGCGCCGCCCACCACCGCCGTGCTCACCCTGGTGTGCCTCATGGCTGCAGACCCTGCGGGATCCGGCCGGCCCGCGCAGTGCGACACACCGGGCTGCGGCCGGCGGGCCCCGAGACGGCGTGCTGTTTGATACCGACAGTCCACCCAGAGGTGTGGCAGGTGCAGCCAGCGAAGCGACGATCGAGGCCCGGTGGGTCGGCTCCGGAAGAAGTCAGTCGCAGATGAGGTGCCAAATAATCAGATTGTGCAACTCCTGAGCCTGTTCGACATCCTGGCAACCCAGCTCGTAGAGCGTGTGGAGCACCTTGATCCCCACGGCGGTCGATCTGGCGACCGATCCATCGATGGGAGCTAGGAAGCACACACTGGTCACTCGGGCGAATGGCACCGAGGTCAGCGCCAACCGGTTCTCGCACGAGGTCGACTCCACCATCATCAGGCGCCGGTTGGTCAAGGCCACGAGTCTGACCCCGGCTTCGCAACCGCGGAACACGCCGTCAATCTGCTCGCCGCTGAACAGGTTGTCGTAAATGGCCCCGAGGTCCGACCGAGCATCCTGGACCGGTGTGCGCTCGGCCACCGAGCAGGAGTCGAGGATGTCTGGATTCATCGGTAATGTGGTCACCGTAGGGCCTCCTATATAGTCCCCCGGAGTGTTCGATACACTCGGTTACCCTGCGGTTTTAGGCCGGAAACCGACCGGTTCGCCTCATTTGTCTCTTTCCTCCCTCCAGTTCCAGCAGGCTCATCACTCCCAAGCATTGCCCGAGCGTGAGTCGCGGGAGCTCCGCCGCACTCCAGTAGGCGATCCGGTCGGCGGCGGCCAGCCAGGCATCGAACGGAGCCGCCGAGGTGGGAACGGTGACCGCCTCGATCCGGGTCGGCCAGTTGCCGGTCGGTGGCGAACAGCTCGTGGAAGGCGCGGTCGTCGCACCCACCGGTGCTCCAACTCTCCCGTGCACACCGCGCGAGATCACCGTGTGGATGCGTCGGTTCGCCGTTATGGTGGCCGGGCGCGCCGGGCGAACGGTGGCGCGGTCGAGGATGTATCGGATCCGGGCGGATCCCTGCGTACACAGGGACAGACTCTGGCCTGCGGAGACGTGGATGGCTCCCGGTATGATGGGCGCACCGGATCCGCCTCGTTCCGGCTGATGACTCGGAGGTCGCAGGTTCACATCCTGCGCCCGCTACGGCGAATTACCATGTGAGGGGCCCGATCGCCGACTGGTGATCGGGCTTCGATCGTATGGGGGCAGGAGTAGTTCGTGGCTCGAGGTGACCAGCGCCCACGGCGCGCTCACCGCACCGCTCGTGCGCCGCAACGCCGTGTCCGTGATCGGGACGAAGAGGGCATCATCGCGGTGCTCGCCCGCACCGCGCGCGAGGTCGAGTTAGCAGCGCAGCGCGGGCGCGTGCTGCCCTCGGACCGCACGAAGTTCCAGGTCGTGGCGGTCCTGGCGCGCCAGGAGCGGGCCCGGGTGCGGGCGGAGGTCAGCAGCGACGCCCGCCGGTCCGCGATGCTCAAGCGCCTCGATGGGATCGCGCTGATCCTCGCGCAGATCGCCACCCTCGACACGTCGTTGCTCGAACTGCTCGCCGAGGACGCCGTGCTTTCCGACGCGGCAAGGGCACTCACGCGGAACCTGCTGAAGGACGCCGGAATCGAGGCGGCCCCCGCGGAGATCACGCCGCCCCCGGAGCCGCCCGTCGCCCCCGCCACCACCGAGCGGCGGGTAGTGCCGCAGGCGATCATCTCGCGCCAGCTGGCCAACCCCTTCCTCGCTCCGGATTTCTCGGCCACCAGGACGAGCGCGGCGCCGGCGCGCCGCCTGGCCACCTGGGAGCTGCTCGGGCCGCTGTTCAGCTCGTTCGAGCGGGCGGGCGGGGGAGCCTCGCCGTGCATGGCGCTGCCCGGGCCGTCCTCCCTGCACGCGCCGGGTGGCCGCGAGCTGATGCCCCACCAGGGGCGGCTGGTCGCCGCGGCCGCCGCCGGGCACCGGAGCTTCCTGCTCGCCGACGAACCGGGCCTCGGCAAGACCGCGCAGGCGTTGCTCGCCGCGCAGGCGGCGAACGCCTACCCGCTGCTCGTGGTGGTGCCGAACGTCGTCAAGACCAACTGGGTCCGCGAGGCCGCGCTCTGGACCCCCAGGCGGTCGGCCACCGCGATCCACGGCGACGGCGACACGATGGACGGCTTCGCCGACATCGTCGTGGTCAACTACGAGGTGCTCGACCGCCACCTGGGCTGGATCGGCGACCTGGGCTTCCGCGGCATGGTCATCGACGAGGCGCACTTCATCAAGAACAAGACCTCGCAGCGCTCGCGGCACGTGCTGGAGATCTCCGAGCAGATCCGGTCCCGCGTCGCGCGGCCCCTGCTGATGGCGTTGACCGGGACCCCGCTGATCAACGACATCGAGGACTTCCGGGCGATCTGGCAGTTCCTCGGCTGGATCGACGATACGAAGCCGCTCGCCGAGCTGATGCGCGCGCTGGAGGACACCGGGCTGACTCCGGCCGACGCCGGCTTCTACCCCGCCGCCCGCCAGTGTGTGGTCGACCTCGGCATCGTCCGTCGCCGCAAGGTCGATGTGGCCGCCGACATCCCGGCCCGGCGGATCGCCGATCTTCCCGTCGAGCTCGACGAGAAGGTCGGCCGGTCGATCCGGGAGGCCGAGCAGGGCCTTGCCCGCCGCATGATGGCGCAGTACGAGAGCGCACTCGCACGGCGCAAGTCCGGTCCGGACAGCGACGGAGTCGGGGGGATCGACCACGACCTCGTGCGCAGGATCGCCACCCGGGAGCGGAAGGAGGCGACCAACGCCGAGAGCGGCGAGAACGTGTTCGCCATGATGCGGCGCATCGGCCAGGCGAAAGCCGGCCTCGCCGCCGACTACGCCGCCCAGCTGGCGCGCAGCGCCGGCAAAGTGGTCTTCTTCGCCAAGCACGTCGATGTCATGGACGCCGCCGAGGAGACCTTCACCAAGGCCGGGATCCGGTTCTCCTCGATCCGAGGCGACCAGACGCGCACGGTGCGGCAGAAACAGATCGACAGTTTCGTGGGCGATCCCGACGTCGCGATCGCGGTCTGTTCCCTGACCGCGGCCGGGGTCGGTATCAACCTGCAGGTCGCCTCCAACATCGTGCTCGCCGAGCTCTCCTGGACCGACGCGGAGCAAACCCAGGCCATCGACCGCAGCCACCGCATCGGTCAGACGGAGCCCGTCACCGCGTGGCGCATCATCGCCGCCCAGACCATCGATGCGAGGATCGCCGAGCTGATCGACAACAAGGCGGGGCTCGCCGCACGGGCGCTGGACGGTTCGCAGGACGAAGTGCCGTCCTCCGCGGACGTGCAACTCGAGGCCCTGGTGGCGTTGTTGACCGACGCGTTGACGGCGTTGCCCTAGCCCCCGGTCCCGAACCCACCGGGCCGGCAGGCGGCCTGGTCGTCCTCGACCGGGTGGCCGGCCTTCACCCCGTCCTGGCTTGGGCGGTCTATTGCGGGCGGTTCCGGGCCGCTGTCCTCGGGCGGGAGGCCTTCATCTCGGCTGCCTGGCGCCCCCCGAGCGCGCTGGGCAGCTCAGGTGGCGCTGCCGCTGTGCCATTGGTTCCATGGGATTTCCCAGTCGCCGTAGGTGTCGTAGATCGGTAGTTTGGGTCCGCCGGAGTTGGTGATCTCCACGACGTCTCCGATGCCGAAGGTGTCGAAGAACCAGCGGGCGTCGGCCGGGCTGAGGTTCACGCAGCCGTGCGAGACGTTGGAGTCACCCTGCTGTCCGACCGACCAGGGTGCGGAGTGCACGAACTCCCCGTCGTTGGAGATTCGCTCGTCGAGGTCGACCTTCTCCTTGTAGTAGCCCGGGTCGCCCTTACAGACACCGTAGGTGCAGGAATCCATGACGATGCTGGGCTGCCGGGCGGAGATCACGTGCGGACCCACATGGGAAGGGTGGGCCGGGGAACCGAGGCTGATTGGCATCGACTTGACCATCGCACCGTTGTGGAAGATCTGCATGACCTCGCTGCGACCGTCCGCCTTGGCCACCCACGAGTCGTGCACGTGCACCGTGATAGCCCGATTGGCCTCCCCGAACGCCCCGTTGCCCAGGTCCATCCCGAACAGGTTCGCCGCCAGCTGAATGGTCGTGCCGGGTTGCCAGTACGCCTCGGCCCGGTAGTGCGCCTCGCTCGCGGAGATCCAGTACCAGGCGCCGCTCTGCTGGGGGTTGGTGGTCACCGACAGGGCCTTCTCGGCGGTCGTCTTGTCCGACACCGGGTGGTTGAACCGGACCACCAGAGGCTGACCCACCCCCACGGTGTCCAGGCCCGGGCTCAACGAGGCGCTGGTCAGCGTGGCCGGGTGCACGGTCGCCACCGAGGTGGACCGGTGCACGATCTGGTGGTCGGCGCCGAGCGCGTCGGCCGCGACCTGATAGGTGTCGCTGTAGGCCAGCGGCGCGCTGCTCTGCCAGGACAGCGCGTCGGGAGCCAGTGTGCCGGGGACCTGTTGACCGGTCTTGGTGTCGATGACCCGCACGGTGCGCAGGGTGCCCTGTCGCACGGTGACCTTCACCGGCACGAGCGGGTAGATCGGGGCCGCACCGGGCCCCAGCGCCACCTCCGCCGCGGTGAACGACACCACGGCGGACGGGGATGCCGGCGCCGGATCCGATGTCTGACCGATGGAGCCCGACCCGCTGGTAGCGGTGATCAGCGCCAGCACCGCGACCAGCGCCGTGCCGGCGCCGAGCAGCACGCTCGCGAGCCGGTGCCGGTCACCGCCCGACCCCGCGGATCGGGCGCCGCCGTTCACCCCCTGCCCCACCCCGATTGACAGGTCCAGGTCGACCTGATGCCCAGCCTCCAGCCCCCGCGCCACGCCATGTTCTCCTCACCAGCCACCGCCCGGCCGAACTTGCGGCCTACCTCTCTCAACGACTCCGCCAGCCGATGCGCCTCACCCAGGCCCTCGGTTCACCACAACACGCCCATCACCACCGCAACCCGCGTCAGAGAGTGCTCAGAGGACCGTCGCGCGTGCACATCCGCGGCTGTGGCCACTCGAGCGGGTGGTTCAGCCTCCCCCGATCCCGGAACTCAGCCGAGAGCCGCGATGGGCGGCGCTGGTGTCGCTTCCGGCTCAAGACCCTGCTGGCGGGCGAGCTGCCGGACCAGGGCTGCTGGCCGGACGCGATCGATCAGACTCGGACGCTCGTAGAGCCTGCGTTGGGGTTGTACCCGACTTGTACCCGACTTGTAGCCGGCCGCGTCCAAGCTAAGTTTCCGCAGGTCAACCCCAAAATCTACCGGTAGTTGGTGAACTGCAACGCGATGCCGAAGTCGAGGTTCTTCAACAGGGCGATCACCGCCTGCAGGTCGTCCTTCTTCTTGCCGGACACCCGCAGCTGGTCACCCTGGATCTGGGCCTGCACGCCCTTGAGCTTCTCGTCCCGGATGGCCTTGGAGATCTCCTTCGCCTTGTCCGAGGCGATGCCCTGCACGATCGTGCCGGTGACCTTGTGGATGCGGCCGGAGAGCTTCGGGTCGTCCACCTCGAACGCTTTCATCGAGATGCCGCGCTTGATCAGCTTCTCCTTGAACACCTCGATGGCGGCCCGGCAGCGCTCCTCGGTCTCCGCCTCGATGCTCACCGCTTCCTCGCCGGCCCAGCTGACGTTCGCGCCGGTACCCCGGAAGTCGAAGCGCTGGGAGAGCTCCTTGGACGCCTGGTTCAGCGCGTTGTCCACTTCCTGCCGGTCAACCTTGCTGACCACGTCGAACGACGGATCCGCCACGTTCCAACCTCCGATCACCTAGCCCGGTGTGGCCGCCTCGTGCCACTGAAGTATCCTCTCTGACACGCGTTCACCCCGGTGAGCGCACCCCTGGCGGGTTGCCCGAGCGGCCAATGGGAGCGGACTGTAAATCCGTCGGCTTTGCCTTCCAAGGTTCGAATCCTTGACCCGCCACCAGGCCCCTGACCTGCATTTTAGGTCAGGGGCCTTGATCTTTCAACTGATCTTCGCGGCGTCTCTGGCCATGGTCCTGTCCATGAACTCGTGTCTACTCTGGTCCTATGACCAGCGCCGATAGCTCGCGGCAGGACCGTAGGCGGGGCAGCATCCGAGTCCGGGGCGGCTCGCTGCAGGTCCGCGCTTACGCCGGAGTCGATCCTGTGACGGGGCGGGACCGCTACCTGACCGAGTCGGTCAAGGGCACCGACCGCGCCGCCCGCCGGGAGGCTGAGAAGGCTCTCTCCCGGCTACAAGCTCAGGTTGACGCTCAGCGCTCCACCCAGAGCGCTGTGACGCTGGGCTACACGCTCGACGAATGGCTGCGGACCGTTGAGCTGGAAGACAGCACACGGGACGGGTACGTCGGCTATATCGAGCGCACGATCCGGCCAGTGCTCGGCGACGTGTCGATCTCGAAGATCTCCACCCGCACGCTGGAGAACCTGTACGCCGAGCTACGACGCTGCCGCGGCCGGTGCGGCGGCCGGCCGTTCATCGAGCACCGCACCCAGGAAGAGCACGACTGCGAGGCCAGGAAATGTCGCCCGCACGTATGCCACCCGATGGCCGCGTCCACGGTCCGCCAGGTGCACGCGGTGATCAGCGGCGCGTTGAGCGCGGCGGTGCGGTGGGACTGGATCGCGACAAACCCGGCCCGCGGTGCGCACCGCCCGAAGCAGAAGCCACCCCAGCCGGATCCACCATCGCCGTCGGAGGCCGCCCGGCTGGTTGACGGCGCGTTCGCGGTCGACGATGACTGGGGCACGCTCGTCTGGCTCGTCATGACAACGGGAATGCGCCGTGGCGAGGTCTGCGCCCTCCGTTGGTCCAGGCTCGATCTGGAGCTCGGCACCGTGGATGTGAGACGTAGCTACCGGCTCCGCTACGGCGTCGGTACCGAGAAGGACACCAAGACCCACCAGATGCGCTTGATCGCTCTGGACAGTGAGAGCG
>DASYBO010000410.1:0-5504 GCA_036500685.1 Pseudonocardiaceae bacterium | reverse complement strand
TCTGGCCGAGCGCGGTCCGCAATTGCGAGACCAGCGACCCATCCGTGTTAAACGTCGTCGCCGCGCTGACCGTCACCGAGAACAGCGCCCGGTCGGCGGCGAGGTCCGTGGTCGGATCAGTGACCGCCCACTGGGTCTCGTGCGCGTTCGCGGTGGCGTGCAGGTAGCCGTCCGAGCCGACGCTCTGGTACGCCAGCAGGAAGGTGGCGGTCTGCTGGAGCAGCGGGTAGTACCGCTGCAGGAACGCGGTGTCGCCGGTGTCCAGGTACTGCTGCCACACCCACAGCGCGATCTCCGCGCCACTGGTGATCGTCTCCGCGTTGTAGCTGGGGCTGGAGGCCAGCGCGCAGGAAGCGTTCTGTGAAGTCGAGCCGCCGTTGTAATAGCCGTTTCCGTTGAACCGCATGGTCTCCGGCACGCACGCGCCCGGCTTTCCGCCCATCTGCGTGCTTGTCCACGATTCGATGGCCGGCAGGTCGTTGAGGTACATGTCGAAGATCGGCCGGTTGAGGCCGAAGTTGGCGGAGGAGATGTTGGCGGCGAGTTGGCCGCGCAGGTTCCACAACCAGTACCCGGCCGGATACCAGTCCTGCTGGTCCCCGTCATAGGCGAACATGTCGGCGACGCCGGCCTGACTGCCAGGCAGCGCGCCGCCGTGCATGGACGCCGCCTCGGCGTAGAGGTAGATGGTGCGCAGGTTCTCCAGGTACTGTGCGGTGCCGTCGGCCGAGTTCATTTCGATCAGGCCGCTGTGCGCCCAGAAGTTGTTCCACCAGGCCGACTGCGTGGACAGCAGTGACGAACTCGACGCGGTGGTGTCGCCGCCGATCAGGTTCGACGCGGTGCTGGTCGGGTCGCCGCCGGTCCAGGACGGGGCCGCGGTGATCACCCGGAACGAGCCGTCGGCGTTGGGGTTGAACGACACATGGACCTGTTCGGAGTTGGTCACCGACGTAGTGACGTTCTGCCCCCCTGCGGTGATCGCGGCCATCGCGCCGAAGGTGTTGCCGGTGTTGCCGGACTGCCAGTTGTCCTGCCAGGTCTGGGCAAGGCTGGCCATCGCGCCGGACGCGGCGGTGGCCGGTGTGCGACCGCTCCACAGGTTCAACGTCGCGGTCTGCCGGGTGCTCGGGTTCGCGCCGGTGACGTCGACGATCAGCTCGTCCTTGCCGGCCGGTACCCACGCGCGCAGGCTCAGGCCGCCGCCCGACTCGCTGAGCACGCCGTTGTACAGGTCGAGGGTGCCGGTGAAGTTGCTGGCCGAGGTCATCGCCGACAGCCCTGGCAGCTGGACCTGGCCGGGCGAGAGGCGCTGCGGCTGGGTGTCGCTGCGGTTGAGCTGCGCGGTGAACCCGTTCGCGGCCCACGCCGCGACGCCGAGCGAACCGTTGCCCAGCGGCAGCGACTGGGAGTTCGTCGTGTTCGGTCTGCCGAGCACGACGTCCGACCTGGACACGACACCGCCGGTGTTCTCCGAGAACGTACCGTTGTGCCAGGCTGTGGTGAGCGTCGCGGCCGAGGCGCCGCCCGCTACCCCGATGCCGAGCGAGGTCGCCGACAATGTCGTTGCGGCGAGCAGGACGAGGAACGGGCGTAGCCGTCGAACGGACATGAGTCCTCCCGGACGCGTCATTGCGCCATGTGACGAAACATCACACCTAATACATCGGATGGTTTGTAGCGGATGCCGTCGTCCGTGTCCAGGTTCTTCAACTCCCACGATCAAGCATAGGACCTATAGCGGGCCCAATCTTGCAGGTCATGCGTGGTTCCAGAAATCTGACAGGATTTTTCACGGATTAGTTCAAGTCTTGCGGTCGTCGCGGCCTGCCCAGTGACGGGAGGTCCAAGCGCTGACCGGGTTGCCGAGCCAACGGCTGTGCTCGGGCAGCCGTTCGCCGCGCAGCACAAGGGAGGCCGGGCCGACGGTGGTTCCGCTGCCGATCGTCGTCTCCGGCAGCGCGATCGCGTGTGGGCCCAGCGTCGCGCCCGCGCCGAGCCGGACCGTGTCAAGTCGCATCAGCCGGTCATGGAAAAGGTGGGTCTGCACGACGCAGCCCCGATTGACCGTTGCGCCGCTGTCGATGTCGACCAGGTCGGTCTCGGGCAGCCAGTGCGTCTCGCACCAGACCCCCCGGCCGATCCGGGCACCGAGCGCGCGAAACCACAGCGTGAGCAGCGGTGTTCCGTAGCAGAGCCGGACCAGCCACGGCACGGCCAGCTGCTCGACAAAGGTGTCGGCGAGTTCGTTGCGCCAGACGAAAGATGTCCACAGTGGATGGTTGCCGCGCCGGATCGAACCGACCAGCAGCCATTTCGCCACCGCGGCGATCAGACAGGCTTGCAGGCCGACCGCGAAGAGCACGACGCCGGCCAGGGCCGCCGCCATGCCGAAACCCTTGCTCACCGCGATCTGCTCCATGCCGAGCACGGCGAGTTCGCTCAGGATCATCGACAGCACAACAGGAACGATCCGGCAGCATTCAACCGCCGCCCTGGCCAGCACCAGTCGACGGGGCGGGGCGAACGTGCGTGCGGCGTCGGGGTTGTCCGCCGTGCGGGCGAGCTCCAGTACCGGTCGACCGAGCCAGGACGAGCCGGGGAGCGCGGCCGACGGCGCACTGGAGAGCACGCCGACCAGGGCGGAGTCCGGCACGCCTCGACCGCCTTCGACGATGCCGGAGTTGCCGACGAAGGCGCGCTCGCCGACCGTCGCGGTGCCAAGGCGCAGCCAGCCGCCGCGGATCTCGTAGGGCGCGAGCAATGCGTCGTCGGCGAGGAACGCGGCATCGGCGACGGTGAGCAGACCGGGCACGGCGAGCACGGTGGAGGCTTCCACGCCCGCGCCGATCCGCGCGCCGAGCAGCCGGAGCCAGCGCGACGTGAACAGGCTCGCGTAGAACGGGAACAGCGTTGTCCGCGCGATACCCATGAGCTGGCCGCTGAACCAGGCCCGCGCCGCGACCGGCCCGTCGGCCGGGTACACGCCGGGCCGCAGGCCCCGGCCCGCCCAGCGAATCAGGACCGCCAGCAGGACGGCGTAGCACAGCACGCTCAGCACGGTCACGGGTACGGCGAGGACCAGCACCTGCTGGACCACCTTGGCCAGCGTGTCCTGCTGACCGAGGAACAGGGACGTGAGCGCCAGCCCTGGCAGGGCGGCGAGCACCGGAAGCAGGCCGATCACCAACAGCGCGGCCGAATACACCATCTGGCTACCGGGGCGGTGGGCGACGCGGGGCCGCGGCCAGTCGGCGGCGACGGCCTGGCCCTCGGCGATCTCGCCGTCCACGTTGGTTCCGGCCGGCACCTGTGCCCACGCGCCGATGACGGCGCCGGGCATCAGCGTGCTCCTGGTTCCGATCCGGGCACCGGTGCCGACGGTGATCGTGCCGATGCGCAGGATGTCCCCGTCCAGCCACCAACCGGCCACGTCGGCCTCGGCCTCCACGACCGCGCCGGGGCGGAACCGGGCAAGCCCGGTGACCGGAGGCAGCGCGTGCAGAGCGACGTCCTCGTCGACGCGGCAGCCGAGCAGCTTCGCGTAGCGGGTGCACCAGTGGGTGCCGACGATCATGGCCAGTCCGGTCATGGTCACCAGCCGCTCGGCCGTCCACAGTCGCAAGTGGACGGCGCCGCCGCGTCGGTAGGTGCCGGGCCGGATTCCGTTGGTCAGCGCACGGACCAGCAAGCCGGTGGTGACGACCCGGCCCGGCACGCTGATCAGCGCAAGCCAACCGACGAGCACCAGCTGCCATGGCACGGTCGGCGCCCAGGCCTGTGGCCCGAGCAGCCAGGCCAACACGTCGTTGGCCGCGCCGAGCGCGGTGAGCCAGCGCAGCCCGTTGAAGGTCAGCAGCAGGATGGTGATCGCGAACTGCGCGAGGCCGGTGCCGCAGGGCACGGGCCGCACGTCCCGCCGATCGGTTGTCGCACCACCGAGTTCGGCCATCCGGGCGGCCAAGGCGCTCAGTACCGGGTACTGGTAGAGGTCGGTGACCGACAACGCGGGGCAGCGCTCCCGCAGCAGCGACACCAACTGGGCGGCGGCGAGGCTGCTGCCGCCGAGCGCGACGAAGTCGGCGTCGGCTCCGACCGGTACGCCCAACACCTTGCGCCACTGCCCTGCCAGCCACCGGTGGTCGCCGCCGCCCAACTCGGCCGGTTCGGCCTCGACCGGGAGCGGCCAGGGCAGTGCGTCCCGGTCGACCTTGCCCGACGTTCTGGTCGGCAGTTCGGGCACCACCGCGATCAGCGGAATCAACGCGGGCGGCAGGATCCGCACCAGCGCACCGCGATCGACGGTCGGCACGCCGTCGGCCAGCACGACATAGCCGACCAGGACCGGGTTGCCGACCTCGGTGCGCCGGACCGCGCTCGCCGCCATGACGACGCCGGGCAGTTCCAGCAGGGCCGCGTCGATCTCGCCGAGTTCGAGCCTGCGCCCGCCCAGTTTGACCTGGCCGTCGCCACGCCCAAGGAACACGAGCCCTTCACGCTCGGCCCGGACCAGGTCGCCGGTGCGGTAGGCGCGGTCCCAGCCGAGTTCCGGTATCGCCGCGAACTTCTCGGCATCCTTGACCGGATCCAGGTATCGGGCGAGCCCGACGCCGCCGATGATCAGCTCGCCTGCCTCGTCCCAGCCGACCGGCCTGCCGCCCGGGTCGACGACGGCGAGGTCCCAGCCGGCCAGCGGCAACCCGATCCGTACCGGCTCGTCCGCGGTCAGCTCGGTCGCGCAGGCGACCACGGTGGCTTCGGTCGGCCCGTAGGTGTTCCAGATCTGCCGGGTCGGGGCGGCGAGGCGATTCACCAGTTCGGCGGGACATGCCTCGCCACCGAGGATCAGCAGCCGGACGCCGGCAAGCGCCTGGCAAGGCCACAGACCGGCCAGCGTCGGCACGGTCGAGACCACGGAGATCCGCCGCTCGACGAGCCAGGGTCCCAGTTCCGCGCCTGCCTTGACCAGCGCTCGCGTCGCCGGTACCAGACAGGCTCCGTTGCGCCAGGCCAGCCACATCTCCTCGCACGACGCGTCGAATGCGACCGATAGCCCGGCGAGGACCCGGTCGCCGGGGCCGATGGGCTGATGGGGCACGAACAATCCGGCTTCGGCATCCACGAACGCGGCCGCGCTGCGATGGGTGACCGCGACTCCCTTGGGCGCCCCGGTCGAGCCCGAGGTGAAGATGATCCACGCGTCGTCGCCCGGTTTCGCCCGGCCGGGCACTCCCCCGGGCCGGCGGTAGGGGGTGAATTCGCCGCCATCCGACGCGACAAGGCATACACCGGCCTGTTTCCAGACCATTTCGGCCCGGTCGTCCGGATCGTCGACATCGACCGGGACATACGCGGCGCCGGCGGCCAGCACACCCAGGATGGTCAGGTACAGCTCGGCTGTTCCCGAGGTCAGGCGCACGCCGACCCGGTCACCGAGGCCGACGCCATGCACGGCCAGTCGCGCCGCGATCGCGGCCACGTCGGCGGTGAGTTCGGCGTAGGTC
>DASYBO010000409.1:0-2222 GCA_036500685.1 Pseudonocardiaceae bacterium | reverse complement strand
ACAAGGCTGCGCCACGGCGTGACCCGCGCCCCGGCCGGATCGCAGTGGTCCGCGACCGTGCGTGCCTGCCCGCTGTCCAGTCGGCCCAGCGGCGGCAACACCACCAGCGCTCGCACGCCGACCCGACCGATCGGTGACAAGGTCGGATCGGTGCGCGGTAGGCCGACCGAAGGGAGCGTCTGCCCGGCGAAGGCGCGTTCGGCGACGACCGCTGCGCCACCGGCCAGTTCGCGTATTCGCCAGGCCGCGCAGGCATTGTCGCGCGTCTGCGCGGCTCGTTCGTCCAGAAACGCTTCGCTGAGCGCGATGACGGCCGCCACCGCCCGTGCGCGGGGCAGCACGACATCGCCGGGCCAGACGTGCACCCGGTGCCGGTCGAGTGCGGTGACCCGAATGTCGGCGTCGATGCCGAGGAGATCGCCGCGCCCGTCGTCGATGGCGAACAGGAAGCGCCCGGGCAGTTCGGCCAGCCGCGGCCGGGCACAGAGCGCCTGGTCGAGTTCGTCGACGAGGTCGCTCATGTCGGCTCGGCCACCACCGTCCACGCCGGACAGTGGTGAGAGGATGATGTTGCGGACTCGTTCGTGCCGCGGTGCGGGCAGCAGTCCAGCCGCGCTCAGTCGCGCGGCCAGTTCGGTGCCGGCTTCCGCGACGAGACCACGGATCTGCACGTTGGCGCGTGAGGTCAGCTCCAGCCGGCCGTCACCGAGGTCCTCGGCGATCGCGGCGAGCGCACGTAGCGCCGCGGCCGACACCCGCCCACCTGGCAGCCGCACGCGGGCGAGCAGTCCGTCCTCGGCCGTGTGCAGGGCGAGTGCCCCCGGACAGGAATCCGCGCGAACTCGTTGCGCGGCAACACCGTTCACGGGCGGCTCGGTGGACATGGCCGGATCATAGGTCGCGGGCCGGTCGGTATCCAGTGCCCGGATGCCGGTGTTGACGCCAGGTCGACCGTGTGGTGCGATGCAGGTGATAGCGACGGCAGTGGAGGAAGTCGGTGCGAATCCGACGCGGTCCCGCCACTGTAACCGGGAGCGAACCCGATCAGGCCAGGACTCTTCGCGAGTTCGCGCCGATGGGGCCTCGACCCGGAAGCCAGGACATGCACGCCGTCGAACCCTTTCGCCATAGGGGCGTGGACACCCCGAGAAAGGCTCGCGCCATGGCCTGGCTCTCCCTGTCCGCCGCGCGGGCGGTGACATGACCGGACGGCTGCTGGTCGCCGGTACCTCCTCCGACGCGGGCAAGTCGTTGCTCACCGCCGGAATCTGTCGCTGGCTCGCGCGCAGGGGCGTGAAGGTCGCGCCGTTCAAGGCACAGAACATGTCCAACAACTCGGTCGCGCTGCTCGACGGCGGCGAGATCGGTCGAGCCCAGGCGATTCAGGCCATGGCGTGCGGTGTCGAACCGGAGGCCGCGATGAATCCGGTGCTACTGAAACCAGGCAGCGACCGGGTGAGCCACGTCGTGCTGCTCGGCCGACCGCACCTGCGCTGCACCGCGCTGTCCTACCGCCAGTTGCACACCACGTTGCGGGAGGTCGCGCTGGCTGCCTTCGACGATCTGGCCAACCGGTTCGACGTGGTGATCTGTGAGGGTGCGGGCAGTCCGGCCGAGATCAACCTGCGCGCCGGCGACATCGCCAACATGGGCCTGGCCGACGCACGGGACGTGCCCACCGTGCTCGTCGGCGACATCGACCGCGGTGGCGTGTTCGCGTCCTTCTTCGGGTCCGTGGCCCTATTGTCCGCGCGGGACCAGTCATTGATCGGCGGGTTCGTGGTCAACAAGTTCCGTGGCGAGCCCGCACTGCTCGAACCCGGCCTCGCCATGATTCACCGGCTCACCGGACGACCGGCCCTCGGCGTGCTGCCCTGGTTGCCGGACGTGGCCTTCGATGCCGAGGATTCCCTTGGCCTGTGGCACGAAACCGCGTCCGGTGGACCTCCGCTCGGTCGGCACACGCTGCGGATCGCCGCCGTCACCCTGCCCAGAGTCTCCAACTCGACGGATGTCGATGCCTTCGCACAGGAGCCGGGCGTGCTCGTGCGCTGGACCACGTCCCCTGGCGAGGTCGCCGAGGCCGACCTGGCGATCCTGCCCGGAACCCGAGCCACCGTCGATGACCTGCGCTGGCTGCATGAGCAGGGACTGGCCGACGCGATCGCCGACCGGGCCGCGGCCGGCCGGCCGGTGCTGGGGATCTGTGGTGGTTTCCAGAT
>DASYBO010000408.1:0-12254 GCA_036500685.1 Pseudonocardiaceae bacterium | reverse complement strand
TCACCAACCCGCCGGCACGCGCCCTTACCACTCGCGCCCGGCTCGGCCTTCACCTCACGGACCAACCGGACCGCACGTTCCCGCAGCTCATCGGGATACTTCCTCGGCGCCACCATCGCCACATACTCCTCCTGGCTTGACGGTCTCCATCAAACCCGGTACGGGACAACCTGCTCGACTCCGCCCCACCCAGCCCGTCCGTGAACTCGTTGCGCGCGCTGCTCGTGCACGTCGGAGCACTACCCGAGCGGATCGAGCACCTCGAGCACCTCGAGCCGTGGCTGCGACGGCTCGTCGCCAACCAACCCCCCACGTCAGAAACCCACTCCTGGCCTATGCCCGCTGGTCGGTCCTGGCCCGCAAACGCGCCGCGCTCACCCCCACAACACCATTCACCCCCGGGACAGCCGAGCACGCCCGAGGCAAAATCCGCGCCGCTCTCGACCTGCTGACCTGGCTAGACGCCGACGGCACCGCGCTCGCCGACATCACCCAGCCGACCATGGACCGATACCTGCCGACCACATCCGGCCGCCGCCGCGTGGCGCTGCGGCTGTTCTGCGAATGGGCCACAGCGCATCAGCTGGCGCCGTATCTGCACATCCAGACCCCGACCAAGTCCGACCCGCACGTGTTCCTCGACGACGCCCAGCGCACCGAGGTTCTACGCCGCTGCCTGACCGACCCGACAACACCGACACGGCTCAAGATCGCCGGAAGCCTTGTCGTCCTGTTCGGACTCACCATCCCGCGTGTTGCAGCCCTCACCGACCAAGACATCCACACCGTCGGCGGCAAAACGTTCCTCCACCTCACCGACAAACCACTGGTCATTCCGCCCAGGCTGGCCTCGCTGATCGTCGAGCTCGCCCAACAGCGGCGTCGCCGGCACGCCGATCCATCACAGACAACCCCGGTGCTGCTGTTCCCGGGCCGCCGCCCCAGCCACCCGGTTCACCCGCAGGGCCTCACCCGCCAACTCCGAGCACACGGCATCCCCGTCCAGGCCAGCCGCAACACCGCCCGCGCCACCCCTCGCCCAAGACCTCCCCGCGCCCGTCCTGGCCGAACTCCTCGACCTCAGCATCACCGCCGCGACGAGTTGGAGCAGACACGTCGCCCGCAACTGGCAGCCCTACCTCGCCGCCCGCGCAACCGAGTAAGCGCATCCCTGCCGGCTGGTCGATCTACCTCGGGTTATGGGACTCCAACGTCGCTACGTCGGCTATTCCGTTGCAGCGCAGCAACAGTTCTTCCCTCACGATTCGGCAGTATCGCGGAGTAATTGGTGCAGCTGATTAGCGAGAGCGATCTCGGCCGCGGTGCATCCATCGGCGATACTTGCCCCACAAGATTCCGCTCTTGAGTGAGGACGTAGGTCATGGCTGGACGGTCGAGGTATCCGCGGCAGCTGCGGGAACGCGCGGGCCCTCTTTGGTCAGACTGAGGTGAGACACCTCGTGTGAGTACGGGGTTCCTGACCGGGGGTGGGATCGGAGATCCCGGTGTACGTGTCCACACCGTCTGAGAAGCAGTCCCAGCCCCCGCCGCGTCGCTGCCGGTGGTGGTGCTGACCCGGCGCCGCGGCCGTCGCGGCGGGTGTTCAGCCCGGAGTGCAAGTGGGCGATCGTCACCGAGTACGAGAACGCGCCCACTGGCGAGTAGGGCGCGATCCCGCGCCGTGGAGGGCCGGTATTCTTCGCACGTCATTGAATGGGCGAGGGCTCGGGACGCGGGTGTGCTGACCGCCGGTCGACCGCCGGATCATGCGACGACGCCGCCCGGGGTATCGGCAAAGCCGGCCAGGAAGTCGGCTGAGCAGCTCGAGTTGGAAAAACTGCGCCGCCGCAACAACAAACTGGAAGCCGATCTGCGAAAACCCGCATGGCATCGGATACCATGGGGAAAGCGCACGCGCTCTTGGAAGGACTCTCCGAGAGCGCGGAGAACAACGACCCGCCGAAAACGTCATGACGGCCGCGCTCACCGAACTACGCGCGGCGGATATTCGGCCACGGCATCATGTGCCCTGACCGGGTCTTCCCTTCGCGCCAGGCGGGGCCTAGAGCGTGACTGTGACGCCGATCTGGTGGGCGTCCAACGCGGAGAGCGGAATGCTGGACATCAAGCTACCCTTTCCGGCCGACACCGATCATCGGTGTGCTCCCAGTTCGAGTGTTCGCCGGGCTCTGTTGGGTTGTTTGGTCCTTTTCGGATGCCGGTTGCAGGTGGAAAATACGGAGATCCCGGCCACTTCGCCGGGCGTAGGTCTGATAGCCGGGGGATACGGCGAGCATGAGGTGCCAGATCTGCTCGCGTTCCGTGCCGCTGGCCAGGCGGGCGGTGACGGGCAGCACCCGGCCGTCGAAGGTGACCGTGGCCCGGGGGTGGCGTAGCAGATTGGCCGTCCAGCCTGGGTGACGGGCTCGGCCGAAGTTCGAGCCGACCACGGCGAATCCGTCGGCATAGGGAACGTGGAACAGCGGCACCTGCCGTGGCTGGCCCGAGCGGGCGCCGGTGGTGGTGAGCAGCAGCCAGGGCAGTCCCAGCGCGCGGCCCACGCTCAGCCGCCCGGTGGTGCGGCGCAGCAGGGCCATGTCGATCGGCATCATCACCGTGCGCATCACCGCTCCGGCTGCGCGAGTGGGGCCGACCTTGTTCAGTATGCGCCGCAGGCGGCCGTTCGAGCGGGCCGGCGGAGTTGTGAAATCACGGCGGGCCGAGCCGCCGCGCGCAGCCAGGGCCCGGACCAGACCCGGAGCTAGGGCGTAGGCGCGGTACAGCAACGGGATACGACGGCGGTGGCTCACGGTGTGCATGTCCTTCCACTCGACTGGGCGGGCTAGCGGGAGTGAGTGATGCGCTGGGTGAGATGTCCTAGGGCGAGCAGGGTGAAGATGTCGACGAGGATCGGCACAGAGAAGGTGAAAGGGCGGGGGCCGATCGAGTCCGGTATGCCGGCGATGGATCCGTCGGTACGTTGCCAGGTGAGCAGTCGGGCCGCGCCGCGACTCATCGGGCCGGGGTCACAGTCGGTGTTCGCCAGCGCGATGAGGGCGTAGGCGGTGCTCAGGGCATCGCTGGGGTGGCCGTCCTGCTGCCCCCAACCACCGTCGGCGTTCTGGCTGTTGCACACCAGGCGGGTAGCGTGCTGGGTGATGCGTTGCGCGGCGGTGTCGAGCGCTCCGGCTTCCGGTAGCCGGGCAGCGGCGAGGATTGCTCGGAAGACAGTGTGCATCCGGCTGCTGCTCCAGTCCGGCGGAAATGACCCGTCCCGCCGTTGCTGTGTCGCGATGAAGGCTAAGGCCGAGCTTACCTCGGCATGCAGGGCAGCACCCTGGGTGCTCAGAGCGTTTGCCACGGCTGCGGTCATCGAAGCTTCGGACGGTGCGCCGGCCAGGTAGGTGGGAAAGCCACCGTCCTGGTTGCGCAAGGCGAGGAGGGCGGCGATACCGCGGCGGATCGGTCCGAGGTGGGTGTCGGGGCCGGTGAGGTGGAGGAACTCGACGGCCACCGAGGTGCAGTCGGCGTCCTCGAGCCGGGCCGTTTCGGTGTAGGACCAGCCGCCGCCAGGCCGTTGAAGGGCCAACAAGTGATGGGCGACAGCGTCGAGAACCGGTTGGGGGGCACCGGCGACGTGCAGGGCGAGCCCGGCGGTGGCGGTGACCCAGGTGTCTTCGTCGCGGATGAACGGTATCCCGCCGTCGGCCCGCTGGTGCTCCAGCGCGGTGCGGATGCCGTCGGCGACCAGGCGTTGCTCGCCGGGCAGTGGAGCAAGGGCGTGCAGGACTGACAGGTGGATCAGGAAGTTGCCCTCCCACACCGTGCCGGTCCGCTGAGTGCTGTGCAGCAGCGCCAGGTCCGAGCCCTGGATGCTGCTTGTTCTGCCGTACGCGTGGGCGAGAATAATCTTGACCGCTGTGACCTGGACACGCGCCCATATATGCAGGCCCTCCAGAGAGAAGGCGTCCGGATCTGGAATGTTGTCGGTGACGGGTGCGCCGAGAGGTAGCAAGATCGCCTGCAGAAGAGCCCGCTTGCGCGCGCCGGTGAAGTCTGGGGCCTCAGCGAGGAACTCATCCACGTCAAATAGGTCATCGACGGGCGATCGGCTCCGCAGCACAGTGCGCGCCAGTACGCGGTCCAAAGGTGTCGGGGAGTCGTGGTGGCCGGACAGATAAGCGGCCAGTCGACTGCGGGCGCTCGGTTCGAACTGGGTTCGATCCAACAGCGCCAGCAACAGGGCGGATTCCAGCACGCGGCTGCGGCACGGGTCGCGTAGCGCACCGTCCTGGTCGACCCGGTCGAGCAGGTGGTCACGCAGCATGGTTGACGCCGGCCGCAGACCAAAAGGCAGCTCGCCGGGAGACCAAGCGGACAGTTCAGTGCGTGAAGATACAGCTCTCATCAGACTCCGGTTCTCCACCTGGCCGCGGTCCTGGGGTGAAACGTCCGGTGCTGGCGAGCCAATGCACGGTGGCCTCCATGAACGCGGCCACCAGATCCACGTAACGGCGCACGTCCTCGCCACACTGCCCTGGTAGGCCCGGAGTGGCACGCACGGCAGCCGCCGAAGCGCGGAAGCCCGCGCGGCGCCGCTCGATCATGGCAAGCACCCGCGTGCGGGCCTCCACGATGGGGCAACCGTGCTCCCTGGCGACCACCGCCACGAGGTTGTCCTGTCCGGCTGCCGCGTCGTTGGACCCCGAGGCAAGGTCATTGGCCCAGCCCGCGATGTCGGCCACTGCCCGACGCAGGTCGGCCAATTGGTCGTCGACCCGCGCGTCCTGCACCAGAAGGGCGTGACCGGTGCGTTCGAGGATGTCCAGCATGGGCAGCAGGGTGATGGTGCGGCGGCGCAGTTGAACGTAGTCCGCCAGCGCCAGCCGGGCTCCGCCTCGGCGCAGCGCCAGTTCCTCCTCGGTGGCATCCAGGAAGTCGACGTAGTCCGCCGCGAAACGCTGCCGCCAGCGGGAAGACATCCCGCTGGTCGTGCGCTCCAACAGGCCCCGCAGTGCCTCGGCGTACGGCTCCGCCTCGGTGGGCACCACCGCGTCACCCGAGAGCACCCTGCGCAACGGTACGATGAACCTTCGCGTCGAGCCCGCGGCCACACCCGGGTCCCGCCGATCGACCGAGTCGTCCACCCAGCAGATGAACGCCGCCCATTGGGCCGTCAACGCCACGTCCCGTGCGTCGCCCCGAGGCAGGGCGCGGCCGGCGAGCATCTCCAGCCGCATCGCGACCAGCCGCTGCTCCTCTTGGACATTGGTCACCAAGCCAACCCCCCTGGCCCACCGCACAACCTCCGCGAGCACGAAGGCGGATCGAACTGCAGGGAAATCAACCATGTACGCCCGCTGTTCCTCCGTTCATATCGGTCCTGATCCGAACAGGAGAACCTCCCCGACACGAAAGCTCTTCCCGGCGCGCCACTATTTACGCACGGCGTCGCGGAGCGCCACAGCTACTACTGGTCGGTAACCTAGAAACCGTGGTGGAGCACTTCCGGCCGGTTCGGTTACCGGTCACCGAACGTGATTGCGAGCGCACTGAGGGCCGGGTGATCAAAGCCACCAACTGGAAAGGTTCAGTGATCACGACTTGAAGCCGCGCGCACCGCGCTGGCCGGTTATCTCGATCAGGAACTGGAGCACCGCGACCTGAATGCGCTGCCGGCGCTCAAGCCGACGTCGGACCTGCTGGCCGAGCACCTCGCCTCGGTGATGGCCTGGGCGGTTGAGACCGTTGAGGACTACGTGGACAACATCCGCCCACGTTCTAGCTGCCACGACCGCCCCGCGCTGTGAGCCACCGAGCGCGGCACGGTCGTTTCAAGATCGCTGACCATGGGATGGACTGCAGGATCTTGACGGCACTGTTGCGTTGACGCAGACGCAGTCAGGTGCCGCCCCTGAGCGGAGCCGTGTGAGCCCGCGCATCGGTCGCAGCGCCCTTGGTGATCTTGGTGATCTCTTGCAGGTCGAACTGGTGCGCCTGCTCGCGGTGCAGCACCAGTTCACCGGCGGTGCCGAGCCCGACAAGGTAGGCCGTGATGTCGGCCTCCGGCGCAAGCGGGAGATGGTCGACGTCGTAGTCGAGCAGGACCTGCTCGACGCGATGACGCGCGCCAAGTGCTCGCGCAGTTCCCTTCCGCTGAACAGGGCTCGGCTGTTCGTCGTTCTCATGAGGCTCCGTTATGAGCAGGGTCAGCAGTTGTCGCGGTGACGTCGGGTCAGTCGACAACGAGCTCGAGGGTCGGCTTCGTCGTGGGCATACCGAGCAGGATTTCGCAGCGGGCTGTCCGCCAACCCAGCTGAGCGCTGAGCGACTTCAGCGTCAGGCCCGATTGAGCGGCGACCTCGAATGTCTGCCTGAGCATGCTCGGCTGCTCGGTCGGGAAGTCCGCGATCGACCGCGGCGCGAACCCCGGTTGTTCCTGCAGCCCGCGCAGCCGTTGATAGCCGCGGCTCGCGGCCGTGTCGGACAGCAGACCGGTTTCCCGGCATCGGTAGAGCAGCGAGTGCACTGACACGCCCCAGACGCGGGACAGATCGGCGAGACGCCGCAGATCGACGCGCCGGGGCAGGTTGGGCAGGATGCTGTTGCGCGGGGTGAGGAGCTCCGCGGCGAACATATCGGCTTCGCGTTCCTGGACAGGATCACCGGTGGCGGTGCCGTGCAAAACGAGATGTCCCAACTCGAGTCACGCTCCCGGTCAGAAAAAGGGGCGAGGGGGTGTGTTTCGGTGGTGTGGCGCCCGCGCTTGTAGGCTGCGGTTGCCGTGGCAACGGGGCTGTGGTGGAGATGGCGTGGGTGATCGGTCGAGCATGACCTGGCGGTTGGGGCGGTTACGCGGCGACCTGGTCGAGACGGTGGTCTCGATGGCCCTGGAGCACTGTGGCCAGTCGGCCAACCTGGAGCGGTTCATCCGGGCCTACCTCGACGCGGTCGACCCGGACGACGTGTACGGCCGTGAGGCCAGCGATGTCTGCGGCGCCCCGGTCGCGCTCTGGCGGTTCACCCAGCGGCGGGAGGCCCGGCAGGCGAACGTCCGGATGTTCAACCCGGACCGGGAGCGCGATGGCTGGCGCTCCTCGCACACCGTCGTCGAGGTCGTCACCGACGACATGCCGTTTCTCGTCGACTCGCTGATCCTGCTGTTGAACCGGCACGAGCTGGGCATCCACGTCGCGGTCCACCAGATCGTCCGGATTCGGCGGGACCCGGGCGGTGGCCTCACCGGCGTGGCCGAGCCGGGGGCCCGCGACGGGGGTGAACCCGAGGCGTTGGTCCACTTCGAGGTCGACCGGGTCAGTGAGCGGGATCGCCTCGACCAGCTGGTGGCCGAGCTGCGCGAGGTGCTGGATGATGTGCGTGCGGCGGTGCGGGACTGGGCCGCCATGCGCGAGCGGGTCGAGCGGACCGGCGAGCAGCTTGAGCAGGACCCGCCGCCGCTGGACCGCGACGAGGTCGCGGAGGCGGCGGAGTTCCTGCGTTGGCTCGACGACGACCGGTTCACCTTCCTCGGCAGCCGTGACTACGAGCTGACCAGGAAGAACGGCACCGACGTGCTGAGCGCGGTGCCCGGGTCGGGGCTGGGCATCCTGCGCGAGGACGCCGCAGACGCGCCTCGGCGCAAGTCCCTGTCGGGCGAGGCGGCCCGGGTGGCCCGTGAGCCGAGCCTGTTGATACTGACCAAGACCAACGCCCGCGCCACGGTGCACGGCGGTGGGCGGATGGACTACGTGGGTGTCAAGTTCTTCGACGCGGAGGGCACGGTGATCGGCGAGCGGCGGTTCGTCGGCCTCTACGGGCGGCGGGTCTACCGGATGAGCTGCTTCGAGATTCCGATGCTGCGCAGCAAGATGCGCGCGGCACTGGACGAGGTGGGCTTCCCGCCGGGCAGCCACAGCGAGAAGGCGCTCGCCGAGATGCTCGACACCGCCCCCCGCGACCTGGCTTTCCAGACCCCCAAGAAGCTGATCAACGAGTTCGCGCACCTGACCTCCGACCTGGTTGCACGGGGGCGGGTCCGGCTCTACCCGTTCCGGGAGATCTTCCGCAGGTTCTACAACTGCTGGGTGTATCTGCCCAGTGAGCGGTACAACCGCACGGTCCGAACCCGGATCGAGCGGATCCTGTGCGAGGCACTGGGCGGGACCGAGGTCGAGCACAGCGTCCGCCTCGGCGGCTCCACGATGGCGGGTGTGCTGTTCGTGGTGTGGCTCCCGCCGGATGCCAACCCGAAGCTGGACGTCGCGAAGCTCGAGGCCGAGCTGGCGCGGGCGAGCCGGCCGTGGGAGCTGGAGCTGCGCAACGCGCTGATCGAGCGGTACGGCGAGGAGCGGGGCCCCCGGCGCCACGCCCGCTACCGCGACGCCTTCCCCATCTCCTACCAGGAGGCGTTCTCCGCGCGGGCCGCTGTGGCCGACATCGAGCGGATGCAACGGCTGGACTCGGACACCGCGCTCGGCATGACCCTCTACCGGCCGGACACCGGACCGGACGGCACGACCAGGTTCAAAATCTTACGCGCGGGCGCGCCGATGTCCCTGTCGGAGACGTTGCCGCTGCTGGAGAACCTCGGTGTCTGGGTGCTCGACGAGCGACCGTTCGCGGTGACGCCGCGCGAGGGTGACCCGGTGTGGATCTACGACTTCGGGCTCAAGCTGCCCGAGGACGTCAAACCCGACCGGGAGGGCGCGTTCCAGGAAGCGTTCGCCCAGGCGTGGCGGGGCGCGACGGAGAACGACGGGTTCAACAGGCTGGTACTGCTCGCGGGCCTGGACTGGCGCGAGGTCGTGGTGCTGCGGGCGATCTGGAAGTACCTGCGCCAGACCGGTAGCCCGTTCAGCCAGGCATACATCCAGGACTGTCTCACGCGCAACCCGTCGATCGCGGCCCACCTGGTGGGATTGTTCGCCGCCCGGTTCGACCCGGAGCACCGCCGCGACCCGGAGTCGCTGGTCAAACAGCTCGAGGCCGAGCTGGACGCGGTGGAGAGCCTGGACGAGGACCGCATCCTGGGGCGGTTCCTCGGCGCGATCCAGGCGATGTTGCGGACCAACCACTTCCAGAGCGACGACTCCGACGGCGGCGTGCCGAAGCCCTACCTGTCGTTCAAGGTCGCCCCTTCCCAGGTGCCGGACATGCCGTTGCCGCATCCGGCGTTCGAGATCTTCGTGTACTCCCCGCACGTCGAGGGCGTGCATCTGCGGGGTGGCGCGATCGCTCGCGGGGGGCTGCGCTGGTCGGACCGCATGGAGGATTTCCGCACCGAGATCCTCGGGCTGATGAAGGCGCAGCACGTCAAGAACGCGGTCATCGTGCCGACCGGCGCGAAAGGTGGCTTCGTCGTAAAGCGCCCCACGGCCGGCATGGACCGCGGCGAGCTCAGGGAAGAGGGCGTGCGCTGCTACACGACGTTCATCTCCGGCCTGTTGGACATCACCGACAACCTCGACGGCGAGGTGGTGGTGCCGCCGCCGAACGTGGTGCGCTACGACGAGGACGACACCTACCTGGTGGTCGCCGCCGACAAGGGGACCGCGACGTTCTCCGACATTGCGAACGACATCTCGGTGCGGCGCGGCTTCTGGCTGGGTGACGCGTTCGCCTCCGGCGGCTCGTCCGGCTACGACCACAAGAAGATGGCCATCACCGCCCGGGGCGCCTGGGAGTCGGTCAAGCGCCACTTCCGCCAGTTCGACGTCGACGTAGCGCGCGACGAGTTCACCGTGGCCGGGATCGGCGACATGTCCGGCGACGTGTTCGGCAACGGGATGCTGTTGTCTGAGGGCATCCGGCTGGTGGCCGCGTTCGACCACCGGCACATCTTCCTCGACCCGGGCGCCGATGCGGCGACCGGGTTTGCCGAGCGGCGGCGGCTGTTCGAGCTGTCCGGCTCCTCGTGGGCCGACTACGACGAGTCGAGGATCTCCCCCGGTGGTGGGGTGTTCCCGCGTACCCACAAGTCGATCCGGCTCTCCGAGCAGGTCCAGGCGTTGCTCGAGGTCGACGCCGATCGGATGGCGCCCAGCGATCTGATCAAGGCAATTCTGCGGGCCCCGGTCGACCTGTTGTGGAACGGCGGGGTCGGAACCTACGTCAAGGCCACCGACGAGCGTGACACCGACGCGGACGACCGCACCAACGACGGGGTCCGGGTGGACGCCGCGCAACTGCGGTGCCGGGTGATCGGTGAGGGCGGGAACCTCGGGTTGACCCAGCGGGCGCGGGTCGAGTACGCCCGGGGTGGTGGCCTGGTCAACACCGACGCGGTGGACAACTCCGCCGGCGTCGACTGTTCCGACCACGAGGTCAACATCAAAATCTTGCTCAGCCAGGTCGTCGCGGACGGCGAGCTGACCACCGAGCAGCGTGACGAACTGCTCAAGGAGATGACCGACGAGGTCACCGAGCTGGTACTCGACGACAACCGGGAACAGACCCTCGCGCTGGCCAACTCCCTGTGGCAGGCCGGCCCGATGCGCGACGTGCACGCCCGCTACATCCGCTATCTCGAGGACCACCAGGTGCTGGACCGCCAGCTGGAGTACCTGCCCGCCGATGAGGAGCTGGCCGAGCACGGGGCGGCCGAGGGTGGTCTGGTGGCTCCGGAGTCCGCCGTGCTGCTGGCCTACACGAAGTTGATGGTCTACGGCGCGATCCTCGACTCCGAGATACCCGACGATCCCTATCTACAGGATGTGGTGAGCGCGTACTTCCCGACGCAAGTTCGGGAGCGCTTCTCCTCGCGGCTGCCGGACCACCCGCTGCGCCGACAGATCATCGCCAACCGGGTCGCCAACAACTCGGTCAACCGGGCCGGCACATCGTGCGTGTTCCGCATGATCGAGGAGACCGGCCAGTCGGTGTGCGAGGTGGTCCGGCGCCTGGTGACAGCGACGGACATGTTCGATGCCACCACGCTATGGAATGAAATCCTCACCTCCGGCCAACAGCTGAACGCCCGGACCCTGACCGGGCTGCTGTTAGACCTGCGCAAACTCGTGGAGCGAGGCACACGGTGGCTGCTGCGCAACGCCGACGTGCCGATGGACCTCGAGGAGACGGTGTCGATGTTCGCGCCCGGCCTGCGGACGGTAGCGCGGCGGCTGCCCGAGCTGCTCGCCGAGCGGGGCCGGGCGGAGCACGAGTCCCGGGCTGGCGCACTGCGCGAGGACGGCGTACCGGACGGGCTGGCTGACACGGTCGCGGGTTTCGACCACCTGTTCTCCGGTCTGGACATCGTCCATGCGGCACAGCGGCTGGACCGGTCGGTCGAGGAGTGCGCGACGACCTATTTCGAGCTCGGCGAGCAGCTGCAGATCGACTGGATCCGCAAGCGGATCAATGCGCTGCCCCGCGGCGACCGGTGGAGCAACCAGGCCCGGATCGGGTTGCGTGAGGCTCTCTACCGCGAACACATCGTGTTGACCGGCAAAGTGCTGCGCACCACCGGCCGGGATGACAGCAACCCGCCCCCGCGGGCGTGGCTGCGGGACCGCGAGTCCGCGGTCGAGCGCTACCACGCCCTGCTGCGCGACCTGAAGGACCGCCCCGCGAGCGATATCACCACGGTCTCCGTCGGATTGTGCGAGCTGCACAACCTCGCCTAGGACTGCGCTGAACAAGGGAGATCGGGTCGGGAAAAACGCCGACAAGGCCGTCTGTGCGGAAGCTGGATCAGACCTCAAGGGTCGACAACGTGGTCGCTCTTCCCGCCGATGTGGCACTGTTGCGTTGATGGATCGGAGGTCGGGCAGGCTGGTCTGATGCGCCGTCGTCCTGTCACGTGATCTTCGCGAGTTCGGTGAACACCGCGGCGAGCTGATGTCGGGGGTTGGTGTCGACGCCGAGTTCGTGGTGGCCGCGGCGCAGGTTCTGGACGAGGCATGACCGGTGTTGATCGCCCGGGCTGAGCGGAGCCTTGTGAGCCCGCGCATCGGTCGTAGCCGGGATTTCAACCGGCCGTGGTCGGTTTCTATCGGGTTGTTGGCGTACTGCTCGGTGACGTGGTGCGCGGCGGGCAGTAGCTCGTCGAGCACGCGGGGGTAGGCCGGTGGGCGATCGGTGCTCACCTCGCTGGGCCGTGGCGTGTGTCCGAGTGTCTGGGTGAGGAACCGTCGGGTGGCCGCCAGGTCGCGCTTGGGTGAGGCCTGGACGTCGATGATCTGCCCGTACTGGTCTGTCGCTCGATACAGCTAGATCCACGCTCCGGCGACTTTCACGTAGGTGTCGTCGAGGAA
>DASYBO010000407.1:0-29472 GCA_036500685.1 Pseudonocardiaceae bacterium | reverse complement strand
ATCGGCACGCCGACGACGACATCGTCCTGACCGGAATAACGGGCCAGCAACGCGACATACGCTGCTAGCCGCGTATGTCGCGTTGCTGGCCCGTTATTCCGGTCAGGACGATGTCGTCGTCGGCGTGCCGATCGCGGGCCGAGGCAGAACCGAGTTGCAACCGCTCATCGGCTATTTCCTGAACTGGCTGCCGTTGCGTATCGCGGTTGGCGACGACCCGACGTTCCGCGAACTTCTCGATCGGGTGCGCACCGCGTCGCTCGAGGGTTATCGGCACCAGGATGTGCCGTTCGAGGCACTGGTGTACGAGCTGAAGCCGGAGCGGAACCTCGGCACCACCCCGATTTTCCAGACCTCGTTCAGCCTGCGCGACGACGCGCCGCGACCGCCCGGTTTCGCCGGCACGCGCACCGAGAACTTCGGGCTCGACGGTTCGGCGAGCCACTTCGACCTGATGGCGGAGCTCTGGGTGCAGGATGGCGACGTCGCCGGTGTGCTCCCGTACAACGAGGAACTCTTCGACGAGCCCAGCGTGGCGCGGATGGCGAAGCACCTCGGCCTGCTCATCGAGGAGCTGCCGCGTCAGCCGGACGCCAGGATTTCCGCCGTCGACCTGGTCGCGCCGGGCGAACCAAGTCCCGTCTTCGCTCCCGAGGGCGGCACGGAAACCCGTTCGCTCAACGAATTGTTCGCCGCGCAGGTGCTGGCCCGGCCCGATGCGGTTGCGGTTTCGGCGCCGGACGGCGCACTCACCTATGCCGAGTTGGACCTGGCCGCGAACCGGCTCGCGCACGTGCTGCGGGCGCGCGGCGCAGGGCCGGGCGACGTCGTCGGCATCTGTCTGGAACGGTGCACCGCGATGGTGGTGGCGACGCTGGCCACGCTCAAGGCCGGCGCCGCGTACCTGCCGCTGGACCCGGACCATCCGCAGGCGCGGACGGCCTCGCTGCTCGCAGGTGCCGGTGCGGTCGCGGTCGTGTCGTCCGAGGGCCTTGCCACGCGGTTGCCGCCGGCGTGCCCGCAGATTCTCGTGGAGGACGTGGTTGACGGGCCCGACACCGATCCAGCGATCGCGGTCTCATCCGACGCGGCGGCGTATGTGCTCTACACCTCGGGCACGACAGGCGAGCCGAAGGGAGTCGTGGTCAGCCACGGCAACGTGGCCGGGCTCTTCGCTTCGGCGGCACGGCTTTTCGCCGTCGGCCCCGGCGATGTCTGGTCGGTCTTCCACGGCAGCACCTTCGACTTCTCGGTGTGGGAACTGTGGGGCGCGCTGCTGACCGGCGGCCGCGCGGTCCTCGTCCCGCAGTGGACGACGCAGGCGCCGGACGCCTTCGCGGACCTGCTGAGCACCGAAGGGGTGACGGTGCTCAGCCAGACGCCGTCCGCGTTCTCACAGCTCAGCGCGGTGCTCCTGGCGCGAACGGAACTGCCGCCGCTGCGCTACGTCGTGTTCGGCGGCGAAGCGATGCGGCCGCGCGCGCTGACGGCGTGGTTCGACCGGTTCGGTGCCAGCGCACCGGAACTGGTGACGATGTACGGCATCACGGAGACGACCGTGCACGTCACCTTCCGGCGGCTGACCGAGGCGGACGTGGCGTCCGGCGACGCGGTTGTCGGGCTGCCGGCGCCGGGGTTGTCGATGTATCTGCTGGACCGCACGCTGCGGCCGGTGCCGGTCGGTGTGCAGGGCGAGATCTTCGTCGGCGGCACCGGTGTCGCGCGCGGCTACCTCGGGGATCCCGCGCGGACCGCGACGCGGTTCCGGCCCGATCCGTTCGCGGGCTTGCCCGGCGCTCGGATGTACGCCTCCGGCGACCTTGCGCGGCAGACCAGCGACGGCGAGATCGTCTACCTCGGGCGTGCCGATCGGCAGGTGAAGATTCGCGGCAGGCGCATCGAACCCGGCGAGGTCCAGGCCGCGATGGCCGGGCTGCCCGGAGTCAGCGCCGCCGCCGTGGTAGTGCGGACCGACGGGCCGAACGCCGCGCCCCGGCTTATCGGATACTTCGTGTCCAGCGCGGATTCCGGCCAGACCCCGGCGGGCGTGCGCCGCGCGTTGCGGTCGCTGCTGCCCGAGTACCTGGTCCCGGCCGCGGTCGTGGAGGTCGGCGAACTCCCGGTGACGGCCAACGGCAAGCTCGACGAGAAACGCCTGCCCGCGCCGGGAAACGCCGCAGGAGGAGAAACGGCGCTCGTCGAACCCCGGACGACCGAAGAGGCCGCGCTGGCCGAGATCTGGGTCGAACTGCTCGGTGTCAGCGCGGTGGGTGTCACCAGCAACTTCTTCGAACTCGGTGGTCACTCGCTGATGATCGTCCAGCTGGTCGGCCGGATCCGGGACCGACTTGGCGTCGAACCGGCCATGGCGATGCTGTTCCAGCGACCACGGCTGGAGGACATGGCGGCGGGCATCGTCGAAGCGGCCGCGCGTGCCGACGCCGCGCCCGCCGAACCTGACGACGACCCCCTTGCGGGTTTGTCCGACGCGGAGATCGAGGCAATGCTCGCGGTCGCCCTGGAGGACACATGAGCCTGCCTGGCGACGTGCCGCTGTCCGAAACCCAGCAGCAGGTGTGGGTCACCGAGCAGTTGGACCCCGACCGCGGCATCTTCACCGAAGCGATGGCGGTGCGAGTGCACGGGCCGCTGGACCCGGACGCGCTGGAACGCGCGCTCACGCAGGTGGGGCGGCGGCACGACATCCTGCACACCGTTTTCCCGGTCGTGGACGGGCATCCGATGCATCGGGTGCGGCCGGAGCTGGCGGTGCCGCTGGTCCGTCACGACCTCGGCCCGGTTCCTGAACCGCACCGCGAACACGCGCTGAACCAGCTGGCCAGGAACTTCGTCGACCAGCGCCGCGACCTTGCGCAGGACCCGCCGCTACGCGGCCTGCTGGTATCGCTGGCCCCGGACGACCACGCGTTCGTGCTGGCCGTGCACCATCTCGTGTCGGACGGCTGGTCCGCGCGGATCGTGATGACCGAACTGGTCGACCGCTACGAAGCGCTGCTGCGCGGCAGGAGCCTTGACGAAAGTCCGCCTGCGTTGCGGTACGCGGATTTCGTCGCCTGGGAACGCGCGATGCTCGCATCACCGCTGGTCACAGACGATCTCGACTTCTGGCGGGAAACGCTGTCCGGGGCGCCACCACTGGAACTGCTGCCGGGACGCACGCGGCCCGCCCGCAAGGGCACGGTTGGCCGGATCGCCGAGTTCACGCTGGGGGACGAGCTGGCAGACCCGCTGCTCGACCTGTGCCGCCGCGAGGATGTCACGCCCTACGTCGCGTCGCTCGCGGTCTTCGCGGCCGTTGCCGCGCGCTGGTCCGGCCAGCAGGACGTGGTCGTCGGAACGCAGGCCGCCAACCGAGTCCGCTCGGAGCTGGAACCCCTCGTCGGGCAGTTCGCCAACACCGTCCCGGTCCGGGTCGACGTCAGCGGGAACCCGGCTTTCGGCGTTGTGCTCCAGCGGTGCCTGCGTAGCAGCGCCGACGCGGTCGAGCGGGCACACATCCCGCTGCGTCGGATCGTCGAACTCGCCGCGCCCGCCCGGGATCTGAGCAGGCCCGTGTTGATCCAGCATCTGTTCACCCCGCGCGAACGTCCGGTGGCCGCGGGAAACCTGGGGCAGGCCAGCATGGTCCCGTTCCAGGTCGACCGCCGCAGGGCCCGGCTCGACACCATCACCGAACTCGACGTCCGGCCCGGGATTCTGCGTGCGTGGGTGGAGTACGACACCGCGCTGTTCGACGGCGACACGATCACCGCGCTGGTTGCGGACTGGTCCCGGTGCCTGCGTGCCTGGCTGGACGATCCTGCCGTGCGCCTGTCGGAGCTGCCGCTGTGTGGTCCTCTCGCGATGGCGACCCCGTTGCGGGACAACGGTGCCGCTGTCGTTCCCGCTGCCGATCCGCCGCTGGAGCTTGATGAGTTGACGGCGGTGGTGCGGTCGGCGTGGCAGGAGCAGTTGGGCGTCGAGGAGGTCGGGCCGGAGGACGACTTCTTCGCGCTGGGCGGCCACTCCATGCTCTGCGCGCGGGTGGTGCACCGGCTGCGTGAACTCCTGGACGTGGACCTGCCGCTGCGCATGCTGTTCGACCACTCGACACCGAGGGGCTTCGCCGAAGCCGTCGAGCGACGCTCGCCCGGTCTTGAGTCCTCCCTGCGCACGCTGGCCGCGATGCCGGAGAGCGACTTCGAGCAGTTGGCCGGGAGCGAGCGCGAGTCCCGGACCGTTCCAGCCTGCGCGCAGGTGCTGCCGCTGACGTCGTCGCAGCTACAGATCTGGCTCGCCGAGCAGCGCAGTCCAGGCCTGCTGACGCACACGATCCCGGTCGTCATGACCGTGCGTGGCGCGTTCGACGCGGACGCGTTCCGTGCCGCGATCGCGGCCGTGCTCGCCCATCAGGAGGGTTTGCGCTCGACGTTCGCCGAGGTCGACGGCGAGCCGGTGCAACGGATCGCGGCCACGCTGACCGTGGACGTGCCGTTGATCGACCTCCGCGAGTTACCGCCCGGCGAGCGGAGAGCACGGGCGGAGCAGGAGCGGACAACGCTCGGCAGGCATGCCTTCGACCTCACCACCGGGCCGTTGCTCGCGGTGCGCGTGCTGCGCCTCGAAGACGAACTGCACCACCTGCACCTCGCGTTCCACCACCTCGTGACCGACGAGGTGTCGATGACGGTGTTCATGGCGGAACTGGCCGACGCGTACGAGTCTCTTGTGGACGGACGAGAAGTCCGGCTTCCCGACCTGCCGGTCGGGCTCGCCGACCACGTCGAATGGGAACGCCGCCACCTCGCCGGAGCCGAACTCCCGCGCCTCACGGCCTTCTGGCGACGTCAGCTCGGCGGCGCACGCGAACTCGACCTGCCCACCGAGAGACCGAGGCCCGACAAGATCAGCTTCGCGGGCGAATTCCTCTCGGCTTCGCCGCCGCGAGAGACCTTCGATGCCGTGGCCGAGCTGGCCGCGCGCCTGGGTGTCACGCCGTTCACCGTCTTCGCCGCCGCGGTACTCGTCCTGCTGAACCGGCTGACGGGGGAGACCGACATCGTCGTCGGCGTGCCGTCCGACAACCGGGTGATGCCAGGGTCCGAGCGGCTGATCGGGTGCTTTCTGAACGTGCTGCCGGTGCGCGTCGACTGCTCGGGCAGTCCTGCGTTCGCCGATCTGGTACTGCGCGCGCGGGATGCGCTCGTCGCCGCGTACGACCACCAATCGCTGCCGCTGCCGATGATCATGCGCGCCGCGGGTGTGGTGCGGCGCGCCGACCGGCCACCGCTGTTCGGCGTGACCTGCGAACTCCAGCGCCAGGGCTGGCTGCCCGAGCGGATCGCCGGATCGGCGGTCGAATACGATTTCGTGTCGCACGGTACGGCCCGCTACGACATGGCTTTCCACGGAATGATCTTCGCCGGCGGTATCTTCCTCGGGCTGGAACTGAACACCGACCTCTGGGAACCCTCGACCGGCGCGGGAATGCTGGACCAATTGGCGGCACTGCTCACAGTGCTCCCTGCCAAGGCGGAGGAATCATGGTGAGCCACCAGGAATCGCAGATGACGAAGGAGTGTGATTGAGATGGATGACTCTGCCGACGGCCGAATTTATGACGTTGTCATCAATGATGAAGAACAGTACTCCATTTGGCTGAAAGACGGCCGCGACATACCGGCGGGCTGGCGAGCAGACGGCTTTGTCGGTGACAAGGAGTCCTGTCTCGCGCACATCGCCGAGGTGTGGACGGACCTGCGCCCGCGCAGCCTGCGCGAGCGGATGAGCGCGCAGAGCGCCGGTTCCCGGTGACCGCGCCGAAAGGGGAAGGCGCCCCACAACAAGCAGCGCAGGCCGCGCCCCCGGCGGGTCCGCCGCCGAGCAATCTGCTCCGCAACCGCGACTTCATGTTGCTCTGGGGCGGCGAAAGCGTGAGCCTGCTCGGCAGCAGGGTCTCGGTGCTCGCGGTGCCGTCGGTCGCCATTCTCGCCCTGCATTCCGGGCCGTTCGTCGTCGGTGTGCTCGTGGCGTTGCAGTGGGTTCCGTTCCTGCTGCTCGGCTCGCTCGCCGGCGTGTGGGTGGACCGGTGGCAACGCAAACCGGTGATGACGTTCACCAACATCGCAAGGGCCGTGCTGATGGCCCTGATTCCGATCGCGTACGTCGTCCACGTCCTCGCTTTGTGGCAGCTGTACGTGATCGCTGCCCTCACGGGCATCCTGACGGTGTTCTTCCAGGTCGCGTTCCGTGCGTATCTCCCGACCATCCTCAAGCGCGAGGAATTCATCGAGGGCAACGCCAAGTTGCAGCTGAGCCAGGCTGTCGCGCAGGTCGCCGGCACGCCGATCGCGGGTGTGCTGATCGGCTGGCTCGGCGCGACCATGGCGATCATCGCCGACGCGGCGTCGTATGTCGTTGCGGCCGTTGGCCTGCAAGGGATTCGCAAGAAGGAGGCGCCCCCCGCGCCGTCGCCCGCGTCCGCCAAGGGCGTGCGCGGCACGCTCGCCGACATGGGCACCGGATTCCGCGTCACGTGGGAGAACAGGATCCTGCGCAACCTCGCCGGGATGGCAGCGACCGGCAACCTCGCGCTGTCGATGGCCTCCGCGGTCATGCTCGTCTACCTCTACGACAACCTCAAACTGAGCCCTGGCCTTGTCGGTCTCGCCCTCGGACTCGGCAGCATCGGCTTCCTGATCGGGGCGTTCACCTCGCGCAAGGTCACGCAGCGACTCGGCATCGGGCCGACGCTGCTGGTCTGTTCGCTGCTGCTCGGCGTCGGCTACCTGATCCTGCCGGTGGCCGGGCTTGGCGCGGCGCTCGCGGTCGTCGCGGTGTCGCAGTTCTTCGCGGCACTACAGGCCGGTCCCGTCAACGTCGCGATCATGTCGCTGGTGCAGGCGGTGACGCCGCCGCAGATGATGGGCCGCGTCGCGGGGGTGTCGCTGACCTTCGTCTGGGGCGGCAACGCGCTGGGTGGCCTCATCGGCGGGTTACTCGGCGCGTCGCTCGGCAACGCGCAGGCTCTGCTGATCTGTGGTCTGGTCGGGTTGCTGTCCGGCGTGTTCGTCTTCGGCCCCGTGCTGCGGATCAAGACCGTCGACCAGATCAAGCAGGCGACGCCGGTCGAAGCCGGGACCGGCAAGGACGCGGAGCATCACCACCACGTTTCGGTGCACCTCGGTGCGCACCTCCCGTGGGCCGGTGGGCCGCACGCGCACCTGCCGTGGCACTTCGGCGACGGCCCGGCCGCGTCCCGGGTCCGGTCCTATTCTCACATCGGTGGTCCTAACTAGACGGTCGCCCGCTGACGTCGGCCGCGCCGCGGCCGGCGTCAGCGGGCGGTGTAGCCGGCATCGACGGTGAGGACGGACCCGGTCACGCCGCCGGAGGCGGAGGACGCCAGCCACAGGCAGGCCGCCGAGACGTCCTGCGCGCTGACCAGAGACGGGAGCGCGTGCAGGGCGAGGGACGCGGTTTCGTACTCCGACAGGGTGCTGCCGAGCGACGCGGCGACGCCCTCGGTGCTCTGCGCGTGCAGTTCCGGGTCGGCCCGCACCGTGCTGGGGCAGACGGCGTTGACCCGGATGCCGTACCGGCCGTACTCCAGTGCCAGTGCCTTGGTCAGTCCGACGACGCCGTGTTTCGACGCGACGTAGCTGGCAAAACGCTCGAAGGCGACCAGGCCCCCTGTCGAGGCGATGTTGACGATCGCGCCAGCGCGCGCGGCGACCATTCCCGGCAGCACCGCCCGCGAGCAGCGGAAGACGCCGTTGAGGTTGACGTCGATCACCATCATCCATTCGGCCTCGGTCAGCTCGTGCGCGGGGCGACCGCCGGGGCCGAGGAGTCCCGCGTTGTTGACAAGGACGTCGATCGGGCCGAGTTCGGCGGTACCGGCCGCCACCGCCTTGTCCACATCGGACTCCGACCGCACGTCGAGCGGCAGGGCAACGACATGGGCGCCCAGCCGTCGGCAGCCCTGAGCGGTCTCTTCCAACTGCTGTCGCGTCGCCAACGGATACGGCGCTCCCGGTACGGGTGCGCACAAATCGCCCAGTATCAGGTCGGCGCCGGCCTCGGCGAAGGTGAGGGCGTGCTGGCGTCCCATGCCCCGTGCCGCGCCGGTGATCATGACGACCGAGCCTTCGAGACCGTGGTCGGCGTGCGGTCTGGTCACGAATTACCTCCGCGAATCGGATGCGCGCGGTGCACGCGTGGGGATATTGTCGCGAGATGCCAACGGAAACGCGGCCGATCTGGTTCATGAATTCCCTGTCGGACACGGCGACGGCCCGGTTGTTCTGTTTTCCGTACTCCGGCTGTGGCGCGACGATGTACCAGGCGTGGCCGCGGTGGATCGGCGGGATCGAGGTCGTGCCGGTGCAGCTGCCGGGCCGCGAGAACCGGATGCGCGAACCGCATTTCGGGACCTACGAACAGTTGGCGGCGACCCTGGTCGAGGGACTGCGACCGTTCCTGGACCGGCCGTACGCGTTGTTCGGCCACTGCGGCGGTGCGCTGCCCGCGGCCGAAACCGTGTTGCGGCTTGCCACGGCCGGACTTCCAGCGCCTGCGCGGCTCTACGTGTCGTCCCAGGTCGCGCCGCAGGACGGCCCGTACGGGCGCTATCTCGGCCTGACCCGCGACGAGCTGTCCGGCGAACTGGGTGCCCTGATGCGGGCGGCGGGCGGCGAGCCGGACCCGGAGATCCTCGACGTGCTGCTGGATGTGCTCGTCGAGGATGTCGACGCGAACCGACGCTACCGCAAGGATGTCGCACCGCGGTTCGGGTGCCCGCTGACCGCGGTCGGCTGGACTCGGGACGTCGAGATCCCGCCCGCGCTGATGACGGGCTGGGCTGACTGCGGCCCGACGCGGGACGTCCTGCTGGAAGGTGAGCACTACACGTTCCTCGATCCGCCGGATGCCTTGCTCGCCGAGTTCGCCGCCGGCCTGCCCGGCTGACCGGCGAGCCTGCGCAACCCGGCGAGTTGCCACAGCGCTTGCGGCGTGCCGAGACGAGTGCTTTCCGTAGCGGCGAGCCGATAAGCGAGTTCAGGTGGGTCGCCTGCGACGATGCCGCGCGCCCCGTGCAGCTGCACGGCCAGCCGGGTCGTGGCCAGGGCGTGGTCGGCGGCGGCCGCGAGGGTCTGTGCGGGGTACGGTCCGCAGGGCAGGCCCGTGTCGTGGCGCCACGCGGCTTCGTGCGCCAGCAGCACAAGGCCTTCCGCCTCCGCCGACAACGCGGCCAACCGATGGCTCACGGTCTGGAAGTCGATCAGCGGTCTGCCGAACTGCTGCCGCCTGCGGCAGTGGTCGCGGGCGAGCGAGAGCGCCGCGTCGGCGAGTCCGAGCAGAAAAGCCGCGTGCCGAAGGAAAGCGGCGTCACCATGACCTTCGATGTCGGCGTCGGTGATGCCGGGCAGCGGTGTTCCTGCGGTTGCGGTGAACGACAGTCGTGAGCCGCCCGCCGAGACCGCTGCGTCGACCGGCACGAGCACGAGAGCCGGTCCGTTCGGTGTGCGGGCTCGCACCACGGCCGACTTCCACGGCGCCGCCGGCAGCGGCTCCGACTCGCCGTGCAGCCGGCCTTCGTCGTCGAGCCGGACCGTCGAACTGCTGCGCAGGCCGACGGTGGCGATGAGGTGTTCGCCGCGACCGGCAGGGGCGAGCAGTTCCGTCGCACCGGCCGCGTGCAGGAGATGAGCGGCGAACACGGTCTCGCGATAGCCCGGCAGCGGCCGCATCGCGCGACCCAACTCCAGCCCCGCGACGACCGACGCCGCGACGCCCAGATCCAGACCTTCCACGTCGAGCGGCAGATCGAGCCGGAACAGACCGAGTCCGGCGAGGCGGGGGAGTGCGTCGTCGTGACGCGCGAGGGCGGCGGTCGCCTCGGCCAGCCGCAGCTGCACCGCGTCCGGGTCGAGGTTCACGCCGACACCGCCCCGGCCGACGAGCCCTCGAGCAGCTTGGCCCCGACGACCGTCTCCAGCAGCACCTCCGACGCACCGCCCGCGATGGTCAGGCTCGCGGCCTCACGATAGGCAGCCGCCAGGACTTCCGCAGCCGGGTCGAGGACGGTCAGGTCGAGTGTTTCGCCCGCCCACCAAGCGATCCGCTGCGCGGATTCACTGCAGTGCCACTTCGCCAGTGATGCGCTCGCGACGTCGGCGCGACCCTGTGCGAGCCGTTGCAGGGCGTGCAGCGAGAGCAGCCTGCTCGCGTCCAGCCGCGCCCACAACCGGGCGAGCCCGGCCGCCGACAGCGCCGCCTGCTCCGGTGGCAGGCGGCAGAGCAGCTCCCGCGCGGATTCCAGCCAGTGCAGCCCACGGGCGTAGTAGTCCAGCCCGTTGCGTTCGGCGGCGAACAGCGTGCTGACCAGCGACCAGCCCTCGCCCTCGGCGCCGAGCACCGCCTCCGGGCCGACCATGACGTTGTCGAGTTCGACGTCGTGGAAATGCTCGCCGATCATCGTGGGAATCCGGCGGAGCGAGACCCCTGGGGCGTCGAGCGGGATCAGCATCAGCGTGAGCCCGAGGTACCGGCTGGCGTGCTCGTCGGTGCGGACCAGCGTGAGCGCGAAGTCGGCGTAGGACGTCTTGAGGTTGTACAGCTTGCGGCCGGTGACGACCCAACCGTCGCCTGCGCGGCGCGCAGCGCAGCTCACGCTGCCGAGGTCCGATCCGGTGTCCGGCTCGGTGAACAGGATGCACGCGTACCGCTCGCCGAGGGCCATCGGCGGCAGGTGGCGCTGCTGCTGCGCCCGCGTCCCGCATTCCAGCAGCAGCGAGCCGACGATGTGGACGGTGATGTAGTGCAGGCTGACCGGCACCCGGTTCCTGGTCAATTCTTCGATCAACACGACCGATTCGACAAAATCCGCGTCGCGGCCTCCCCAAGTCCGAGGCCATGTTGTCGCGAGTAACCCGGCGTCGCCGAGAATGCGGTAAAGGGGCCGGACGTCTCCATCGATACCGTCTTCTCTCGACAATGCGGACGCGAGCGCCGATTTTGCTTCGGCCTTTTGCAGTGCTTCCCGCACTCGTATCCGAAAGTCTTCAACCGATTTTGTCATGTTGAATTCCATGTCGGAAGCCCTTGTCTCGGCTGCTTTGCGCTTGTAACGTAGCACGCATTCCGGTACCGGACAGATGGGCTTCACATGGCCGAAGACAGTCCGTCGACAATGCGGAGTCCGTTGTTTACGCGACTGCGGAGCATTCCGGAAGATCGGCGAAAAGAGTTCCTGAGTCAGCTGAAGAATGTCGTCGAGGACGAGGCGGCGGGACCGCTGTCGTCCCGTCAGGAGCAGCTGTGGCTGCTGAACGAACTCGGCACGCTCGCCGGCTACGGACTCGCCTTCCACTATCGGCTCAGCGGCGAAGTCGACGTGCCCGCGCTGGCCGCCGCCGTCGGCGAGGTGTTCGCCCGGCACGCGGTCCTACGCTCGGCGTTTCCCACCGGCACCGAGCGTGGCACTCGGGTTTCGCTGCCGCACCGCGCGCTGCCCCTGCCGGTCGATGACCTGAGCGCGCTCGATCCCGCCGACGCACGTCGCAGGCTCGCCGGGCTCTTGGCTGAGCTGGTACGTGAGGGGTTCGAGCTCGCGGTCGGCCCGATGGTCAAGCTGCGGCTCGTTCGGCTCTCGGCAACCGAGCACGTGCTGGTGTGGGTCACGCATTACCTCGTCTTCGACCCCGCATCCGCGTCGCTCGTGCTCGACGACCTCGCCGAAGCACTGCGGGGCGGGCCGGTCCTTCCGAGGCAACGGCAGGCCGACGTGCTCACGTTCGCCGAATATGTGGCGTGGCAGCGATCCTGGCTCACCCGGCCCGAGGCCGCCGCCGAGTCCGACTGGTGGCGGCACGAGCTCAGCGGCTGGCAGGTGACCGAGGTGGCGCCCGAGTTGCCACGACCACAGGCCGTGGATCTCAGGTCGGAAGTGGTCACGCGCGAGCTGGAGCCTTGGCTCGTGCGGCGGTTGCGCGAGTTCGCGGGCGAGCGCGGAGTGTCGGTGCGAGCGGTGGTGCTCGCCGCGCACGCCGCGGTCCTGCACCGCTACACCACCAACGACGACTTGGTGCTCGGAGTCCAGGCGCGCGCGACGGCGCCCGCCGGGGTGGACCGGACGGTGGGCGACTGCGGCAACCTCGTGCCCGTGCGGATCGACGTGTCCGGGCGGCCCGGTTTCGCCGACCTGGTGCAGCGGGCGCAGGCTGCCCTCGGGGGCGCGCTCGACCATGCGGCACTGCCGTTCGCCGAGATCCTCGCGCTGGCCCGGCCGCCGAGGGACGCGTCCCGGCTGCCGTTGGTACAGCTCGGGATCGACGTCGTTGACGAGTCGCCGCCGCTCCGCCGCGCTGGGGAACTGGAGCTGACGGTCAGTCCAGAATGGACGGGCGTTGGCACCTTCGAGGTCGAGCTGCGGGTGGATCTCGCCGGTTTCGCGGCGACGATCGAGTACGCCCGCGCTCTGCACACGGCCGGGGGCATGACCGATCTGCTGGACCGCTGGGTGCGCTTGCTCGACGCAGGCCTTGCCGCTCCCGCGACCCCGCACACCGCGCTGGACATCGCATCACCCGCCGAGATCGAAAAGACCCTCGCGCACATGTCCGGGCCGGTTCTGCCGGTGCGGGAGCAGCAGTTGCTGCACGCACGGTTCGCGGATCGGGCGAACTCGCGGCCGGACGCGGTGGCGCTGCGTTCGCGCTCCGGCGACGTCACCTACGGACAGCTTGCGGCGCGGGTGAACCGGCTCGCCCGGCAGCTGCGCAACCTTGGCGTCGGCCCGGACCAGCCGGTGGGGCTGCTGTTGCGCCGTGGGCCGCGCAGCGTGGCGGCGATCCTCGCGGTGCTGACGGCAGGTGGCGCGTACGTGCCGCTCGACCCCGCCCACCCCGCCGACCGGACCGCGGCGGTGCTGGCCGACTGTGGCGCGCGGGTCGTCCTCAGCGAGTCGGCCGTGCTGGACCGGCTGCCCGACGGTCCGCACGTGATCGACGTCGACGGTGTCCACTGGGACGGCCCGGATCCCGGACCGCCACCCGAACTGGCCGACGCGCGGAACCTGGCCTACGCGATCTACACCTCCGGCACAACGGGGGCCCCCAAGGGAGTGCTGATCGAGCACCGCAACGCCAGCGCCTTCATCGACGGCGTCCAGGATCTTTTCGGCCTCGGCGAACAAGACCGCTTCCTGCACTTCGCGTCGCTGGGCTTCGACGTGTCGGTGTTCGAGATCTTCGGTGCGCTGCTCAGCGGAGCCCAGCTCTACGTCGCCGACGATGACGAGCGCCGATCGCTCGACGCGCTGGACCGCATCCTCGTGGAGCAGGAGATCACCGTGATCGATCTGCCGCCCGCGTTGATGGAGTTGCTGCAACCGGAGCGTTATCCGTTGCTGCGGGTCGCTTTCGTGGGCGGTGAGGCGTTCAGCGGCGAACTGACCACGCGGTGGGCGAAAGGGCGCCAGTTCTACAACGGCTATGGCCCGACCGAGACGACCGTGACCGTGGTGGCCAAGCAGTGCCAGGGAACATGGGCGGCGTCACCCCCGATCGGCGCGGCGCTGGCCAATCACAGCGCCTGCGCGCTGGACTCCGAGCAGCGACTCGTCCCGCCCGGCGTGCCCGGCGAACTCGCGATCGCCGGAGCCGGCGTCGCACGTGGCTACCTCGGGCAGCCCGGCCTCACCGCCGAGAAGTTCCGCCCGGATCCGTTGGGACCGCCCGGTTCGCGCCGCTACCTCACCGGTGACCTGGTGCACGCCGACCGCGATGGTGACCTCGTCTTCGGCGGCCGGATCGATCGGCAGGTCAAGGTGCGCGGCGTCCGGATCGAGCTGGGCGACGTCGAAGCGGCGCTGATCGCGCAACCGGGGGTGGCGCAGGCGCTCGCGGTGCTGACGCACAACCGCAGCGGTGAGCCGATCCTGTTCGGCTACGTCGTGCCGAAGCCGAGTGCGGAGTTGGATCCGGCCGGACTGCGGCAGGCCGTGTCGACGGTGCTGCCCGGCCCGATGGTGCCCGCCGCGGTCGCCGTGCTGTCCGCGCTGCCGCTGACCGCAAGCGGCAAGGTGGACGTCCGGGCGCTGCCGCCGATCGACCAGGACGCCCTGATCCACGCGGGGGGCGAGGAAGCCGAGCTGAGCCCCTTGCAGCGCAGGGTCGCGGAGGAGGTCTTCCTGCCGTTGCTGGAAAGGCCATCGGTCGGCCCGCACGACGACTTCTTCAGCAGCGGTGGCAGCAGCCTCCAGGCCATCAGGGTGATCCCGAAGGTGCACGCGGTGTTCGGCGTCGAGATCCCGGTCGCGGACTTCTTCGCCGCGCCGACGGTCGCCGGTGTCGCGGCGGCGGTGAGCGCGGCGACGGCCGAGGAGAGCACCCGAACGGCCGAGCTGCTCGCCGTGCTCGCGGAGGTCGAGGGCCTTTCCGACGACGAAGTGGACGAGCTGGAGCGCCAGGAATCGCCCACCGAGGGCGGAGGCCTGACGCGATGACGCCCGAGCTGGCGCTCGGCGGGACGGGCGAGAGCGAAGCACCGACGCTGACGCTGGCCGCCACGGTCGCGGAGCACGCGCGGACCTCGCCGGAACGCCTTGCGCTGACCGATGGCGGGCGGATGCTGACGTACGGGGCACTCGACCGGTGGGCCAACCAACTCGCCCGCCACCTCGTGCACCACGGCGTGCGGCGGGGGTCGGTGGTCGGGCTCCTGCTCGATCGCTCGCCGGAGTGGCTGGTCACCGCGCTGGCCGCGTTCAAGCTCGGCGCGTTGCCCCTGCCGTTGGACCCGCGCACACCCGCGCCGCGCATGACACAGGCCCTGCGCGCGACGCCGCCCGCCGTGACGGTGTGCATGGAGCGGCTGCGCGACAACGTGCCGGACGGTGCGGGCAGGCTGCTCCTGATCGACCGCGCCCGCCAGGACATCGAGTCTGAAGTGGACACCGAAGTCGGCGTCGAGGTGGGGCTGGACGATCTCGCTTATGTGGTCCAGACATCCGGCAGCATGGGCGTGCCCAAGGCGATCGGCGGAGGGCACCGGGTCCTCGCGCACGCGGGCCTGCACGCGGCCAGGATGAACCGGACGACGCCGGATGACCGCGTGGCGTGGCTGATTCCGCCGAGCGCGGCGATCGGGTTCTACGTCCTCGCCGAGGCGCTCACCGCGGGCGCGAGCCTGCACATCGCCGAGCCGGACACGGTCGCGAACCCGACCGCGCTGCGGGATTGGCTCGTCGCCAAGGAAATCACGCAGGTGCTGGCGGTCACGCCGGTCGCCGAGGCACTCGCGGAGTTGCCGTGGCCGCAGGACGTGCCGCTGCGCATGGTGACCGCGGCGGGGGAACGGTTGCGGCACTGGGCATGCGCGGACCTGCCGTTCGAGGTCGGCGTCCTCTACGGCTGCGCGGAGGCGTTCATGATCGCGGACAGCTTCCAGCCGTGGCCGCGCCGGGTGACCAGCGCGACGGCGACGGATCAGGACAGGGCGTCCGCGCCCCCCGTGGGGCGTCCGACTCCCGGCGTGCGGGTCCTGCTCGTGGACGCCGACCTGAACCCGGTCCCGGCAGGAGCCGTCGGCGAAGTCCTGGTCAGTACACCGCAGCTGTCGCTTGGCTACCTCGGCGACCCCGCCGCGACGGCGGCGAAGTTCCTCCCTGACCCGTACGGCCCACCCGGCAGCCGCCGCTACCGGACCGGTGACCTGGCTCGTTTCCGCCAGGACGGCCTGCTGGAGCATCGCGGCCGGATCGACTCGCTGGTCAAGATCAGGGGGTACCGGATCGAAGTGGCAGACGTGGAACGCGCGCTGCTCGGGCATCCGTGCGTCGCGGAGGTGGCCGTGGTGCCGGGAACCGGGCGCGACGGAGGGACCGAACTTGTTGCCTGCGTCGCGTTGTCGGCCCCGGCAACCGCCGGTCAACTGCACGAGTACCTCACCGAGCGGCTGCCGGAGTACATGGTGCCTTCGGCGTACCCGATCCTGGAGCGGTTGCCGCGCAACGCGACCGACAAGATCGACCGCGCCGCGTTGCCGCCTGCCGGCTGGCACGACGCCCGGGGTGGCCGTGCCTACCGTGCCCCCAGGGACGAGATCGAGGAGCGGGTGGTCGCGATGTGGCAGGAACTGCTCCGGCTGGACCGGGTGGGCATCGACGACCGCTTCCTGGAGCTGGGCGGGGACTCGCTGCTGGCGTCCAGGATCCGGACGCGGACCCGCGAGCAGTGGGCTGTCGAGATCAGCCAGCGTGAGATGCTGGTCCGCGCGACGCCCGCCCAGATCGCGCAGTTGCTGCGGGAACGCGTGGGCAGCGCCGCGACCCGCGCGTTTCCGCCGGTGACACCGCAGGCGAGACCGTGACCGCCATCGACCCGGCCGCGGCGCGACGTCGTGAGCTGGCGGCTCTGCTGTCCGGTGGTGGTCTCGGAGAAGGGGTCCGGCTCGGACCGGCGTCGTTCGCCCAGCGGCGGCAGTGGATCATCGACCGGCTCGTGCCCGGCAGCGCGGAGTACAACGTCGCGATCGCCGTCCGGATCACCGCGCCGCTGGATCCGGCCGTACTGCGCAGCGCGCTCGAAAACACCGTGGCGCGGCAGGAAAGCCTGCGGACGACGTTCGTCGCCAAGGACAGCACACTGTTGCAGAAGGTGTTGCCGGCCGGTTCGGTCGACCTGCCTGTTGTCGACCTCAGCGCCCGGCAGGACCCGCCCGCGGCGGCACGGGCGTGGGCGGCACGGTTTGCCGCGCAACCGTTCGACCTGTCCGGGACGTCGAGCATGACGCTGCTGCGTCCTGCGCTGCTGCGGATCGGGCCCGATGATCATCTGTTCGTGGTGATCACTCACCACATCGTGTGTGACGGCTGGTCGGCGGGCATCTTCTGCCGAGAGGTCGACGAGCAGTACCTCGCCCATCGCGAGGGGCGGGCCGCGCGGCTGCCCGCGTTGCCGCTGCAATACCTCGACCACGCCAGGCTGGAACGCAAGGCGCTGGACGCGGCCAGCCTTGAGGAGCAGGTCGGCTACTGGCGCGAGAAACTGCGCGGGGTGCCGCGCCTGCTGCGGCTGCCGATCGACCGGCCCCGCGCCGCCGTTCGCCGGGTTCGCGCCGACCTCGTCCCGATGGCGCTCCCCGGCGACCTCGTCGGGCGGTTGCAGGCGCTCGCCACGCAGGAGGGCTGCACGCTGTTCGTGGTGCTGCTGGCCGGTTTCCACGCGCTGCTCGCGCGCTACAGTGGCCAGCCGACGGTCGTCGTCGGCGTCCCGGTGGCGGGCCGAACCCGCAACGACGTCGAAAACCTGATCGGCTTCTTCGTCAACACGCTGGTGCTGCGCGGCGACTTCGCCGACAACCCGTCGCTGCGGGCGGCGGTCCTGCGCACCCGCGACACCGTCGGCGGCGCGTTCGGCCATCAGGCGGTGCCGTTCGAACGGCTGGTCGAGCTGCTGCACCCGGAGCGGGACCCCGCTGTTTCGCCGTTCTTCCAGGCGCTGTTCAACTACCAGGCGGCATTCGACGAACGAGTCACTCTGCCCGGCATCGGCGGGACGCTGGAGCCGCTGGACAACGGGACCGTGCGGTTCGACCTTGAGGTCAACCTGTTCGGCAGGCCGGGGTCGGTCGAAGGCGCGTGGAACTACAACAGCGAGCTCTTCGACCGCGCGACGATCGAGCGGATGGCCGGGCATTTCCGTTCCCTGCTCAGCCATGCCGTGCGGGATCCGGACCGGGGACTGCTGGACGTGCCGCTGCTCGAAGGCGCCGAAGTGCGCCAGATCGTCCAACTCGGGACCGGGGAACCGGTCGCGGACGAGCCCGCAGGGAGTGTCTACGACCTGGTGGCGGCCGCGGCGCGACGCACCCCCGATGCCGTCGCGATCCGGGCCGGTGCGCAGAGCTGGACCTACCGCGATCTGCTGGCCCGGTCGGCCCAACTCGCCTGCGCGATTCGCGCCGCCGACTCGCCTTCGGGCCCGGTCGCGCTGGTGTTGGAACGTTCGCCGGAGTTCGTCGCGGCCGTGCTGGCCTGTCGCGCCGTTGGCGTGCTGTGCGTGCCCGTGGACCCGGGCGCGCCACCTGGACACCAGCGAGACGTGCTGCGCGACTGCGACGCCCGGCTGGTGCTCACCCGGCGCAGGCTCGCGGACCGGTTGCCCGTGTCCGGTATCGCGGTGATCGCGACGGACCGGGTCACCGGCGACGCCGGTTCTCCGGTCGAGCCGGCACCGCCAGGGGGAGCGGCTTTCGCTCGTTACCGCGCCGGAACACGGCCCGTCGCCGGAGCATTCGTGACCGACGCGTCGCTGGTGCGACAGTGTGCGTGGCTCAGCACGAGGTTCCCGTTGGGATCCGGCGGTCGCGTCCTGCACTCGTCGCCGCCGGACGAGGATCTCGGCGTTGAGCTGTGGTGGCCGCTGAGCCAGGGCGCCACCGTTGTCCTTGCGCCGCCCGTCGGCAGCGGCTCCGCGCCCGATCCGGCGCGCCTGGTCGAACTCGTCCAGGCCGAGGACGTCCGCGTCGTCCACTGGACACCGAGGCTGCTCGACGCCGTCCTGGCCACACCAGGCGCCGAACGCTCGAGTAGCTTGTGGACGATCCTCTGCTCCGGCGAGCCGCTGCGGCCGAGGACCGTCCGCACTGCCGGGGAGCTGCTGCCGCGCGCGACCGTACATGCCTGTTATGCCAACGCCGCCACCGGCATCGCGCTGATCGGGGATCCGCCGCACGGCGAGCGACTCGGACTCGTGCCGAGCGGCCGGCCTGCGCCGGGACTGCTGGTCCAGGTGCTGACCGAGGCCGGCGAACCCGCACCGCTCGGGGTCACCGGCGAGCTCACGGTCGGCGGGCTCGACGCGGCGGCCGGGACGCCGGGATCGCCGGAGCGGACCGCAGACCGCTACCGGCCCGACCCGTTCGGCCGGCCGGGATCCCGGCGCTACCGAACCGGCGACCTGGCGCGGATGCGGGCGGAGGGCACCGTGGAGGTGCTCGGCAAGGCCGACCGCACGACCGAGGTGCACGGCGTCGTCCTCGAACCCGGCGAGGTCGAGTCGGCGCTCGCCGAGCACCCCGACGTCGTGGCGGCCGTGACGGTGTTCAACGACCTCAGTACGCCGACCGCGTACGTCTGCGCCCGCCGTTCGGACGTGGGGGAACCGTTGCTGGCTTCACTCGGCGCCCGCGCAAGACGCCTGCTGCCCAAGGAACTGGTGCCGGGCACGTTCGTGTTGCTGGACCGGATGCCGTTGCTGCCCAACGGAAAGCTCGACTTCCCCGCATTACCCGCGATGCCCGCCCGCGCCCGCTGGTCGGAGCGTGAACGCGTCCGCACGCGTGCCGAGCAGCGGATCGCCCGGATCTGGACGGAGGTGCTCGGGCGGCAGGACATCGGCGTGCACGACGACTTCTTCCAGGTCGGCGGGCATTCCCTACTCGCGTTGCGGCTCGCTGACCGGCTGCGGACCCTCGGCGTGGAGATCCCGGTCAGCATGCTGTTCCGCTACCGGACGGTGGCGGCACTCGCCGAGTGGCTTGGCGAACTCGGGATGCGCGAGGACGAACCGGCGTCCGGTCACCGTCCGCAGCGGCCAGCAGACCTGGTCCACCGCCTACAGACCGGCGCCGTCCCGCCACCGCTGGTGCTGCTGCACGGCGCGGGCGGCACCGCGCTGTCGTATTCCGGGCTGATCAGCGCACTCCCGAACCGGACCGTCTACGCCATCGAGTCAGGCGATGTCGTCGAGGACCTGCCCGCCATGGCAGGCAGGTACCTCGCGGCCGTTACCGCGGCCGTCGGCGTGCCCGCCGTACTGGCCGGCTGGTCGATGGGTGGCGTCGTGGCGCTCGAAATGGCAAGGCAGCTCGACGATCCGCCCGCCGTCGTGATGGTGGACTCGTTCCTGGCGGACGATTCCGCGAACACCGATGTCGAATCCTCCCTTGTGGACGCATTCGTCGCCGGCCTGTGCCGGGAGTCCGGCCTGAAGATCCCGGAAAAGTCCGCTGAGGACATCGACATGTCCACATCGGACCTGCTGACTCGGCGGACGAGAGGGATCCCGTTCGGTCTCGACGACGACGCGCTCCGCCGCCGTTTCGCCATCTACCGCAAGGACATGCTCGCGCTGCGGGACTATCGGCCCGGCGGCTACCGCGGTCCGGTGCACCTGGTCCGCGCGCTGGAGTCACCGCCCTCCGACGTGCGTTCGCGGCTGCGCCTTGAGCAGGTCGTCGAGCACGAGGTGCCCGGTGACCACTGGTCCCTGCTCGACCGGGACCACGTCCAGAACCTGGCGATCATCTTGGAGGAGGTCCTCTCATGTTGACCTTCGACTCGCCGTATGTCCGCAGGGGCGTGCGGACCGCGCCGCGGCTGCGGCTGGTGTGTCTGCCGTACGCGGGTGCGGGCGCGTCGATCTACCAGGCGTGGCCGGACCTTCTGCCCGACGACATCGAAGTGCTCGCGATCCAGCTGCCCGGACGCGAGGACCGCAAGTCGGAGCCAGCTTTCCTCGAACTGGACGCGTTGGTACAGGTACTCGGCGAGGTGATCCGGCCCTACCTTCAGGTGCCGGTGGCGTTGTTCGGGCACTGCGCGGGTTCCCTGCTCGCGTACGAACTCGCCGGGGAACTTCGGGACCACTTCGGCGTGTTGCCACGGCATCTGTTCGTGTCCGCGCAGCCCGCGCCGCACCTGCGGCCCAGGAACCCGCCGATGCACGCGCTGCCGGACGACGAGTTCCGTGCCGCGGTCGTCGAACTCGGGGGAGCGCCGCCTGATGTACTCGCGGCGGACGAGCTGTTCACGTACCTGCTCGGCGGCCTGCGTGCGGACTTCGCCTTGTGGGAGCAGTACGCCTATCATCCTCGGCCGCCGATCGACTGTCCGATCACGGCTTTCGGCGGTGACCAGGACGAGCGCGCCACGATCACCGAACTGGCCGAGTGGCACGGCCACACCACCGAACGGCTGCGGCTACAGATTTTCGCCGGCGGCCACTTCTTCATCACCCAGCGGGCGGCCGAGGTCACCGGCAAGATCGTCGAAGCCCTTGCGCCGATGGCGCGGGCCGGGAGGCTGTGATGACCGCGCCGGACCCGATCGAACTCGCCCGTTGTCGAGCCCTCGCACTGGAAGTGCCGGGGGTCGCGGATGCGGCGGTGATCACCCGTTACGCCATCGCCACCCCGCCCGCACCCGAGCGCTCACCCGCGCGGCGAGCGCCGGGACGACGTCAGCAGGGCGTCACCACGTCCGGCCGCGTGGCTCTCACCTCAGGACCCCCGGTCCAGCCAGGCAACGGCTGGGCCGCCACACTGCGGGAAGCGCTGGTCCGCGCGGCGGAAAAGCACGCGGACCACGGCACAACCTACGTCCTGGCCGACGGAACGCAGGACCGCCAGAGCTACGGCAGGCTCCTCGACGACGCCCGCCGCACGCTGACCGGGCTGCGCGGGATCGGCCTGAAGCCGGGTGACCCCGTGCTGTTCCAGTTCTCCGGCAACCGCACCTTCGTGACGTCATTCTGGGCCTGCGTGCTGGGCGGGTTCCTGCCGACAGCGGTAGGGCTCGCGCCCGGCTACGGCAGCCAGAACGCGGTCGTGCGCAAGCTGCACGCGGCCTGGCAGCTGCTGGAGCGGCCGCCGGTGCTCACCGACTCCGCGCTCGTGACCGAAGTCGGCGAACTGCGCGACCTGTGGGCGGAACCGGGTCTGCGCGTGCTGGGCGCGGAAGACCTCGCCACCGGACCACTCGCCGACCCCACCCCGACCGAGCCGGGCGACCCGGTGCTGAACCTGCTCACGTCCGGCAGCACGGGCGTCCCGAAATGTGTCCAGCACCGCAACCACTCCCTGGTCGCGCGGACCTGGGCCGCCGCGCGCGCCAACGGTTTCGACTCCAACGAGGTCACGCTGAACTGGATGCCGCTCGACCACGTCGGCGGCATGGTCATGTGCAACGTCCGCGACGTCTTCCTCGGCTGCGAACACGTCAACGCGACCACCGAGGCATTCGTCGCCAAGCCGCTTTCGTGGCTGGACTGGACCGACCGCTACCGCGCCACCAACACGTGGGCGCCGAACTTCGCGTTCGCGCTGGTGAACGACTGCGCCGATGCGATCGCGGCGGGCAGCTGGGACCTGTCGACGCTGGCGAACATCTGCAACGCGGGTGAGGCTGTCGTCAGCAGGACCGCGCACCGTTTTCTTGAACTGCTCCGGCCGCACGGCCTGCCCGACGACGCGATGCGGCCGTGCTGGGGGATGTCGGAGACATCCTCCGGCGTGACCTACAGCCGGCTTTCGGCCGCCGACCCCGAGGTGGGTACCGTCACCGTGGCGTCCGCGTCGCTGACGGGACGGCTGGAAACCGTGCCAGCAGGCTCGCAGGACAGCGTGACGTTCACCGAGGTGGGCGCACCCGTCGCCGGCGTGTCGCTGCGGATCGTCGGGCCCGCCGACGAGCCACTGCCCGAAGGACACGTCGGTCGCCTTCAGGTCCAGGGCGCCACCGTGATGGCGGGCTACCACGCCAACCCGGCCGCCAACGCCACCGCGTTCACCGCCGACGGCTGGTTCAACACCGGCGATCTCGCGTTCCTGCGTGGGGGACGCCTCACCATCACCGGTCGCGAGAACGACCTGATCATCGTCAACGGCCAGAACCACCTCAGCTACGAGATCGAGTCCGAAGTGGAACGAGTGCCCGGAGTCCTGCCGACGTTCGTCGCGGCATGCGGCGTGCCCGACTCGGAACTGGGCACCGAGCGACTCGCGGTCTTCTTCGTGCCGGAGGCGACCGGCGGGCTGGAGGTTCGACAGGTCACCGACGCCGTACGCGGGGCACTGGCCAGGAATGTCGGCCTGTACGCCGACTACGTCGTCGCGTTGACGGCAGATGAGTTCCAGAAGACCGGGAGCGGCAAGATTCAGCGCTCCGCGATGGTCAGCGACCTGCTCGTCGGCCGCTTCGCCGACCGACTTGCCCCGCCGCCCGCGCACGTCAAGGCGTCCGCGCGGGTCCGGCCGTCGGAGTCTGCCGAGCAGGGCTGGTTCTACCAGGTCATCTGGCGGCCGGCCGAGGAGAGCGCACCCGCCGTGGTGCCGAGGGGACGCTACCTGCTGCTCGGCGAGGGAGCGGCCGAGCTGGCGCCGGCGCTGGCGGCCGAACTGCCGGACGGGTGCGTCGTCGCCACGGCTGTTCCTGGTCCGGAGTTCGCGGTGCTCGGGCCGCGCGAGTACCGGTTCAACCCCGATCGGCACGGCGACTATGACGATGTCGTCGATGCCATCCGTGCCGGTCAGGGACCCGAACTCGTCGGGGTCGTGCACGTCGGCGCCCTGCCGGCCTTGGCGGCGCCGGTCGACAGCGCCGCAGCGGCGGCGGGGCTGCGCGGCGCCGTCATTCCGGTGCTGTGGACCATCCAGGCGCTGGCCGAACACGCCGCAGGAGCGCCGGAACTGATGGTCGTGACCAGCGGCGCCGCGCTGGCGCAGGCGCACGACCGGGTCGACTTCCGCAAGGCGGCGCTCAGCGGCCTCGTGCGGACCGCGGCCGCGGAATCGACCATCCGTTCGGTGCGGCAACTGGACCTGCCCGCATCCGTGTCGCTCAAGGACACCGCGCACGCGATCGCCGAAGAGCTGGCGCGCGCGTCGGCAGAACCCGTCGTGGCCGCCCGCGACGGCGCCCGGCTGGTGCCACGACTGCGGCCGGCGGGTTCGCTCGCCGACCTCGTCCCGGCCGGTGGCCTGGTTCCCGGCGGCCGCTACCTGGTGACCGGCGGTCTCGGCGGGATCGGCTACGAGTTGGCGCGACACCTCCTTGCCGTGTATGGCATCCGGCTGCTCGTGGTCGGTCGAGGTGCCGTCGACGGCGATACCGACGCCGGCCGCCGCCTCAACGAACTGGCTCGTCTCGGCGATGTCCGTCATGCCCGAGTCGACGTCTCCGACGAAGCCGCGCTCGAAGCGGCGGTTGCCACGGCCGAGCGCGAGTGGGGAGCGCAGCTCGACGGCGCGTTCCACCTGGCGGGCGAGCCCGTCGAGGCTCACTGGGACCATTTGGAGCAGCACACCGTGCTGGCCGAGTCCTCGGAGTGGATGGCGAGGATGTCCCGCGCGAAAGTCGTCGGCGGGTGGGTGCTGACCCGCCTGCTTGAGCGCAGGCCAAAGGCGCAGCTGACCCTTTTCTCGTCGGTGAACGGCTTCTTCGGTGGCAGCTCCTTCGCCGCGTACGCCGTTGCCAACAGCGCCCTCGACGGCCTCGCGGACCACTGGGCGATCGGACGCGGACGGTCGGTCCGCTGCCTGGCATGGTCGATGTGGACGGAGGTCGGGATGAACAGCGGCAGCCCGGTCGCGGCGGCCGAATCCCGGGGCTATCTGTCGATCGACGTCACCCAGGGCCTCACGTCGCTGCTCGCGGCGCTCGGCCAGCCGCTGCACCACCTGGTGGTCGGGCTGGACGGCGGCAACCCGCACATTGCGCGGGTGCTGGACACCGAGACGCCGAGGCAGGTCGAGGTCGTCGTCGCGATCGCCGTCGGCAACTCCGGCGACGGTCCGGCCACTGAGGCCGCCGTATCGGCCGCACTACGCCGCGACGGCCTGACGGCATCGGTCCTCACGGTCGCCGACCTACCCCGCGACACCACCGGCCGCGTCGACGAACGTCTCCTGCTCCGCCTCCTGCAACGCGGCGGCGCCGAACCGTTCGCGAGCCCGGCCGCCGGTCTGGAACGGGACATCGCCGACATCTGGCAGCAACTTCTCGGCGTCTCCTCGGTCGGTCGCGACGACAGCTTCTTCGAGCTGGGCGGAAACTCCCTGCGCGCCATTCAGGTCGTCTCCCGCGTGAACGACCTCCTCGGCACCCGCCACCCCGTTCGCGTCCTGTACGAGTACCCGACCGTCCGCGGCCTTGCTGGCGCCCTGCCTAGTTGACGCGGAGCCGGAGGGCGTGCAGGGCTTCGTAATGGGGGAGGTGGTAACGGTAGTGCGCGCCGAGGACCGGGTGTCGCGCGATATTCGGAGGTGGCGGGGTGGGGGTGCCCGCGCGGAAGCCGGTGCTGCGGGCGGCGTCGATGTGCCAGTTCCGCGAACGTTCCCACTGCGGCAGCATTCCTGGTTCCCAGGCCATCGATTCGGGCAGGAACGGGATTGCGACGTGTTCGCAGTAGGCGCGGACCGCGCCCTCGGGGTTTCGCAGGAGGTCGTCCGAGTCGAGGATCACCGGCCGCGCTCCGGTCGCGTCGACGACGCGGCGGTAGATCTCGTGCAGCCAGGCGAAGCCGATCTCGTCGCGGTCCGGCGACGGGTTCAGGCGGACGTGGGACGCGATGGCCGCGGCGGGTTCGCGGATCAGGAAGGTATGCGTGCAGCGGTTGAGAAAACCGGGGTCGGCGAGGAGATCACCGTAGTGGAAGTCGGTGGTGTCCTTGACGAACACCGGCCCTCGCGCGGCCAGTTCCCGCAGCGCGGCCATGACTTCGTGCTGGCTGTGCGGCCTACGGTCACCGACATCGCTCTCGCCGAAGTCCACAACGTGCGAGAACGGCTCGTGCACGACCGTGAAGTCGCGGCGCTGCACCATCATCCTGGCGAACGCGGTGGACCGGCAGCGGGGTGCGCTCCACAGCATCAGGATCGTCACAGGCCGCCGACCAGGGTGTGCAGCAGGAGCGTACGCAGTGCTGGGCCGACCTCCACGGGGAAGAAATGACCGCCTGGCAGGAAGTACGCGTCGAACTGGCCAGCGGTGTACCGTCGCCACGCCTGGATCGCCTCGGCCGGCACGCCGGGGTCGGCGGTGCCGCCGATGGCGGTCAACGGGCAGTCCAGCGGCGTCACCGCAAGGCTGCTGTGGCGCTCGATCATCCGGAAGTCCGCGCGTACGGTCGGTAGGGCCAGGTCGAGCAGTTCGTCGTCGGCGAGCACCTCTTCCGGTGTCGCGCCGTAATCGCGTAGCACTTGGACGAGCCCTTCGCGGCCGAGGTCGCTGACGGGAACTTCGGGGCTGCGGATGTGCGGCGCAGGCCGGCCGGTGACGACGAGGTGGCGCACCGGAACCCGCGACTCCTGGAGCCGGCACGCGACCTCGAAGGCGAGGATCGCCCCCATGCTGTGTCCGAAAAGGACAATGGGCAGGCCGGCATCGAGGGCGACGGCGTCGGCGATAGCGAAGCTGATCTCACGGATGTCCAGTGCGTGCGGAAGGTTCGCGAGCCTGCCCCGGCCGGGCAGCTGGACCGGCACGACCTCGATCCACGGCGCCAGCGCGGGTCCCCACTCGTAGTAGAACGCGGCCGACCCGCCCGCGAACGGGAAGCAGTACATCCGGACCTGTGCGGACGGCGCGGGGAATCGGTGTTCCAGCCAGGTCGAAGCGTCCGTCGCGGGAGTCACGGCGCACCGACCGGGCGCCGCAGCGGCACCAGCCGCACCGGCATGTGCTTGAGCCCCGCGACGAAGTTCGACTCCAGCGCGACGACCGGTCCGGCGGGCTCGATCCGTTCCACGGTCCGGACCAGCTCAGCGAGGAACACCTGCAGCGCCAGTCGCGCGATCCCCGAGCCGATGCAGTAGTGCGGGCCGAAACCGAACGTCAGGTGCCGGTTGGGCGTGCGGGTGATGTCGAAGCGGAACGGGTCGGCGAACACGCGCTCGTCGCGGTTCGCCGACGCGATCCACGCGCTGACCGGCTCCCCGGCCCGGATCTTCTCGCCGCCGAGCGACACATCCGTGACGGCGTGACGCATGAAGTGCATCGCCGGTGACGACCACCGCAGACCTTCCTCGACGCAGCTGGGAATCAGACCGGGATCCTCGCGCAGCCGCCGCCACTGGTCCGGGCGCTCGGCGAGCGCCAGGGTGGTCACCGCGGTCGCGTGCGGAGTGGTGACATTGGCACCCAGCAACAGGCTGTACGCGTTGAGCAGCACCTGTTCTCGGCTCAGCGGCTCGTGCTCGACCGACATCGACAGCAGCACGTCGATGAGGTCAAGGGGCCGCTCGGGCGAGGGGTCGCGGCGGTCCAGTTCGGCGGCGAAGCACGAGAACAGGTCGTGGTGCGCCTGGATCAATGTCGCTTGTGGACTGCCGGTCGCGTAGTCGGGGTCCGTGTACGCGATGGTCATCGTGGTGAGCCGGGCGAGCAGCGGCCAGTCCTGTTCCGGTACGCCCATCAGTGCGCCGGTGAACGCCATCGGGAACATCAGCGCGGCCTCGGCGAGGTCCAGCGTCGCACCCTCCAGCGCGGGCGCGAGCAGTTCGCGGACGATCCCGGCAAGGCGCTGTTCCTGCGCCAGGACGACGCGATGTACCAGCGCCTGCGCGACCGGCGCGCGCAACCAGGTGTGCAGCGGCGGATCGGAGTCCGGCATCATCTGGTCGCTCGCGATGTCGGGCAGGTCGGCGTGCAGGATCGAGAGCATGGTGCCGCGGCGTGAGCTGAAGTTCTGGCTGTCCCGCAGCACGCGGCTCACGTCGTCGTACCGCGTCACCACCCAGAAGCGATCGTTCGCGCGGTACACCGGCCGGTGCTCGCGCAGGTACGTCCAGATCGCGTGCGGGTCGCCGTGGGCGTACGTTCTCGGATCGAGCAGATCGACAGCGTCCACGGCGTCGGCGGTATCCACGGCGTCACTGCTCCCGCGTTGCCAGGCCGGCGCCCACGCGCAGATCCGTGACGGTCCTGGCCAGATCCGTGACCGACGAACCCTCGTAGAACGCTCGGCCGGACACCCGGACGCCGGTCGCCGAGGCGATGCTGTTGGTCAACCGGACCGCGAGCAGCGAGTTGCCGCCCAGCGAGAAGAAACTCTCGTCCGGGTCGATCTCGTCCAGTCCGAGGACAGCCGCGCACAGCTCCGCGATCAGCTCCCGCATGGCGGCTCCGTTCTCGTGCATGGCGCACTCCCGTCTTGGATCCGGCCGGGCCGGAGCAGATCCTGTGCGGCCGCGACGATCGCTGCCGCACTGATGCCGGCCGCAGCCAGCAGGTGCTCGTGGTTGCCGACCGGGGCCGGGGTCTGCTGCCTTGCCGCGATCCGCCGGACCCAGCAGGGCGCCTGCTCGGCGACGACCTCGCCGACGGCGTCGCCGAGCCCACCACCGGCCGCGTGCTCCTCGACCGTGACGATCCGCCCGGTCTCCCGCGCCGCCAGTACGACGGCGTCGGCGTCGAAGGGCCGCAGCGTGTGCAGGTCCAGCGTGCGGGCACCGATTCCTTGTGAGGCAAGCACATCCGCCGCCGTCATGGCCATCGCCACCGGGTGCGGTCCGCACGCGACGATGGTGACGTCGTCACCGGTCCGCAGGGTCCTGGCCTGTCCCAGCCGGAACGTGGCGGTGGTCTCGGGGAACGGCACGGCGGCGCGGTCGAGCCGCAGGTAGGCGGGTCCGGGGATGCCGTGCACCGCGTGGGTCGCCCGCGCCGCGGAGTCCGGATCGGCGGGCACGACGATCGTCATACCCGGCAGTGCCCGCATCAGCGCCAGGTCCTCCAGCGCGTGGTGCGTCGGCCCGAGATGCCCTGCGGAGAGTCCCGAGTGCGTGCCGGCGATCCGCACCGGCAGCCCGTGCAGCGCGATGTCGATCTTGACCTGCTCGGCGGCACGGGTGGTCGCGAACGTGGCCATCGTGGTCACGAACGGGAGCCTGCCCGACGCGGCGAGTCCGGCGGCGACACCCATCAAGGTGGCTTCGGCGATGCCGGTGGCGAGATAGCGTTCGCCGAGTCCGGTCACCGAGTCGGCGTCCCACATTCCGGTGTCGGCGTCCAGGCAGACCACGCGTTCGTCGTCGCGGGCGAGTTCGAGCAGTTCCCGCCGGTACGCGTCGCGGCAGGAGATCACCGCCGTCACGATGGGTCGGCCAAGCTCTTCAGCGCGCGGGCGAGCAGCTGGGGGGACAGCCGCGCGTAGTGGCTTTCCCGCCGGTCCTGCAGAAAGCCGACGCCTCGGCCCTTGACCGTGCGGGCGATGACAGCGACCGGCGGCCCGGTGTCCGGCCGCCTTGGGGACAGGGCGGCCCGCAGCGCGACGACATCGTGCCCGTCCACCTCAAGGCACGTCCACCCGAATGCCCGGAACTGTTCGGCTGGTTCGCCTTCGGTGCGGCACGACAGCTGCCAGCCGTTGCGGTCGACGATCGCGACCAGCGAGCCCAGCCGCTGCCGGCTCGCGAACGCCGCCGCCTCCCAGACGCTTCCCTCCTGGAGTTCGCCGTCGCCGAGCAGCACGACGGTCGGGCTCGCACGGCGGTCCAACCGGGCGGCGATCGCCATGCCGGCCGCCAGCGCGAGGCCGTGTCCGAGCGAACCGGTGGCCATCTCGACACCGGGCACCGCGCGGGAGGGATGGCCGCCGAGCCTGCTGTCGGGCATGGCATAGCTGTCCAGCTGGGCGGTCGCCAGGAAACCGCGTTCGGCCAGCGCCGCGTACAGCGCCGCGCTGG
>DASYBO010000406.1:0-1710 GCA_036500685.1 Pseudonocardiaceae bacterium | reverse complement strand
AGCCCGTTCCGCTACTTCGGGATCGCCGACGACGTCGACTACGCGCCGATCCCCTGGCGCGGTGGCCGGTTCGACCCAGCGGCGCTGACCGAGGCCGTCGAGACGCAGGAACGGGCCCAGCACGCTCTCGACGTCTGGCGCGACAAGGGCGGCGGCCGCGCCATCGCGTTCTGCGTCACCGTCACCCACGCCGACTTCACGGCCGAGTTCTTCCGCCGCAACGGGATCGCCGCGGTTGCCGTCCACAGCGGCCTCACGAGCGCGCCGCGCGTGGGCTCGGTGGAGCAGCTGCGCGCCGGTGAGCTGCAGGTCATCTGCACGGTCGACGTCTTCAACGAAGGCCTCGACGTGCCAGAGGTCGACACGGTCCTGATGCTGCGTCCCACCGAGTCCCCGGTGGTGTTCCTCCAGCAGCTGGGCCGCGGCCTGCGCCGCAGTGATGGCAAGGACGCCCTGACGGTGATTGACTTCATCGGCAACCACCGCAGCTTCCTCATCAAGCCACGGACCCTGCTCGCCCTCGGCACGGGAGGTGAGCCGGGCACCGGCAAGGTGCTGCAGGCTATGCGGACCGGCGACTTCGGCTTGCCGCCGGGCTGTTCCGCTACCTACGACGTCGAGCTCGTTGACATCCTGCGCAGCATCACGCGGGTGGGCGCGCGGTCGGCTCTTGAGGACTACTGCCGGTCCTATGCCGACGAGCGCGGCCACCGGCCCAGCGCCGTCCAGGCCTACGAAGCCGGGTACAACCCATCGTCGGCCCGTGCTAAGCACGGCCACTGGTTCGCCTTCCTCGACGACGTGGACCTCCTGGCCGGACAGGAACGCGAGGTGGTACGGCGCCACGCCGACGTGCTCGCTGGCATCGAAAAGGAGCCGATCACCAAGTCCTACAAGCTCGTGGCTCTCCAGGCACTGCTGCAGATGAACGCGCTGCGCACCGGCGCAGACGTCGCTGAGATCGCCTGGACCGCGCACCGGATCGTCACCGGTGACCCGCGCCTGTTGGCCGACACCGTCTCGGCGGAGATGCCCGACCCGGCGTCAGTGAACGCCGATACCTGGCGCGACTACTGGCTTAACTGGCCGCTATCAGCCTGGGCCGGCCGGTTGCGCGGCGCTTCGACCGGCTGGTTCCGCATCGACGGCCGCCGGTTCGTCCCGACGTTCCAGGTGGCCACCGACGTGGGCGAAACGTTCGGCGCCATGGTGGAGGAGCTCGTCGACTATCGGCTCGCCCGATACCTCTTCACGAAGGGCAGCCCGTTGGAGGCAGCCTTCCGGCTCAAGGTCATCCAGGCCCACGGCCGGCCGATCCTCATGCTCAACCGCAACCACAACCCTCAATTGCCCGAAGGTGAAACGCCGTTCACCGCCGACGGCGTCGTCTACACCGGCAACTTCGCCAAGATCGCCCTGAACGTCGCCCACCGCGCAGGGCAGCCGGGCAACGTCCTGGCCGACCTGCTGCGGTCGTGGTTCGGCGCCGACGCGGGCCAGCCCGGCACCGTGCAGTACGTCGAGCTGGTGCCCGGTGAACCGCACTGGCAGATGCGACCGGCATCCCCGGTCGCCAGCCGTGGCGAGTCTGCCGGCTGATTCAGGGTGGTGGAGACGCACGCGGCGCACCGACCTGTGCCTTTCCCGCAACAGGCGTCCGCTGCAACGTATAGTGCATACTCGGTGCTCAGCGGCACGCAGCCGACCTAG
>DASYBO010000405.1:0-18839 GCA_036500685.1 Pseudonocardiaceae bacterium | reverse complement strand
GGGCGTGTCCGTTCGACCGTGGCCCGGTGTCCGGCGCATCCGCGTCCGACCGCGGACCCTCGGTTCGAGCCTCGGTCTTGAAGATCAGCTGGTGACACCTCCGATCAGGGCTTGACCTGGGAAGGTGGCGAGCAGCCATGTCGCGATCAGTAAGCCGGGGCCGTGTGGCACGGCGCGGCGAAGAAGCGGGATTCGGGCCGGGGCGGGGATGAGTGATTCAGCCGATGTGGGGGTGGGTGGTTCGGGCGGTGGGTGCTCCTTTGCGGGGGTTGGCGTTTCAGTGGGCGGGTGGTTCGTCGGTTGGGTGAGTGGGGCGTTCGGCGGCTGGGTGAGTGGGGGCGATTCATGAGTGGGCTGGGAGGAAGCGGATGAGCCTGACATCGGTGGCGCTGGTGTGGGTGGGACTGCCGTGGGTCGGGTGGAGATGCGTGGGGTTGAGGTGGGCTTAGTTGAGGTGGATCGGAGGTGCTTGGTTGGGCGGGGATGGGCTAGTGGGGTCAGGGCCAGGAGGAGAGTGATGGTCGCGCCGACGGCTGTGGCCAGGATGAGGGTTTGCCAGCCGAGAGCGCCGAGGACCGCGCCGAGGCTGCCGGCGAGTTTCGCGTCGCCCGCGCCGAGGGCGGTCGGGGCGAACCACCGGAGCACCGCGTGGGCGCCGCCGAGGACGGCGATGCCGAGTAGTGCCCGGACGGCGATGCCGTGGTCTGGACCACAGGCCGCCGCGACGGTGAGCGCGATGCCGAGGATCGGATAGGCCGCGTAGGTCAGGGCGTTCGGCAATCGCAGCACGGACAGATCCACCGCCGCCAAAGGCACGGCGAGCCAACCCAATAACAGTGGCACCGCGAACCACCACGCGGGTAGCGCGCCGACCGCGAGTCGCCAGCCGACGATCGCGGATGCCATGGCAGCACACAGTTCGCAGGCGGGCGGCCGGAATACGGCGCCGCGGCGCAGGCGGGCGAGTAGTCGCCGGGCGGCGTGGCCTGCGAGTAGGCCGGAGGTGAGAAAGCCTGATGTGACAAGGAGTCCGTTGGTGTTCATGGGTTCACTCTGACTGGATTTCCCTTGGCATGCAAAAAAGATCGGCCAGGTCTCCGGCGTGTCGTCCCTTCCCGTAGAAAATGCCACTCGTGTGAGTGAGCCGGGGACGGGCGCGTCCGAAATGACGGTTCTGGCAAACGGGGCCTTGACACTCGCAGGGGTGAGCGAGCATTCTCCCGACACCAACTGGTCTAGACCGGAACGTACCAATGACCGGACCGGCGCCACCGCGAGCGGGACCGGGTCAGCCGTTGATGGAGGAACCGTGCGCAACGAGGCGGCTCACCGCAAGCACGCCGCATCCACCGTTCTTGACGCCGCCCGGATCGTCGACGGACCCAAGCCGAAACACGTGCAGCTACGGGAGATCCTGCGTCAGCTGATCGAGCGGGAGTTGCCGCCCGGCGCGCCGATCCCGTCCGAGCGCGACCTTGCCGAGCGCTACGGCGTCTCCCGGCTCACCGTCCGGTCCGCCGTCGCGCGGCTGGTCAGCGACGGTCTGCTGACCACGGTGCGCGGCAAGGGCACGTACACGATCCAACGCAGGATGGAACTGCAGCTCTACCTGATGTCCTTCACCTCCGACATGCGCAGGCGCGGGTTGTCGCCGAGTACCGAGGTGCTCGGCGCGTCACAGGAGGTGCCGCCGCCGGCCACGGCGAACGCGTTGGGGTTGCGGCCGAGGGAGTCGGCGTTCTCGCTGTTTCGGCTGCGCAGGGCGGATGGCACGCCGCTGGCGGTGGAGCGCGGCTGGTACCACCGGGGTCTGTTGCCGGGCCTGCTGGATCTGGACCTGACCGAGTCGTTGTACACGCAGCTGGCGAAGCGGCACGGGGTGGTGTTCGACCATGCCACGCAGACGGTCTGGTCGGAGGCGGCGGACCGGGCCACCGCGCGGTTGCTGGGTATCCGCACCGGCACTCCCCTGCTGGTGTTCCGGCGGATCTCCTCGCGGCACGGCCAACCCGTCGAGGACATGACGTCCTGGTATCGCGGTGACCATTACGAGGTCACCATGCAGCTGCACCGGGACGGCCCCGAGCCGGAGACGCAGGGCGGCGAAATCAGATGAGCGCGGCGGCAGCGGCGGCCACCGCGGCGATCCCGCATCGCAGGCGGGCGCACGGTGAGATGTCCTGGCCGCAACGGCTCGGGCGCAGCCTGATGCTGCCGATCGCGACGCTGCCCGCCGCCGGCCTGCTCAGCAGGCTCGGTCAACCCGACCTGCTCGGCCGTTGGCAGACGACGGCCAAGCTCGCGCAGGTGTTGGTCGCCGCGGGCGGTGGATTGTTCGTCTGGTTGCCGTTGCTGTTCGCGGTGGGTGTCGCGGTCGGGTTCGCGCGCAAGAGCGACGGGACGACCGCAGTGGCTGCCGTCGTGGGTTTCGTGGTGTTCAACAAGGTCGTGCAGGTCTTCGCGCCGGTCAACTCGCAGCAGGGTTTCACATCGGCGTGGCTGGAGGCGCCGATTCACTGGCCCTACAGCGTGCTCTCCGGCATCATCGTCGGCCTGGTCAGCGCGGCGATGTGGGAGCGGTTCCACCGGATCAAGCTGCCGACCTCGCTGGCCTTCTTCAGCGGACGCCGGTTCGTGCCCATGATCAACGCGGTGGTCCTGCTCGTGTTGGGCGTGGTGTTCGGGCTGGTGTTCCCGTTCTTCAGCCACGGACTCACTGTGTTAGGCGACTTCGTGACCGGGCATCCGGTGGTGGGCGGCGGGATCTACGGTCTCGCGAACCGATTACTGATCCCGCTCGGCCTGCACAACGTGCTGAACGTGCCGCTGTGGTTCATCTTCGGCAGCTATCACGGGCAGACCGGCGACATCAACCGGTTCGTCATCGCGCACGACCCGAGCGCGGGTTCGTTCATGACCGGGTTCTTCCCGATCTTCATGTTCGGACTGCCCGCGGCGGCGCTGGCGATCTGGCGGACGGCGCGACCGAGCCAGAAGAAGCTCATCGGCGGCATCATGATCTCGGCCGCGTTGACCTCCTTCCTGACCGGGGTCACCGAGCCGATCGAGTTCTCGTTCCTGTTCGTGGCGTGGCCGTTGTACCTGCTCAATGCCGTGCTGACGGGCAGTTCGCTGCTGTTGTGCAACGCGCTCGGCATCCACGACGGGTTCAACTTCTCGGCGGGCGCCGTGGACTACGTGCTGAACTACGGGATCGCGACCAAGGCCTGGTTGCTGCTCCCGATCGGGCTGGGTTATGCCCTGATCTACTACTTTGTGTTCCGATGGGTGATCATCCGGTGGAACCTGCGGACTCCGGGCCGCGAGGAGCCGACCGCTGAGGGGGTCAGCGACGAGGGCGAGGATCTGGCCGACACCGATGCTCCGACGGTCAAGGCGCGGCCGGTCGTGGTCGCGGACGGGCCACGCCACCAGGCGCCGGAACCGCCACGAAGACCGGCCCGACCAGCACCGCGAACACCGCGCCGGCAGCCCCGCACGCCACCTGATCAGCAATAACGCACACTGAAAACGGATCGAAACGAGCAAGGAGCACAAACATGGCGGAACGACGGGTAACGGTCGGCAGCAAAGTCGGCCTGCACGCGCGACCTGCGGCACTGGTCGCCAAGGCCGCCGCGGCTTCGCCCGTGAAGATCACCATCCGCAAGGACGACGGGAAGCCGGTCGCGGCCTCCAGCGTGCTCAATCTCATGACGCTCGGTGCCATGCATGGTGACGAGGTCGTTCTCGCGGCTGAGGGCGACGGAGCGGACGCCGCATTGGACGCGTTGGCCGAGTTGGTCGTCAAAGACCTGGACGAGAAGTAGAGTCCAGTACGACGCGGGACGTGGCCGCCGGACACCCCCCGACACGGCGGCCACGTCCCGTTTCTCTCTTTCAGGCGCGTCTCAGGCGCCCGCGCGGGCCAGAATCTGCTCGATGACCTCGGTTTTCGCGTCCGCGTAGTGCTGCACGTACTTCCATTCCCGCGCAGCGAGTTCACGTTTTGTGCGCAGGTAGAGGTCGCGTTCCTCGCTGTTGTCGCGCAGGCGGTCGCGGAAGAGCAGGTGCCGCCGGATCTCGGGGCTCTCCGGCGAGTGCACGTGCAGGTTGATGTCGGTGTCCGGGCCCTTGAACAGCCGGTGTTCGTACCAGTCGGGCTCGCGAACGCGCAGCACGTAGCCTGCGGCCTCCAGGTCGGGGACGTAGTCGGGCTCGTCCGACGAGTCCTGGACGACCAGGAGGATGTCGATGACCGGTTTGGCGGCGAGGCCGGGAACGGAGGTCGAGCCGACGTGGTCGACGCGCACCACCCGATCGCCCAGAATCGCGTGAATGCGCCGCTGTTCTCGCTCGTAGAGCACGGGCCAGTTCGGGTCGTAGTCGACGAGCACGATCGGGGCGGAGGTCGGTTCGCTGTCGACGAAAACCGCGCGCAGCTGCTCCTCGGAGGTCGGCTCGTCGCCACTGGGCTGGGTCATGACGACCATCGTGACGCTCAGTCCAGTGGGAGCGCCAAGGTATTACCGGTGGCGGCGCGCAGCGCGTCCCGCATGGCCTCGCGCGGTGCCGGTCGGCCGGTGAGCTGTTCGACCTGACCGAATGCCTGGTGCAGCAGCATGTCGAGGCCGGTGGCCAGCTGACCGTCGCGCGCGGCGACCGCCTGCGCGACCGGGGTCGGCCAGGGGTGGTAGCTGACGTCGAGCAGGCAGGGGGCGAGCGCGAGTTCGGCGGCGTGCGGGGCGGCCGCATCGCCGGGCACGGTGCTGACCAGCACGGCGCAGTCCGCGGCGAGCGCGCCGATGTCGGTGTCGGCCCAGCGGCGGACGTCGAGCCGGAGGCCGAGTCGCTCGGCGGTGGCGCGGACGTCGTCGGCGCGCGTGGGTTCGCGGACGACCAGGATCACCTCCCGCACGTCGAGGTCGACGAGGCCGGCCAACGCGGCGGACGCGGTGCCGCCCGCGCCGAGGACGAGCCCGGTGGCGTCGGGTTTTGGTCGGTAGCCGCCCGCGGCGCGCAGCGCGCCGACCACGCCGGGCACGTCGGTGCAGTCGGCTCGCCAACCGTTGTCGATGCGCGAGAGGGTGTTCGCGGCGCCGACGGCGGCGGCGCGGTCGGTGACCACGTCGGCCATGGCCAGGGCGGCGCGTTTGCCCGGCATGGTGACCGCGAACCCGACCCATTCCGGTTCGGCATTCGTGACGAGGCCGGGGAGAGTCTCGGCGTCGCATTCGATCCGGTCGAAGGTCCAGCCGGTCAGACCGAGAGCTTGGTAGGCGGCGTTGTGCAGCACCGGGGACAGCGAGTGGGCGACCGGCGAACCGAGCACGCCGGCCTTGCGATCAGTCGACATGCTCAGAAGACACCGTTGTTGTGCGCGATCGTGACATTGGCTTGGTGTTCGGCGAAGGTGGTCGCGAAACAGGAGGACCCGTTCTTCTGGCAGACCACGAAGAATATCCACGGGCCCGCCGTCGGGTTGATCGCGGCCTGGATCGCCACGGTGCTCGGGCTGGAGATCGGCGTGGGCGGCAGGCCAGGGTTGTCGTAGGTGTCGTACGGACCCGCGCCGGGTCGCTCAGCCGGCGACGTCGCGATCATGGGGCGGTCGAGGGCGTAGTCGACGGTGGAGTCGAGTTGCAGGTTCATCGGCTGGGCGAGCCGGTTGTAGAGCACCCTGGCGATCTTGGGCATGTCCGCCGAGGTGCCGGCCTCGCGTTCGATGATCGACGCCATGGTGAGGATCTGGTAGGTGGAAAAACCGGAGTTCTGCTGGGTTGTCGACGGCAGGCCGGCCGCTTGCAGTTCGGCATCGGACTGGGCCAGCAGGCGTTTGATGGTCTCCACCGCGGTTTCGCCCGGTTTGAGCTGGTAGACCCCAGGCAGGATCAGCCCTTCCAACCGATGCTTCGGGTCCACATTGGACAACGCGGAAACCGCCCAGGTGGGCGCGCCGAGCTCGGCCGGATCGGTGTTCTGGATGGCGTCCTGGAGATCCTGTACGGAAAGGCAGGTGCTCTTGCCGTTGAGCGTCGCGCAGGTCGCCGAGGCGATGTGCGACAGGATGCCCTTGGCCACCTTGCCGGTGGTGCTGGTGGTGTCGTCGAGCTGCCAGCCCGGCTGGATCTGCAACTCTCCCACTCGGCTGGAGGATTGGGTCAGCTTGGTCACGGCCGAGGCCGCGGACATCTTCTGCTCCAACACGTAGTAGCCGGGCTGGACGGACGCCACCTTCGAACTGTTCCGTGCTGCCTTCACGAAACCGTCGGCGCTGGCCACGATTCCGGCCTGCGCCATGTTGGCGGCCATGTCCTTCACGGTGTCGCCCGAGTTGACCTGGAACAACACGTCACCGGAACCGTCGCCGCCGTAGTCGGAGTAGAAGCCGTAGCCCAACGCCTGCGCCGCACCGAAACCGGAGCCGACGACCACCACGACGACCGCGGCCACGATGATCAGCCACAGTTTCTTGGGACCGCGCCGGGGCGGTCGTTGGCGGATGTTGTCCTCGATTTCGTCGAAGAGGTCGAGGTCGTCGATGTCATCGATGTTGTCGTTCATGATTCGCCGCCCTGCCGGGCAATGGCGGCGGCGCGAGCGTCCAACCAGGACTGCAGGATCTGCACGGCGGCGGCCTGGTCGACGACGGCGCGCTGTTTCTTGCCGCGCACACCGCGTTCGCTCAGGATTCTCGCCGCGGTGACCGTGGTCAGTCGCTCATCGGCGAGTCGCACCGGAACCGGCTCGACGCGCCGCGCGACCTGCTCGGCATAGGCGATCGCGATCTGCGCCGCGGTGCCCTGCCGACCGGCCAACGTCGTGGGCAGGCCGACCACCACTTCCACCACCTCATGCTCCCGGACCAGGGCGGCGAGCTCGTCGATATCGCGGCCGCCTCGCTCATCCCGGGACAGGGTAACCAGTGGCGTGGCCAACATCGGGCTTGGATCACTGAGCGAGACACCAACACGCACCGAGCCGACATCGACACCCAAACGCCTACCCCGACCGGGATCGGCTGCACCGGGACGATCCGGGCCGTCCCGGTGCGCCGATCCTGTGTCGCTCATCGTGGGTTGCTCAGCCGGCCGCGATCCGGCCGATTTCGGCCCGCAGCCCGCTGATCGCGTCCGCGACGCCGGCCGGGTTGGTGCCGCCGCCCTGGGCCATGTCCGGCTTGCCGCCGCCCCTTGCCGCGATCGCCGGCGCGAAGGACTGGACCAGCTTGCCGGCCGCGATGCCCTTGTCCCGCGCGGACGCGGTGGTGGCGACCACGAAGTTGACCTTGCCATCGCTGCTGGACAGCAGCGCCACCACACCGGGCCTGCTGCCCAACTGGTTGCGCACCTCGGTGACCAGATTGCGCAGGTCACCGCCGCCGATGCCGTCCGGCACGGCCGCCGCGACCAGCGCGATGCCGCGCACGTCCTCAGCGCCCTTGGCCAGGTCACCGGCACCGGAGAGCAGTTGGGCGCCGCGCAGCCGCTCCAGTTCCTTTTCGGCGGTGCGCAGCTTCTCGACCGTCTGGCCGATCCGCTCGGGCAGGTCCTCCGGCCTGGTCTTGAACTGCTCGGCCAACTGCGAGACCAGCGTGTGCTCGCGGGCCAGGAACCGGAACGCGTCCAGGCCGACCAACGCGTCGACGCGACGTACACCGGCCGCGACGGACGCCTCGGAAAGCAGCTTGACCAGGCCGATCTCACCGATCCGGGCGACGTGTGTGCCACCGCAGAGTTCGCGGGAGTAGTCGCCGATGGTGACAACGCGGACCTCGTCGCCGTACTTCTCGCCGAACAGCGCGACCGCGCCGGTCTTGCGCGCGTCGGCCATGGACATCACCTCGGCGCGCACGTCGATGTCGTGCAGCAGGACGTCGTTGACCTCCTCCTCGACCTCCGCGAGCACGCTGGGCGGCACCGCTCCGGTCGGCGAGGTGAAGTCGAAACGAAGCCGACCGGGCGCGTTGAGCGAACCGGCCTGTGCGGCCATGCCGTCCATCGCCTTGCGGATGCCTGCATGCACAAGGTGCGTCGCCGTGTGCGAACGCGAGATCGCGCGGCGTCGGGACACCTCGACCTCGGCGTGCGCGGGCGAGTCGAGCAGGATCTCGCCGCTGATCACCTTGGCCCTGTGCACGGTCAGGCCCGGCACCGGCGACTGCACGTCGTGTACGTCGAGACGCGCGGTGTCGGTGACGATGGTGCCGTGGTCGGGCTGCTGGCCGCCGCCCTCCGCGTAGAACGGGGTGCGGTCCAGCACGACCTCGACCTCGGCGCCCTCGCCTGCCGCCGGCACGCCGACCCCGTCGACGAGCAGGCCGACGACCTTGCTCTCCGCCGTGAGTTCGCGGTAGCCGAGGAAGCTGGTGCGACCGTGTTCCTCGAGGACCGCGCGGTAGGCCGACGCGTCGCCGTGGCCGGTCTTGCGCAGGGCCGCGTCCGCCTTGGCGCGCTGCCGCTGCTCGGTCATCAGTCTGCGGAAGCCGTCCTGGTCGACCTGCAAGCCCTGTTCCTCGGCCATTTCCAGGGTCAGCTCGATCGGGAAGCCGAACGTGTCGTGCAGCTGGAACGCCTTGTCACCGGGCACCGTCGAGCCACCGGACTTCTTCAGGTCCGTGACGGCAAGGTCGAAGATGCGCGACCCGGCGGTGAGGGTGTCCAGGAAGGACGATTCCTCCTGGCGCAGCACGGCTTCGATCCGACCGAAGTCGTCGACCAGTTCCGGATAGGACGGTCCCATCTCGTCCCGGACGACCGCACCGAACTGGCCGAGCACCGGCTCCTGCACGCCGAGCAGCCGCGCGGAGCGGACGATGCGGCGCAGCAGCCGACGCAGTACGTAGCCGCGGCCCTCGTTGCCGGGAGTGACGCCGTCACCGATGAGCATCACGCTGGAGCGGGAGTGGTCGGCGATGACCCGGAACCGGACGTCGTCGGGATGGTTGGCGCCGTAGCGGCGACCGGAGAACTCCTCGGCCTTGGTGATCACCGAACGGACCAGGTCGGTCTCGTAGACGTTGTTCACGCCCTGCAACAGCGTGGCGACCCGCTCGATGCCCATGCCGGTGTCGATGTTCTTGGCCGGCAGCGTGCCGATCGGCGAGTGGCCCTCCTTCGGGCTCAGCTCGCCGCGCACGTCCTGCATGAAGACAAGGTTCCAGATCTCCAGGTAGCGGTTCTCGTCCGCCACCGGGCCACCCTCGACGCCATGTTCGGGGCCGCGGTCGTAGTAGATCTCCGAGCACGGACCGCCGGGACCGGGAATGCCCATGTCCCAGTAGTTGTCCTTGCCGTCGCGGCGCTGGATGCGCTCCGGCGGGAGGCCGGCGATCTTCTGCCACAGTTCGATGGCCTCGTCGTCGGTCTCGTACACGGTCACCCAGATGCGCTCCGGGTCGAACCCGTAGTTGCCGTCGTCCTGGCTGCCCGTGACGAGCTGCCAGGCGTGGGTGATCGCACCTTCCTTGAAGTAGTCGCCGAAGGAGAAGTTCCCGGCCATCTGGAAGAAGGTGTTGTGCCGGTCGGTCTTGCCGACCTCGTCGATGTCGCCGGTGCGCACGCACTTCTGGATGCTGGTCGCGCGCGGGTACGGCGGCGGCGCCTCACCGAGGAAGTACGGCTTGAACTGGACCATGCCCGCGTTGACGAACAGCAGGTTCGGGTCGTCCAGGATCAGTGAGGCACTGGGCACGACCGTATGGCCGGCCTGCTGGAAATGGTCACGGAATCTCTTGATGATCTCGTGGGTCTGCACGATGTCGTCCTTGCGAAGTGGTGCCCGGCCACGGGGATACGTCAGCGGTCGAGCGGGGCGGTCGGTCGCGGAGGGGGTGGGCCCCCGGCAGGGGGCCGGCAATGACACAGGGGTGCGGCGACGGCGGACGGCGCAGCGGCACGCGCGGGGCGAGGCTCAGCCATCCGCCCGACGAGCTCGCGCGCCGGGCGTCGGCCGCACGACCCGAGGGGCCGTGTTGCGCAACGCGTGCCGGGCGCTGGACTCGCGGTGGCCGGCCATGATGGTCACGCCGGGCGTTGCCTCGATGACCTTGGCCAGCTCGTCCTCGCGCTCGGCCATGCCGGCGCGCACCTCAGCACCGAACGTGCCGATCGCACCGGCGAGTTCGCTGATGGCGTCGCCGAGGTTGCCGGCAAGCCCTGCGGGCGTGGCCTGCTTGGCGGCCTGACCCGCCTTGCGGGCGATGGCCACCCCGGCGATGACGCCGATGCCCAGCCAGAACAGCCGCTTCACTTCTTCCGACCTCCACGTCTGCCGCGGACGCTACCGGCGGCGGCCTTTTCCGCCGACTTCCTGCGTCGCGCCCGGACCGCCTTGCCGATCCCGTAGGACAGGGCCGCGGTCTTGACAAGCGGCCCCCCCAGGGTAGCGGTGAACAGCGACGTCAGTGCGGAGACATTCCCGGAGACCGCACGCGCGTTGGCGGTGATCCCGTCCACCCGTTCCAGCTGCGTGTTCACGTGGGTCAGGGTGGTGTTGGCGCCGTCGAAGAGCGGATCGGTGTTCTCGTGCGCCTTGCGGATCGCGATGGTCGCCTCGTCCAGCGTGCGACCGAGCTTGATCAACGGCACCGCCGCCAGCAGAACGAGCAGCAAAAAAGCCCCGGCCGCGACGAGCCCGGCGATCTGCCCTGCCGACACGAGCGCTCCTGACGATCGAGCGAAACGCTTCCTGGCCGGCCGCCGGGATACCGGTCACCGCCAGAGGAATTCCGCAGGTGAATGTGGTCGACCCCTCCGCGGGGGAGGCGCCAGGTCGTGATCGCGTTACAGGTTACCGTGCCGCACCTACGCGGGCCTGCTGGGTCGCCCGTTCCAAGATCAGCTCAGCGCCAGGCCAGTTCAGTGGTGGCCAGAGCTGCTGCGACGGCGACCATCCCCCAGCGGACGAAGCGAGTTGTCATGTCCCGATGATGTCCGATTGGGGCGGAACCGCACGATGACGAATGTCGTCTAACCGGCGACGAAGTCGACGATCGCGTCGAGGAAGTCGTTGCGGTGCGCGGGGAATTCCGGTCGTGGCGACTCGGGACACGGGGGCAGCCGCACCGCGCTCGGAATCAACCGACACAGCGCGTCGACCGTGCGCAACGGATGCGCTCGACCGTCCACATCGGACGGGACGATCGCGGTGCGTGCGCTGATCGCGGCGAGTTCGGCATCGGTGACACCGCGCAACGTCTCGCCGGCGAGCAAGTCGTCGATCACCGCGTCGGTAGCGCCGAGTTCGGCGAATGCCTGTCGCTGCCGCTGGTCGACTTCGGGATCGCCGGCGGTGGGCGGCCAAGCCAGGATCAGCGCGTCGACCCGACCGGGTTCGGCCAGCGCGAACCGCACCGCGGCCGAGCAGCCGTTCGACCCGGCAAGCACGCGCACCGACCCGGCCTCGGGCACCTCATCGGACAACGCCTGCGCCTCGACCGACCAACTCGGCGCCCGATACGGCCGATCCGGCGCGAGCACATGCTGACCGCGTTCGGCGAGCCCGGCGACGACTCCTGGCCCCCAGAATCCGTCGGCGCGTATGTCCTCCCACAGGCCGCCGTGCACCAGCAGCAGGGTCACACCAGATCTGCCAGGTCCACCGAGATCGCGAAGGGATCAGTGACGGTGAGCTTGTCGGTGCTGATTCCCGCCGAGGCGTAGATCCGGGTCGTCGGGTCCAACCGGTAGCGGAACACGGTCAGACCGCCTTCTTTGGGCCGTTCGATGCGCCAGAAGTGCTCGATTCCGGCCGCGGCATACTCCGCTGGTTTGTCGGCCTGGTCGGCGGTGATCGAGCCGGGCGACATCACCTCGACCACCAGCACGCAGTGCTCAGGCCGCAGCACGGTGTCATCCGAGATGGCCGAGGTGTACACGATGACATCGGGGCGGCGATTCAGCAGCGGAGCGTCGCGCAGGCGGAGATCCGCATCGAACACAACGGCGAGTCCAGGGCCGCACACCGACTCCAACACGCTGACCAGGCGGTGCACGATGTTCTGGTGCGAACGGCGCGGCGCTGCGTTCACGACGATTGCTCCGTCAACGATCTCGATGGTGCGGCAGACGTCCTCGGGCAGTGCTTCGTAGTCCTTGGCGGTCAGGCCCGCATCGGAGAGGATCATCCAGTCCGGCAACACGGTCATCGCTGCGCCTCCCGTCGGTGGTAGGTCAAGGGTAGCCAATCGCGCGACCTGGCGTTATTCGCCGCGGATCGCTTTGCGGAGCTTGGGGACCCGGTCGGCCAGCATGCGTTCGTTGCCACGGCCGGTGGGCTCGTAGTAGTCGCGGCCGACCAGGTCGTCGGGCGGGTACTGCTGTTCGAGTACGCCTTCGGCGACGTCGTGCGGGTAGCGGTAGCCCTTGGCGTTGCCGAGTTTTGCCGCGCCCGCGTAGTGGCCGTCGCGCAGGTGCGCGGGGACGAGGCCGGTCGCGCCGCCGCGGACGTCGGCAAGGGCCGCGTCGATTGCCATCACGATCGCGTTGGATTTGGGCGCGGTGGCCAGGTGGACCGTTGCCTGGGCCAGCGCAAGCCGGCCCTCGGGCATGCCGATCAGCTGGACGGCTGCCGCTGCCGCGGTCGCGGCCTGCAGCGCGGTCGGGTCGGCCATGCCGACGTCCTCGCTGGCGTGCACGACGAGCCGCCGGGCGATGAACCTCGGGTCCTCCCCCGCCTCGATCATCCTGGCCAGGTAGTGCAGGGCGGCGTCGACATCCGAGCCGCGGATGGACTTGATGAACGCGCTGATCACGTCGTAGTGCTGGTCGCCGGAGCGGTCGTAGCGGACGGCGGCCTTGTCCACGGTGGCTTCGACGGTGGCCAGGTCGATCTCGGCCGACCCGGTCGAGGCGACCGCGTCGGCGGCGGCCTCCAGCGCGGTGAGGGCACGGCGGGCGTCGCCGCCGGCCAGCCGGACCAGGTGGTCCTCGGCTTCGGGCGCGAGGGCGAGCGTGCCGCCGAGACCGCGTTCGTCGCTGACCGCGCGACGGATCAGGGTGCGCACGTCCTCGTCGGTGAGGGGGCGCAGTTGCAGCACGAGCGAGCGGGACAGCAGCGGCGAAACGATGGAGAAGTACGGGTTCTCGGTGGTCGCGGCGACCAGCAGCACGGTGCGGTCCTCGACCGCGCCGAGCAGCGCGTCCTGCTGGGTGCGGGAGAAGCGGTGCACCTCGTCGATGAACAGCACGGTGGCCTCGGCGGAGCGGCCGAGCCTGCGCCGGGCCTCCTCGATGACCGCACGCACCTCCTTGACCCCGGCGGAGAGCGCGGAGAGCGCGACGAACCGGCGGCCGGTGGCCGTCGACACCAGGGTGGCGAGGGTGGTCTTGCCGGTGCCGGGCGGACCGTAGAGCAGCACCGATGCCGGCATGCCGCCCTCGACCAGCCTGCGCAGCGGCGCACCGGGACCGAGTAGGTGGTCCTGACCGAGCACCTCTTCCAGCGAAGCCGGTCGCATCCGCACGGCGAGCGGCGCGTTGGCGGCCCTGAGCGCCGCGCCGCGGTCGTCGGCGGCCGCGGCGAACAAGCCGTCGTCGAAGAGCTGATCGTCCACAAACGCAAATGTTATGCGTTCACCGTGACAGTTATCCCCGCGTAGGTAATCGGTCGCCTGTGGTAGCCAGATAGGGTTTCCGACCAACTGGTTGTAGTGCTTCTACTTCAGAGTGCAGTCGGGTAGAACTGACCCGACTGCGAGTGTCAGAGAGGTGACCGACAGTGGCCGATGCGGCTCCGAGCAGCTTCGGCGCCGTTTTCCGGGTACGCGAATTCCAGGCCCTGTGGTTCGCCCAGGTTTTCTCCATCGCCGGTGATCAACTGGCCAGGGTCGCGCTGACCCTGCTCGTGTACGCCCGCACCGGTTCGGCCCTGCTCAGCGCCTTCACCTATGCGCTGACCTTTCTGCCCGACCTGATCGGCGGCCCGCTGCTCTCCGGTATCGCCGACCGCTATCCGCGCCGGTCGGTGATGGTCGTGTCGGATCTGCTGCGCGCGGTGCTGGTCGGCGTGATGGCGATCAGCGGTCTGCCGATCGCGCTGGTGTGCGTGCTGCTGGTGCTGGTCCAGTTCCTGAACTCGCCGTTCACCGCGGCCCGCTCCGCGCTGCTGCCGAACATGCTCGACGGTGACCTGTTCGTCGGCGGCCAGGCGATCATGAACATCACCTACCAGACCGGCACGCTGGCCGGCTACGTCGCGGGCGGCGCGCTGGTCGCGACCACCGGGCCCTACGTCGCGCTGGCGATCGACGCGGCCACGTTCGTAGCCTCCGCGATCCTGGTGCGGTTCGGCGTTGCCCACCGCGGCGTCCCGACCAGCGAGGAGCCGACCGCGCGCCGGGGCGCGACGCTGAGTTCGCTGCGGGACGGGCTGCGGCTGGTATCGGGCAACCGGACGCTGCGGGTGCTGGTCGGGTTGGGCTGCGTGTCCGGGTTCTACGTGGTCGGCGAGGCGCTGTCGGTGCCCTACGCGCGGGAGATCGGCGGTGGCCCGTTCACGGCGGGCCTGCTGTTCGCGGCGATGCCGTTCGGGACGGCGATCGGCATGATCGTACTGACCAGATTCGTCGCGCCGCCGACGCGGTTGCAGCTGCTCGGGCCGCTGGCCATCGCGTCCTGCGCGGTGCTGCTGGCCTGTGGGATCCACCTTGACCTGGCCTGGACGCTGGTGGTGTGGGCGCTGTCCGGAGCGGCGCAGGCATTCCAGACCGTGGCGGCCGCCGCGTTCATCCGGGCCGTGCCCGATGCCGGGCGTGGTCAGGCGTTCGGACTGGCCTCGACGAGCCTGCGGTTGGCGCAGGGACTGGCCATCGTACTGGCGGGTGCGGTCACCGTGCAATTGGATCCGCCGACGGTGGTGTTCGTGTTCGCCGCGTTCGGCACCGTGGCAACCGTGCTGACCGCGCTGTCCTGGGCACGAGCCCGGCAGGACCTGCCCGAGCAATGACCGAACTACCCCCTGGTACTACACGCGCGGCCCGACTAGGGACTGTCCCCCCCGAGAAGGCGCTGGACCCATCAGCGCAATCACGAAGCCGACTACCGGCCGCGCACAAGCAATTACCAGACGGTGTCTCTCATCGGTCATGCTCCTTTCGACCGGTTTCGTTCGGGGCGATCCCGGCGAACCCATAACATTCAGCAACACTACGGGTGATCCCGTGTGCCCTTTCCGCTAACGTCAGTCGGGTGACGACCGACGGAGGTGCCGCGGCGGGTGAGAATCATTCTCCCCGCAACGCCCCTTCGCGACCAAAGGTCGTCACTAAACTGTGGCGAAGAATAACCAAGTGGCCCATGTGGGCGCTACGTCGCCCGGCCATTATCACTGTACTTGTCGTGGAGGCGGTCACCGTCGGGGTGACCGCCTCCGTCGCCAACAGGGTACAAATCAGTCATCAGGACTGGATGATCTTCGGCCTTCTGCTTGCCGGTTCCATGGTCCACATGGAGGCGGTGCGCAGCATCGAGCGGATCAGGGAACAGGTCCGCGCCAACGCGCCGCTGGTCGACCTGAAGTCGGTATGGACCTTCGCGTCGATCCTGTTGTTGCCACCGATCCTGGCCATCCTGATGTCCGCGCTGACCTTCATCCACCTGCGGTTGCGCATCATCCACCGGCAGACCTTCCGCTCGGTCTACAGCGCCGCGACGGTCATGCTGGCGACCGCGGCGGCCTCGGGCGTGCTGAGTCTTGGCATGCCGACCGGGACCTATCCCGGTCTGCCGACCGGTTGGCACGGCGTCGCGTTGATCGTGCTGGCCGGACTGGTGCGCTGGTTCGTCAACCACGGCTTGGTCGTGGTGATCATCCTGCTGGCGTCACCGAGCACGCCCGGCAGGGATGCGCTCGGCAACTTCAGCGACAACGTCGTGGAGGCGGCCTCGCTGAGCCTTGGCGCGGTGGCAGCACTGGTGGTGCAGCACGACGTCTGGTACCTGCTGCTGATCCTGCCGCCGCTGCTGGTGTTGCACCGCAGCCTGCTGATGCGCCAGTACGAGGTGGCCGCGCGCACGGACGCCAAGACCGGTCTGGCCAATGCGACGCACTGGAGCCAGATGGCCCGATCGGAGTTGGCGCGCGCGGAACGCTACGACACCTCGGTCGGCATCCTCATGCTGGACCTCGATCACTTCAAACGGATCAACGACACCTACGGTCACCTCACCGGTGACAATGTGCTGAAGGCGGTCTCCGACGCGCTGCGCAAGGAAACCCGCGACTACGACCTGGTGGGCCGGTTCGGCGGCGAGGAGTTCCTGGTGTTGTTGCCCGGTGTGGACGATACGGAACTGCGTGTGGTCGCCGAACGGTTCCGGCACTGCGTGAGCACGGTTCAGGTGAACGCGCACGAGACCTACGAACTGGTGCCGGTGACGGCGTCGGCGGGCGCGATCTGTTACCCGACCGGTGGCGCGGATCTGGACGAGTTGCTGCTTGCCGTGGACGCCGCGCTGTATCAGGCGAAGGCGTCCGGTCGGGACCGCACCTGTTTCGCTCCGACGGGCGCTGCCGAGGCGCCCGAGCAACCGGACCACTGAGCCCGTTCGCTCCTGGCGAACACCCTCCCGCCGCGCATGTGGACACACGCACATGCCCGCGTCCGATTTGGACGCACTCGATGCTTTCCGGCCCGGTTGGCGGCCGACCACTATGGACAGCTCGACCGGTCGCGAAACGGATCAACCGGCAGCACGCAGTACCCGGCCCAATGCGGCGAGCAACAATTCGACGCGATCGAGACGCGCGTTGTGCCCCATCAGCCCGATTCGCCATACCGAGGACGCGTATTTGCCGGCGCCCGCGCCGATCTCGATGTCGTAGTCGTCGAGCAGCCTGCGGCGCACTGCGGCCGAGTCGACCCCTTCCGGGACCCACACCGTGGTCAGCTCGGGCAGCCGCGAACCCTGCTCGGCGAAGGGCGTCAGGCCGAGTTCGCCGAGCCCTTCGATCAGCCGGGCGCCAGCCGCCTCGTGCCGCGCGAACACGCTCGGCAGGCCCTCGTCGAGGATCCGGCCGAGCGCCGCGTGCAGCGAGGCGATCATGGCGACCGGGGCGGTGTGGTGATAGGTGCGGCCACCGGAGGCGTTGCCGCCGACGTAGTCGCCGATCATGCCCAGGTCGAGGTACCACGTGGGCGGCTGGGCCACCCGGTGCGTCCAGCCGCGCTCGGACATCGTGAACGGCGCGAGACCCGGTGCGACGCCAAGGCATTTCTGCGTGCCCGAGTAGGCCAGATCAACACCCCACTCGTCGATCGCCACCGGAATGCCGCCCAGCGACGTGACGCAGTCGGCGAGCACCAGCGCGTCGGCGTCGCGCTCGTGCACGGCGGCGGCCAGGGCCGCGATGTCGCTGCGCACACCGGTGGACGTCTCCGCGTGCACGGCGGCGACGAGCATCGGCGCGGGATGCGCGGCGAGCACCGCGTCGACGTCGATCGGCCTGCCCCACTCGTGATCGACCCGCACGACCTTGCCACCGTAGCGCCCGGCCACGTCGCACATGCGCTCGCCGAACAGACCGTTCACCCCGACCACGACGACATCGCCCTGCCGAACGGTGTTGGCGAACGCCGCCTCCATGCCGATGGAGCCGGTGCCGGACAACGGCAGGGTGCGCCGGTTGGCGGTGCCCCACACGGTGCGCAGCCGATCACAGGTTTCGTCCAGGATCCGCAGGAACTCCGGGTCGAGATGGCCGAGCAACGGCGCGGCGAGCGCCGAGGTGGCCTCCGGATAGGGATTGGACGGACCCGGACCGAGCAGCGTGCGTTGCACCAACGACATGCGCCCGAGCCTATGCGGTGTGGATCAGGCTCCGGCCGCCGGGCGGGCCGCCGCCGCGTCGCGGATGGCACCGCACCACTCGAGCAGTGCCTTGTCCCGCTTGGCGGCGGCCACGGCGTCGTAGAGGTTGTCCCACAGTCGTACTCCGGTCCACTCAACGAACCGGCGATACGCGGTGGGCACCGCGATACCGAACGAATCGGGCAGCCGCCGCCAGGCGCAGCCGCTGGTGAGGACGAAGACCACGGCGACGAAAACCGCACGGTCGCCGACCCTGGACCGACCACCTCCCTGCGGTCGGACCTTGGGCAATGGGATCAACGGACAAGCCAACTCCCACAATTCGTCGGGCAACAAACGTCGCGACAACGGGGAAATCCGTTCGTCCAAGTCAACGGAACGCACCACACGAGCCACCTCCAGCCGGATTGGCCTCTTTGTTGTAGAGGTGTCCCGGCCGATGGTCAATCGTCCGCTTGGGCCAAATATCGACGTCATCGCCCAACGCGGACGGCGGCGAGATCCCGCGCGTGCCACGCCTGCATCGCATGTTGAACCAGCGTGATCAGCGTTTCTTTGGTTGTTTCCCGTTCGCGCGCGTCACATTTCACCAACGGTATCTCCGGAGAGATCGCCATGGCCTCGCGAACATCGGCCAACCGGTAGGGTAGGACGCCTTCAAACGCGTTCACCGCGACGATGTAGGGCAGGCCGTGTTCCTCGAAATAATCGACCGCGCCGAAGGAGTCGGCGAGCCGTCGAGTGTCCACCAGCACCACGGCGCCGATCGCACCGCGTACCAGGTCATCCCACATGAACCAGAACCGTTGCTGCCCGGGGGTGCCGAACAGGTACAGGATCAGGTCGGAGTCCAGGGTGACCCGGCCGAAATCCATGGCGACGGTCGTAGTGCATTTGTCTGGCGTGGCACGCAGGTCGTCTATGCCGGCGCTGGCATCGGTCAGCACGGCTTCGGTCGTCAACGGGACGATTTCCGAGACCGAACCGACAAATGTGGTCTTACCAGCGCCGAAACCACCGGCGACCACG
>DASYBO010000404.1:0-3702 GCA_036500685.1 Pseudonocardiaceae bacterium | reverse complement strand
CCTGAGTGGTGTAGCCGACGCTGCCGCGAGAGTCCTTTACCCGCACCCCGGAAGGCCATCGTCCACTGAGGAGCTTCACCGAGGCTGTCCACATCGAGAACCGGCGGGTTCGGGCCTGCGGGAGGACACCGAGGTGCTCGCCCCCGCAGTAACAGATACTCCGGCCAGCGCCAAGGCGAAGGCCCCGGCGGGCGTTGGACGACTCGGGCCGCCGTCACGGTCTGGCCATGCGGAACTGCTCGCGGGTCAGATCGAGTTCGACGCCGTTGGAAAACCTCTTCCACCAATGGAATCCGTGTCGGTCATTGGCGAGCAGCGCCGTGATGTCGCAGTGACCCCACGCGGGATTGCCGGGCTGCCAGCCGGCCCGCGCGAGGTCGCCCGGGAAGCAGGTGTCCTCGGCCCAACTCACGCGCAGGACCGCGCCAGCAAGCCGTCGACTTCACCGTAAATGCCCGCCGGGTTCTTGTCTCGCCTGTCATCTTGACGGCGAAATTGCCAGTTAGGCAGGCTCATGGCAACGTTGTCATCCCCGAATGACCAGGCGATCTGCGTCGCGTCGGTTTCGGATGACTCGCTCAACGGCGATCGGAGTTGTCCCGCATGCCCGAAGAATCCGCACCCCCACCTCGTGGTGAGTCCGGCCTTTCCCGCCGGGGTTTCATCGCGACCGGTGCGACCCTGCTGGCCAGTTTCGGCCTGACCACGATGCTGCCGGGAACGCCGGCCCAGGCCGAGGGCCTGGCCAAGACCGATGCCTCGCACGAACACCCGGGCACCAGCACGGACCTTGCGGTCGGGCGTCCGGTGACCGCTTCCTCGACCGACTACGCGCCGACACCCCCGGAGTTCGCGGTGGACGGCCTCGACGCGGTCGGCGTGACCGGCTCGGGTTGGCGGGCCGCGCAGGGCGACCCGCAGTGGATCACGGTCGACCTGCAGGCGCCGTGCCAGATCACCTCGGTCGTGCTGACCTTCGAGGCCAAGCCCGGCGACCCCGCCTTCGACCGGACGCAGTCCCGAAGCAACACGATCGGCACCGAGATCCAGTCCAGCTACGCGGTCGCGTTCAGCCTCGACGTGTCGGGCGACGGCCAGAACTGGACGACCGTGTACCAAACGTCCTCGGGTGCCGGCGCGGTCACCACGATCCCGCTGACCAACCCGGTCACCGCCCGCTGGGTGCGGTTGTCCGCGTCGAGCCGCTCAACGACCAATCCGCTCGGGCTCAACGGATTCCAGGTGTTCGGCACCGCCAACGGGAACCGCCCGCCCGCGCGCGCGTGGACGACGTGGCCGGTCAACCGCGTCACTCCGCCGCCGCTGAGCGTAGCCGGCGACGGCACCGTGCCGGTCGAGTCGGGTTGGGTACTGATCCTCGACGACTGGACCAACGGGGCGAGCGGCGCGACGCTGTCCGGGCCTTCGGTGGACACCAGCACGTGGCTGCCGGCGACCGTTCCCGGCACGGTGCTCGGTTCGCTGGTCGAGCAGGGGCAACTGCCGGACCCGGTGTCCGGGATGAACAATCTGCACATTCCGGAAGCGCTTTCTCGGCATGCCTGGTGGTACCGCCGCTCGTTCAACGTGCCGCAGGGCCTCAACACGGGTCCGGGACGGCACGTGTGGCTGGAATTCGACGGAGTCAACAACCAGGCCGACGTCTACCTCAACGGCACCTCGGTCGGCACGCTGTCGCACCCCTTCGGCCGCGCCGCGTTCGACGTGACGAGCACGTTGCAGGCGTCAGGCCAGCAGGCGCTCGCCGTGAAGGTCTCGCCGATCCCGTTCCCTGGCAGCCCTGGCGACAAGGGACCGGCCGGTCAGTCGTTCGTGGACGCGGGCGGCACCATGTTCAAGGACTCCCCCACCTACGTCGCTGCTGCCGGCTGGGACTGGATGCCCGCGGTCCGGGACCGGGTGACCGGTATCTGGAACCATGTCCGGCTGCGCTCGACCGGCGCGATCGTGCTCGGCGACGTCCGGATCGACACGGTCCTGCCGAACCTGCCGGACACCAGCGTCGCCGAGGTCACCATCACGGTTCCGGTGCGCAACGCGGGAACGACGGCCCAGCAGACGACGGTGTCGGCATCCTTCGGCAACATCAAGCTGTCCAGCACGGTGACCGTTCCGGCCGGGCAAAGCACGAATGTCGTGTTCGCGCCGTCCTCCAACACCCAGCTGAAGCTGACCAACCCGAACCTGTGGTGGCCCAACGGTTACGGCGACCCATACCTCTACACGCTCAGCCTTTCCGCGACCATCGGCAACGCCACCAGCGACTACCGGACGCTCAAGTTCGGCATCCGCAAGATCGACTACCAGTACAGGCTGCCGATCACCATCAACAACGACCGCGCCCCGCAGACCGTGAACTTCCCCGCGCAGCAGGCCCGTTACATCCGGTTGCAGGGTGGCACCAGGGCGACCGGCTGGGGCATCTCACTGTGGACGTTGTCCGTTGTGGACAGCGCGAACCCGAACACCGACCTAGCGCTGAACAAGACCGCGACAGCATCGTCGATCGACAACAGCGGCGACGAACCGCCCAACGCGGTCGACGGCAACCCGAACACGCGTTGGTCCTCCAGCTACAACGACAACCAGTGGATCCAGGTCGATCTCGGTTCGGCTGTCGCCTTCGACCAGGTCCAGCTGATCTGGGAGCAGGCCTACGCGCAGACCTTCACCATCCAGGTGTCCAACGACGGCACCAACTGGAGCACGGTCGCGTCGGTCAACAACACCCCGGACCCGCTGACCATCCTGGTCAACGGCGTGAAGATCTTCGCCCGCGGCGGCAGCTGGGGCTGGGACGAACTGCTGCGCCGGATGCCGAACTCGCGCACCGACGCGGTCGTGGCCATGCACCGCGACATGAACTTCAACATGATCCGCAACTGGATCGGCTCCTCCTACCGCGAGGAGCTCTTCGCCGCGGCCGACCAGTACGGCATCCTGGTGTGGAACGAGTTCTGGGACGGGTTCGGCACCGACCCGGCCAACCACGACATCTTCCTCGCGCAGGCGGAGGACACCGTCCTGCGCTACCGGTACCACCCGTGCCTGGTGATCTGGTTCGGCTGCAACGAGGGTTCGCCACCCGACGCGATCAACACCGCCTTGAACCAGTTCGTCATCAACAACACCGACCTGCTCTACCAGCCCGACTCGAACGCCGGCGTGATCACCGGCGACGGCCCGTACTACTGGGTCGACCCCACGCAGTACTTCACCGGTCAGGCGACCGGCGGCAGCATCGGTTTCCACAGCGAGATCGGCATTCCCACGGTGTCGGTCGTGGAGAGCATGCGCAACCTGGTCGGGCCCAATGATCGGGGCTGGCCGATCGACGCGCCATGGTTCATGCACGACTGGTCCTCACAGGGCAACCAGAAGCCGCAGACCTACCTTGACGCGATCGACGCGCGACTTGGCGCGTCGAGCAGCCTCGAGGAATTCTGCCGCAAGGCGCAGTTCGTGAACTACGAGAGCATGCGCGCGATCTTCGAGGCGTGGAACGCGAAGCTGTGGAACAACGCCTCCGGCGTGCTGCTGTGGATGTCCAACCCGGCCTGGCACAGCACGGTGTGGCAGACCTACGACTACGACCTCGACGTGAACGGCAGCTACTACGGATCCCGCAAGGGCTGCGAACCGCACCACGTCCAGGCCGACCTGTCGAGCTGGCAGGTGACC
>DASYBO010000403.1:0-4162 GCA_036500685.1 Pseudonocardiaceae bacterium | reverse complement strand
GTCCAGCAGTCCGGCGGCAAGGGCCGTCGGATCGAGCGGAGTCAGACCTGGCACGTTGTCAATATTCGGTTTACGAATGATGTTTGTCAATGGTTCATTGACGGAAATGTCGGTTCGGGGCGCTTCCTGCTCCCGTCGCCTGCGTGCCGCACTTCGGCAGGTCGCGTCGCAGTAGCGACGAATCCGGCCGCGACCTTGTTGGACAGGCAACGGTTTGCCGCAGCTCGCGCAGTGCGCCGCGGTGTCGGCGTTGGCCACGGCCACCCCTTCTCCGGTTTATTTCGTGCCACGGTCAGCCTGTCACGAAATCGGAAAACGTGCCAGGGGTGGTTCGTGTCGACCGAGTTTTCCTTGGTAGTGCACGACATTCGCCGGTCGGGCCGGGTCGCCGATCGGAGCCGGGCGGTGGGGAAAAAACCTCGATGCCACGATTGTCTTGCCACGAACGGAAAAACGGCCGCGCGTGGGTCCGGTTAGGTGACGGGTCGGCTGCGGACCGTCACGGTGATCTGTTATGTTGGCCACGCACCAACGGGAACGGTGGATCATCGTTCCCGGTGCGGGTTTCGCTGTCGTTGGTCAAGAGCAAGCCGGAGTTTCGCTCGGGGTGAGCCCCGGACTGCTGTCGACCAACTTGCGAGGCATCGCCCTGAATCGTCCGGATCGGGACCGGCGATTCAGGGCTTTTTCGCGTTCCGGCCCCGGTTCCGCGTTGGTGCGGGAAAATTCGGGTACCTGCATGCTGGGTGTTGCCCGCTCGGTCCCGTACTTTGACCAGTGGTGCGATCCGGTGCAATCCATTGCCGGCGCCGGAGTCGATGGGCACGGAGGACGAGTGCATGGCGGTGCCGAACCTGGACGCGGACGGTCCGCAGGACGGTCTGCGCTTCGGCGTTCTCGGGCCCGTTCAGGTACTCGTCGACGGCAGGCCCGTGCCGGTGGGCAGCCCGGGGGTCGGCTCGCTGCTGGTCCTGCTGGTTCGCGCGGCCAACCAGGTGGTCTCCGCAGGGCGGATCATCGACGGCCTGTGGGGGGATGACCCGCCCGCGACCGCGCGGACCATCGTGCACGGCTACGTGTCGCGGCTGCGTCGACTGCTCCGCACCGCCGACCCGGACGCCAGCTATGCCCGGATCGAGACCCGCCCGCCCGGCTACGAGCTGGTCGTGGACGAGGCCAGGATCGACCTCTACCGTGCACGTCGTTTGCTGGAGGCCTCCCGAGGCCAGCCGCCCGCGCGTCGCGCCCAACTGCTCCGCGCGGCCGCCGCGCTGTGGCGTGGGCCGGCGCAGTTGGCGCCGCCGAACGTCGCGGTGGAACTCGGTGAGCTGCGGCTGGTGGTCACCCAGGAGCGCATCGAGGCCGAGCTGGAACTGGGCCGGCACGCGAGCCTCGTCGGCGAACTGCGCGCGCTGGTCGTGGAGCACCCGTTCGACGAGGGCCTGCTCGGCCAGTTGATCCGCGCGCTGTACGGGTCCGGGCAGCGGGCCGATGCCTTGGCCGTGTACCTGCAGTTTCAGCGCAGGGTGTCGGCCGAGCTGGGTATCGATCCTGGCCCTGTCCTTCGTGAGCTGCATGAGCTGCTGTTGCGCGACGATCCGGCGCTGCGCGGTGGCCAGGCGCAGCGCGCGTTGCCGACCATGGTGGTGCCGGCCCAACTGCCGCCTGCGACCATCGCGTTCACCGGGCGGGACGACGAGTTCGCCTGGCTGTACCGGCTGCTGCTGGGCCGGGACCGGGTGGCGACGACGGTGGCCGTGATCACCGGCGCGGCCGGGGTCGGCAAGAGCGCGCTGGCGGTCACCTGGGGGCACCGGGTGTCGGCCGAGTTCCCGGACGGCGTGCTCTACGCGGCCATGCGCGGGTTCGATCCGAGCCATTCGCCGCGCTCACCGGCCGAGGTGCTGCCCCGGTTCCTGCTCGCGCTGGGTGTGCGGGCCGAGGACTTGCCGACGGAACTGGAGGAGCAGGCCGCGCTGTACCGCTCGCTGCTGGCCGCCCGCCAGGTGCTGGTGGTGCTCGACGACGCGCGCGACTCAGAGCACGTGCGTCCGCTGCTGCCCGGTGGGTCGGGTTCGCTGGTGCTGGTGACCAGCAGGCGCAGGCTGGACGGGCTGGTCGCCCGCAGCGGCGCCCGGCTGCTCTCGCTGGACACGCTGCCGGCCGATGCGGGCGTACGGCTGCTCTCGCAGGCCGCGGTCGACGCGGGCGTCGAGGTGACCACGGCGCAGGCCGAGCAGTTGGCCCGATTGTGCGACAACCTGCCGCTGGCGCTGCGGGTGATCGCGGCCAGGCTGGCCGTGCACCCGGAGTTGGGCGTCGAGGAGCTGATCGTCGAGCTGTCGGACGAACGCACCCGGCTCGCCGCGCTTGACCTGGAGAATGCGGACACCAGCGTGAGCGCGGCGCTGGATGTCTCCTACCGGGTGCTGCATCCGGCGATCGGCAGCGCGTTCCGGATGCTCGGGTTCGTGCCCGGTCTCGCCGTCGACTCCTACGTTGTCGCTGCGCTGTGCGGGACGGACGTGGATTCGGCCGCGCGGCGGCTGCGCGCGCTGGTCGAGGCAAACCTGATGTCCACGCTCGGGCCGAGCCGCTTCGTCATGCATGACCTGGTTCGGTTGCACGCCAGGGGGCTTGCCGAGACCGAGCTGTCGCCGACCGCGGCCGACGAGGCGCTCGGCAGGCTGCTCGGCTACTACCGCGCCACCTGCGACGCGGCCCGGCGGCAACTGCACCCGCCCAGTGACGACCTGGACTTCGCCAGCACGTACCGGCGCATCGCGCGCCCGCCGCTGCCGACCACGCGGCACGCGCTGGACTGGTTCGAGGCGGAGTGGCAGAACCTCAACGCGCTGCTGCGGGTCACCGTGGCCGCCGGCCGCCACCTGGAGGCGTGGCACCTGGTCGCGTTGTGCTCGCACTTCCTTTCCACGCAAGCCAGTTACGCGGACTGGTCGGACTGGGCCACGATTGGCTTGGCCTCGGCGCGCTCGGTCGGCGATACCCAGGGCGAGCTGCAGATGCTGATCGTGCTGTCCACCGCGCGCAGCCGCTACGGCCTCGCAGGCGAGGCGCTCGAGGACGCGCAGCTCGCGTTGCGCATCGCGACCGAACTGGGCGACCCGAGGCATATCCGGACCGCGTTGGGCAACGTGGCCAGCGGTTTGTACGGCCAGCACCGGTTTCGCGAGGCGTTGTTCTGCGACCAGGAGGCGTACCGGCTCGCCCTCGATGCCGGCGACCGGATCGCGCAGGCGCACGCGCTGAACAACATGTCCCAGGTGGAGCGGGAGATGGACCGGCGCGAGGAGGCCGCCGAGCACGTGCGCGGCGCGGTCGAGCTGTTCAAGGAGGCAGGCGACTTCGGCTACTACCTGCTGGCGCTGAACAACCTCGCCGAGCTCTACACCGAGCTCGGCAAACTCGACGAAGCCGAGGCGCTGGCGAGGCAGGCTCTGGCGCTCTCGCCCGTGCACCGGCCGGACCTGCAGCGCGCGTTCACGGTGGAGCTGCTGGGCATGGTGTTGCTGGCCCGAGGCGACGACGAGAGCGGGGCCGAGCTGCTGCGGCAGGCGTTGGTCCTGTCCGAACAGCTCGGGTCGCCGAGGGCGGGCGCGATCCGCGCGGTGCTGGACGGGCTGGGCGGCTTGGCGCGCGACGAGTAACTAACTGGTTGGTTGATAACTGGTCGGTGCCGGCTTGTTGGTCCAGCTGCTGACCAAGCTCGTCCGATTGGCTACTCTGGGTAGCTGGATGGGGAGTGGGGCCGTTCGACCGGGGACCTCGATGGGGGCTCCCGATCACGCGGATTGCGCGATATGCTTGACTGCCAGTGAGCGACCAAATACGTGATGTGTCCTCACATTGCCGGTGCGGCGGGAAATGGCCCCGGCAATCGTTTGCGACGCGGTGTTAGCGCCCGCGTTTAGCATCTGTTTAGGCTGCGTGCAGCCCACCCTGAAAGGGTGAACCTTGAGTCGGCGAGAACTTTCCGTCGACACGAGGGTGGTACTGGGAAGAGTTAGCTCTGCCGCCCGCCATTCCGGCCGGCGCCTGGGGGAGGCGCCGGCCGGGTGGGTCTTGACTGGCATTTCGGGCCCCGTCGGCCGGTATTTGTCGGTTAGCCGCCCGGGGTGTCTGCTCGCGTATGCGTCGCGGG
>DASYBO010000402.1:0-3309 GCA_036500685.1 Pseudonocardiaceae bacterium | reverse complement strand
GTACGGCCAACTGCTCTCCCACGAGCGGGTGCTGGACCTGCGCGCCGGGACCCTGACCCGCCAGGCGCACTGGTCCTCACCCTCGGGCAAGCAGGTCAAGGTGGTGTCCACCCGGCTGGTATCGCTCGCCCAACGCAGCGTGGCGGCCATCGAATACTGCGTCGAGGCCGTCGACGAATTCGTTCGGGTGACCGTGCAGTCCGAACTCGTCACGAACGAGGATCAACCGACAACCTCGGCCGACCCGAGGGTGGCCGCGATTCTGGACAACCCGCTCGAGGCAGTCGACCACGAAAACACCGACACCAGTGCTCTTCTCATGCATCGGACCCGGGCCAGCGCGCTCATGATGGCCGCAGGCATGGATCACGAGATCGACGTTCCCGGACGAGTCGAGGTGAGCACCGATGCACGTGAGGACCTGGCCCGCACCACGGTGATCTGCGGGCTGCGCCCGGGACAAAAACTGCGCATCGTCAAATACCTGGCGTACGGCTGGTCGAGCCTGCGCTCCCGCCCGGCGCTGCGCGACCAGGCCGCCGCCGCACTGCACAGCGCCCGCTATACCGGCTGGCCGGGGCTGCTGGAATCGCAACGGGCATACCTCGACGACTTCTGGGAGAACGCGGACGTTGAGGTCGAGGGCGACTCCGAATCTCAGCAAGCCGTGCGGTTCGGGCTGTTCCACCTGTTGCAGGCCAGCGCGCGGGCCGAACGCCGCGCGATCCCCAGCAAGGGGCTCACCGGAACCGGCTACGACGGCCACGCCTTCTGGGACACCGAGGGTTACGTGCTGCCGGTGCTCACCTACACCGCGCCGCATGCGGTCGCCGACGCGCTGCGGTGGCGGGCCTCGACAATGGACCTCGCCAAGGAGCGGGCGGGCGAACTCGGCCTCGAAGGTGTCGCCTTTCCCTGGCGAACGATCCGCGGGCAGGAGTGCTCGGCCTATTGGCCGGCCGGCACCGCCGCCTTTCACATCAACGCCGACATCGCGATGGCCTTCGAGCGATACCGCGTGGTCACCGGCGACCAATCGCTGGAGGCCGACTGCGGTATCAAGGTGCTGATCGAGACCGCGCGGCTGTGGATGTCACTCGGACACCACGACCGCCACGGCGTCTGGCACCTCGACGGTGTCACCGGCCCCGACGAGTACACGGCGGTAGTGCGCGACAACGTCTTCACGAACTTGATGGCGGCACACAACCTGCTCGTCGCCGCCGATGCCTGCAACCGACATCCCGAGGTGGCAACGGAAATGTTGGTCACCACCGAGGAGACGGCGGCCTGGCGCGACGCGGCCGATGCGGTCAACATTCCCTACGACCAAGAACTGGGTGTCCATCAGCAATGCGAAGGCTTCACCACCTTCGCGGAGTGGGACTTTGACGCCAACCAGACCTATCCGCTGCTCCTGCACGAGGCCTATGTGCGGCTCTACCCCGCACAGGTGATCAAGCAGGCCGACCTGGTGCTGGCGATGCAGTTGCAGAGTCACGCGTTTACACCCGAGCAGAAGGCGCGCAACGTCGACTACTACGAACGGCGCATGGTGCGCGACTCGTCGCTGTCGGCGTGCACTCAGGCGGTGATGTGCGCCGAGGTCGGGCATCTGGAGCTGGCCCATGACTACGCCTACGAAGCCGCACTCATCGACCTGCGCGACCTGCACAGCAACACCCGCGACGGGCTGCACATGGCGTCGCTGGCCGGCGCCTGGATGGCGTTGATCAACGGTTTCGGTGGCTTACGCGACGACGAGGGCATCCTGGCGCTGGATCCCCAACTGCCCGATGGCATCACACGACTGCGGTTCCGGCTTCGGTGGCGAGATTTTCGGGTAACCATCGACGCCAATCATTCCGACGTCACCTACACCCTGCACGACGGGTCCGGTGGCGACCTGACCATCCGGCATGCTGGCGAAGAGCTCGAACTGAACACGGAGAAGCCGACGACCATAGCGGTGCGCCGGCGTAAGCCGCTACTGCCGCCGCCACCCCAGCCCCCGGGCCGTGAGCCCTTGCACCGGCGGAGTTTGGTCCAACAGCTGACCGACGGCTGAGCCATCAGTGCGGTTCGACGATCCGGGCCACCTCGGCGTCCACCGCCTGACGCAGTTCGGGGCCGGTCAGCTCGTCGAGACCGGTAGCCGAGCGCAGGATGGGCGCGAACAGCCGCCAACCGAATTGCAGCGCAAGGGCATTGGCGACCGCCAGCCGCGCCCCGATCTCGGTGTCATGGCGTGGCCGCACCGCGTCGAGCAGCCCCGCGACATTCGGGAAGCGCTTCTGCAACTGCTCGGCCGGATAGCCGTCCAGCACGGTGCGCGCCATGACCCGCATCTGCCGGTCGAGGGCCTGCTCGAGGACGTCCGCGGCCGCACCCGACTCCAGCAGATCGGTCAAATCCGTGCCCAGGCGATCGAGCACGGCACCGACCAGCTGTTCCTTTGTGCCGAAGTGACGAAAAACAAGTCCATGGTTGACCTTCGATCGGGCGGCGATGTCGCGGATCGACGTCGCGGCAGGGCCGCGCTCGGCGAACAGGTCGGTGGCCGCCTCCAGGATCGCCGCAGCCACTGCTTCACGCCCCGTGGGAGCTCCCCGCCCAGCGGGAATTTTGCGACTGGCACTTGCCGAGCGCGTAGTCATGTGACTACACTAGCCGATGTAGTCAGTTGACTACACCTGCCTTCCACCAGAGGACGAAGAGGACGAAAAAGATGGCACACGCGATAAGCGTCACCAAGCTGGGCAGCCGGATCGGCGCCCGGATCGACGGGGTGAAACTGGGCGGCGACCTCGACCCGGCCACGGTCAGGGAGATCCGCGACGCGTTATTGGCCCACAGGGTGATTTTCTTCCGCGGGCAGGACCACCTCGATGACCGTGAGCAGATGGCGTTCGCCGCGCGGCTGGGCACGCCGATCGGCCACCCGGCCGGCGCCATGCTCGCCGGCAAGGACGAGCCCGTCATCACCCCGATCAACTCCGAGTACGGCAGGGCCTCGCGCTGGCACACCGACGTCACCTTTGCCGCCAACTACCCGGCGGCCTCGATCCTGCGCGCGGTGACATTGCCCAGCTACGGCGGGTCGACCCTGTGGGCCTCGACGGCGGCGGCCTACGACAACCTGCCCGAACCGCTCAAGCAACTGGTCGAGAACCTGTGGGCACTGCACACCAACCGCTTCGACTACGCGGCGAACCAGATGCTCGCCACCGAGGCCCACCGCGCGCATCGGCAGGCGTTCGAGAAACCGGACTTCCGGACCGAACATCCGGTGGTGCGGGTGCACCCGGA
>DASYBO010000401.1:0-21747 GCA_036500685.1 Pseudonocardiaceae bacterium | reverse complement strand
CCGATACCGGGCAGGCCCAGATCGATCGCGGTCATCGGGCGCCCCCTCCCTCGATGATGTCGGTGAACACGCCTTGCAGCTCCTCGGCCTTGAACGGCAGGCCCGCGACCTTCGTGTAGGAGATCGCGTCGACCAAGTACGTCGCCCTCAGGATCATCGCCAACTGACCCAGGTTCATTTCCGGAATGACCACACGTTCATAACGGCGGAGCACGTCACCCAGATTGGCCGGCAGCGGGTTCAGGTGCCGCAGGTGCGCGGTGGCGATGGATTTGCCCTGCGCGCGGACCCGGCGCGCCGCGGCGCCGATCGGGCCGAACGTCGAGCCCCAGCCGATCGCGAGCACGCTGGCGTCGCCGCTCGGGTCATCGACCACAACATCCGGCACGGTGATCCCGGCGATCTTCGCCGCGCGCAGCCGCACCATCTTGTCGTGGTTGTCCGGGTCGTAGGAGATGCCGCCCTTGCCGTCGGCCTTTTCGAGGCCGCCGATCCGGTGTTCGAGACCGGGCGTGCCGGGCACGGCCCACGGGCGGGCCAGCGTTTCCGGGTCGCGCAGGTAGGGCCAGAACTCGCCGGAGCCGTCGGTCGCGTTGGGTTCGGTGGCGAAGCTCACCGAAAGGTCGGGCAGGTCCGTGACGTCCGGGATCAGCCACGGCTCGGAGCCGTTCGCGATCGCGCCGTCGGACAGGATCATCACCGGGGTGCGGTAGGTCAGCGCGATCCGCACCGCCTCCAGCACTACGGCGAAGCAGTCGGCCGGGGTGCACGGCGCCACGATCGGCACCGGGGCCTCGCCGTTGCGGCCGAACATGGCCTGAAGCAGGTCGGCCTGTTCGGTCTTGGTCGGCAGACCGGTCGACGGGCCGCCGCGCTGCACGTCGATCACGATCAGCGGCAGTTCGGTCATGACCGCGAGGCCGATGGTCTCGGACTTGAGCGCGACACCAGGGCCGGACGTGGTGGTCATGCCCAGCGCGCCGCCGTAGGAGGCGCCGAGGGCCGCGCCGATGCCGGCGATCTCGTCCTCGGCCTGGAACGTGGTCACGCCGAAGTTCTTGTGCTTGGACAGTTCGTGCAGGATGTCCGAGGCAGGCGTGATCGGGTAGGTGCCGAGCAGCACCGGCAGCTTGGCCTGCTGGCCCGCCGCGACGATGCCGTAGGCCAGCGCGGTGTTGCCGGTGATCTGCCGGTAGGTGCCGGTTGCCAGCTTGGCCGGGGCCACCTCGTAGGTGACCGCGAACGCCTCGGTTGTCTCGCCGTAGTTCCAGCCCGCGCGGAACGCGAGCACGTTGGCCTCGGCGATGTCCGGCTTCTTGGCGAACTTCTCCCGCAGGAACCGTTCGGTGCCCTCGGTCGGCCGGTGATACATCCAGGACAGCAGACCCAGCGCGAACATGTTCTTGCAGCGCTCGGCGTCCTTCTTGCCGAGACCGGTCGCGGCAAGCGCGCCCTGGGTGAGGGTGGCCATCGCGACCTTGTGCACCTGGTAGCGCTCCAGCGAATCACCTTCCAGCGGGTCGGCGTCGTAGCCGACCTTGGTCAGGTTGCGCTTGGTGAACTCGTCGGTGTTGACGATCAGGATGCCGCCCGCGGCCAGGTCGACGACGTTGGCCTTGAGCGCGGCCGGGTTCATCGCGACGAGCACGTCCGGTCGGTCGCCAGGAGTGAGGATGTCGTAGTCGGCGAAGTGCAACTGGAACGACGACACACCGGGCAGGGTGCCCTGTGGCGCCCTGATCTCGGCCGGGAAGTTGGGCTGGGTGGCCAGGTCGTTGCCGAACGCCGCCGTCTCGGAGGTGAACTGGTCACCGGTGAGCTGCATGCCGTCGCCGGAGTCACCGGCGAACCGGATGACCACACGATCCAGCCTGCGAACCCCGGTATCACCTGCGCTTGCGTCGTTCCCCAGATCAACGCTCATGGGTTCGTCGATCCCTCTTTCCATCCTGTCTCGCGGAGCCGCGCGACCGCCTGCTGATCGCGTCGGGACCGCCGGGTGCTGCGTCTACAAGACTCGCCGTTTTGTGTGACGAGGTCTTCCCCAACGAGAGTAGTCCGCTGTTTCGGTGTCCGAGTCAACGCACTATCTCGTTGTCATAGCGTGGGAAACCGTGTTTCCGCTGGCCCGTTCCGACTCGTGCGAGTAGCACACGCTGCCTGTCAGGGTAGGCATTGACATGCTGGTTCTGCGGCTGAACGCGCCGCAACTCACACGTTGCCGAACAAACCGGACTCACGGTAACCGTTACTCCAGTTCACAGATACTCTGGGTACTCGCCGGTATTGGTCTATACCTTGTCGAACACCTTTCACCAGGGTAAGCCAACCCTAAGTCCGGACATTTTCGGGTCAGCCGCTCCGGTCGGGCATCGGTGGGCGCTCCAAGAGGGTGGAGAGCACCACCGTGGAGACCGTTCTGTCCACGATGTCCAGTGCGCGCAACCGTTCCAGCGCGGTCTCCAGGTGATGGATGTCCGCGGCGCGCAGGTGCACGATCGCGTCCGCCGCGCCGGACACCGTGTACGCGGCGACCACCTCGGTCAACGGTTCGAGGGTCGAGGTGATCCGCGCCGGCACCACGTTCCCCCGGCAGTGCACCTCGACGAAAGCTTCAGTGCCCCAACCCAATGCCTCCGGGTCGACCACCGCGGTGAACCCGCGCAGCACCCCCCGTTCCAGCAGCTTGTCGACCCGCCGCTTGACCGCGGGAGCCGACAGTCCGACCACGTTGCCGATCTCCGCGTAACTGGATCGGGCGTCGGAAACCAGGCACGAAACGATTCGCTGGTCTATCGAGTCCATACGCAACATTCTGCACTGATCAGCGCAATGCGACGACATTGATCGCGTGTGGCACTGCCACATACATTTCGATCCATGACGACCGTCTCGCTCGCCCCGGCCGAATCGCAGGCCGAACCGGTCAGCCCGGACCGGCTGCCGGTGGCCCGCCGATACCTGATGTGCCCACCCCGGTACTTCGCCGTCGACTACGCCATCAATCCGTGGATGCACCCGGAGATCCCGGTGAGCGTGGACCGCGCCATGGCCCAGTGGACCGAGCTCAAGCAGACCTACCAGCGGCTCGGTCACATCGTCGAGGAGATCGAACCCCAGCCCGACCTGCCCGACATGGTGTTCGCGGCCAACTCCGGCACGGTCGTCGCCGGCAGGGTGCTCGGCGCCCGGTTCCGCGCGCCGCAGCGCGGCGCCGAGGCCGAGCACTACCGCCGCTGGTTCGTCGCCGCCGGCTACCGCGAGATCGTCATGCCCACCCTCTACAACGAGGCCGAGGGCGACCTGACCTGGACCGGCCGGTTCCTGCTCGCCGGCACCGGCTTCCGCACCGACCCCGAAGCGCACGCCGAGGCCCAGGAGGTGCTCGGCGTCCCGGTCGTGTCGCTGCGCCTTGTCGACCCGGCCTACTACCACCTGGACACCGCACTGTTCGTGCTCGACGACTCGCCGGCGCACCCGAAGATCGCCTACTACCCGGAAGCCTTCTCGGTCGGCTCGCGGCGTGTGCTGCAACGGCTGTTCCCGGACGCGGTCATCGCCGATCGGTCCGACGCCGAGTGCCTTGGCCTCAACGGCATCTCTGACGGCCGCAACGTGATCCTGCCGCTGGAGGCCACCGGACTGGCCACACAGCTCTCGGCACTGGGCTATGTCCCGGTGCACGTGGACATCTCGGAGCTGCGCAAGGCGGGCGGCGGCCCCAAGTGCTGCACCATGGAACTGCGCGCCTGAGCCGCCGGGAGGGGGCCGGTCAGGACGGGTTGGCCAGGCCTTTGCTTGGCTCGGTGGTCAGCTGTTCCTCGGTCGGTCGCGGCGGTTCCGGTTCGATCGCCGGATGGGCAGGCTCCTCGGACTTGGCCTGGTCGGTCTGCCGGTGCGCGGCACGCCGGGTGACCATGCCGATACCGGCCACGATCGCCACCGCCGCGATGATCTCGCCGGTCAGCACGGCCGTCCCGGTCGAGGCGGACTCGTCAAGCCACCACACGCCGATGGCCACGCCGACCAGCGGGTCGACCGTGGTGATCACGGCCAGCGCCGGCGAGATCAGCTTGCCCTGCTGGAAGGTGTTCTGGCTGAGCAGGAAGCCGATCGGCCCGATGATGCACACCGCGTACAGGGTCCAGTGCGTGAACGGCGTGGCGATGCCCTGGCGCAGCTCACCGGCCACCACCTTGATCAGCGCCGCGGTCACGCCGTAGGTCACGCCGGTCGCGGTGGCAAGGCCGAGCACATGCGCGTTGCCGCGGACCATCGCGGCCCAGCCCAGCGCGCCGACCACGACCGCGGCCAGCGCGATGGCCAGCGGGATCAAGTGCGCTGGCGAGAGCAGGTGGTCCTTACCGCCGGTCGGCTTGGCCAGCAGCAGGAACGCGGACAGGCCCGCGACACAGAGCAGGCCACCGAACACCAGCACCCGATCCGGTTTGCGGTGCGCCATCAGCGCTGCGAACGAACTGGCGAAGGGCAATGCGGTGACCTGCAACGGCTGGACCAGTAGCAACGGGCCCCACCCGAGCGCGACGACCTGCAGGCCGAGTCCGGCGACGGTGGCGACGATGCCGATCAGCCAGAGCTTGCGGCGCGCGAGGTCGACCAGCAGCCGCGGATTCAACGTCTTGCTGTCCGGCACCTCGTGGGCGGCGCGCGCCTGGGCGGCGCTGGCCAGGCCCATGAAGGCTGCCCCGGTAATCGCGGCCGGCACCGCGATCACCAGCATGACAGTGTTGGCGCCCATCTCGTTTGCCCCGTCCCGCTCAGTGCATCTCCCGTAAGAACAACGTAAAGCCTGGGTGTCAGTCTTCCCAGCCGAAAATTTCGGCTCGCCGAGGGGTTCGCGCGTTGCGCATCTGGGCCAGATCTGTCAATCGTTGATCCCCAACCGGGGTTAAGGATCGGTGCTGATCCTGGTCAACGGCCTGGCCGCGGCGCATGCTGGCAGCAGCCGCTCGGGCGAGTCAATCCAGACCGTCGACCGAGTGAACCTGGAGCCCCCCTGAGCCGTCTGAAGAAAAGTGGGTACCTAACTCCCGCACCACAGACCGTTCGAGTACATTAGCCGCACTCCAGAGTTGGGGTTACGGTAAGTGAATTCTTGAACGCGATGCGTAGGATCACCTCAATTACCGAGTCATCGGTGTGCACCGGCCACCGTCGATCGACCGAAAGAGGCTGCTGAGTAGATGCCACAACACGTGACCGTCCACTTGCCCTCGTTCCGGGTCCTGCTCCGCGACGGCGGCAAGCACATACTCGAGTCGACGATCATCCCGTTGGTGCTGTTCTACCTGCTCCTCACGTTGGTCGGCCTGGACGGCGGCCTGATCGCCGCGCTGACCTGGTCGATGATCGCGCTCGGTCGCCGGGTCGTGATGCGCAAGCCCATCCCGGCCGTGTTGCTGCTCACCACTGGCCTCCTCGTCGCAAGGACCGTCCTCGGACTCGTCACGGGCAGTATCTTTCTCTACTTCCTGCAGCCGACGCTGCAGAATTTTCTGATCGCGGGCGTCCTGCTGGTGACGCTGCCGTTCGGCCGCCCGTTTTTGGCCAAATTGGCTAATGACTTCTGTGCGTTTCCGACCGATTTCTCCGAACACCCCGGTGTTGCCCAGTTCTTCAAGCGGGTTTCGCTGCTGTGGGCGCTGGTCTTCATGACCAACGGCGCGACCACCCTCTACATCCTGGCCAAGGCCACTGTCGGTGACTTCCTGATGGTGTCCACCGCGGGCTCGTACACGGTCGTCGGGATCGCCATCTGCGTTTCGCTGCTCTGGTTCCGCCGCTCGCTGCGCACCGAGGGCATCACCCTGCGCCTCGGCGCCCGCCCGGCCGCCGCCCCTGTGCCCGCGACCGTCTGAGCTCGGGGACCCCTCCCACGCACTTCGATCTACAACTGGCACGGACAGCTCCCCGGCTCCCGGAGGAACCTCGTGCTCGAACGCACCAGGCTCGAAGTGCAGGACATCGCCAACAAGACGGCCCGCCAGGTCTTCGCCCGGCACAACGTGCGGATTCTCGCCGCCGAACACGTGCGCGGTCTGATCAGGAAAGAGATCACCGCCCGCTTCAAGCAGCTCGACGACGACACCCGCGCCGCGATCGCCGCATCCGCCGATGCTGGTGTGCGGACCGCCGTCGCCGACCTCGATCTGCCGGCCCGGTTCGAGCAGCACGAGGCCCAGGCCGCCAAAGCCGTCACCGAAGCGGCCGCCGAAGCGTCCACGGCCGCGCTGCGCATGCTCCGATCCGACTACACCGCCGCCATCCGCGACGAGGTCACCGAGGCCCTGGCCGAACGGATCCGCGAGGAGGTCACCGTCGCGGTGGCCGAAGCGACCACCCCGACCATCCGGATCGAGTTCCCGCAGTTGCCCCCGGTCGAACTCACCGCCGCCACCCACCGCGTCCTGCCCGACGTGCTGCTCGCCCTGCGCGCGGACTGCCACGTGTTCCTGGTCGGCCCGGCCGGCACCGGCAAGTCCATGCTGGCCAAGCAGGTCGCCGACGCCATGGGCCTGCCCTTCCAGGCCCTCTCGCTCGGTCCGACCACCCCGATGAGCAAGGTGTTCGGGTACTTCGACGCGCACGGCAACTACCACGACACGCCGTTCCGGCGCGCGTTCGAGCACGGCGGCATCATGCTGCTCGACGAGCTGGACAACGGCCATCCCGGCCTGCTCGGCGAACTCAACCAGGCCCTGGCCCTGCGCACCTGCGCGTTCGCCGACCGGATGGTCGACGCGCACCCCGACTTCCACCTGATCGCCACCGGCAACACCTACGGCAGCGGCGGCAACCGGCAGTATGTCGGCCGGCAGGCCCTCGACGCGGCCACCCTGGACCGGTTCGTGGTGATCGACGTGCCCGTCGACGAACGTCTCGAACAGCGCATCGCGTTGGCCAACGCGCCCGGCCGGGCCGAGGAGGTGCTGGCTCTGGTGCAGCGGGTCCGCACCCTGCGCGCACTGGCCGAAGCCAAGCAGCTGCCGGTGATGTTCTCGCCGAGGGCCAGCATCGACGGCGCCAAGCTGATCGCCGCGGGCGCCTCGGTCGAGCAGGTGATGAACTGGCGCGTCGTGCGCGGCCTTTCCCCGGCCCACCGCACCGCCCTCGAACTGGACGGCGCCGAGACGTCCACAAAGTCCACAAAGGACGGCAAGTGACCGGGTTCACCGTGCCGCCGATGTGGTCGTGGCAGGAGTTCCTGGACACCGTGCGACGACCCGAGGCAATCCCGGCCGGCGGCGGCCGGCACGGCCGGACCGAGTTCGCAGGCGCCACCTGGGACGAGGCGCTGCGACTTGCTGTCGACGGCTGGCAGCTGCCGTTGCAACAGGCCGACGTTTCCGTTGGCGCGCTACGCGAACGAGCCGGCATCGGCGTGTCCGTGACCACCCTGGAACCCACCTGGGACGTGACCGGCAGCGAGGTCGACATCGCCGCCTACCTGGCCGGCGTGCCGGAATGCATGATCGACGCGGTCCCGCAGCGCACCTCGAGGCGCGGCCGGGTGGTCACCTTCCTGATCCCGGCCACCTACTCGCACAAGACCCGGCACGAGTCGATCATCAACCGGGGGCTCGCCCTGGCCGCACTGTGCGCGGCCATCATCGACGCGGGCCACGGCGTGGAGATCTGGTCGGACTACGCCTGCATGATGGGCGAGAACAAGGACGAGCGCTATCACGCGGTGGCGCGGGTGATCTCGGCAGGCGAACCGCTCGACGTCGGCAGGCTGATCTTCGCGGTCGCGCATCCGGCCATGCTGCGCAGGCTCTGGTTCGCGGTCTGGGACGGCGTCAGTGTCGAGGTGGCCACGCTGATGGACAAGGCCAACTACGGCAACCCGCCCTACGACTGCCGCCCCGCCGACCTCCCCGACGAGGTCACCGACCCGTACGTCTTCCCCTACCTCAAGGCCGACGACACCCAGTGGGACAGCCTGGACTCAGCCATGGACTGGTGCCACCGGATGTTCGCCGACCTCGGGCTGATCCACGAGTCGTCACTCGCCTAGAACTCCGCGACCACCGGGATGACCTCGTTGGCGATGATCTCCAGCGGCTTGATCAGGTGCACGTCGACGACCATGCCCAACGCGGTCTGCACACCCATGTCGGCCAGTTCGCGCAAGCGCTTGACGGTCTCGCCGACCCGCTCGCCGTTCTCGCCGACGTTGAAGATGTAGTACGCGGTCTTCTCGATCTCGTCGTAGTCGCGGCCCTCGGCCTCGCAGTGCTCGCGCAGCACGGTCAGCTTGCGCTCGATGTCCGGCGTGTCGAAGACGTTGCACAGCTGGGCGTACTTGGCCACGAAGCGCAGCGTCTTCTTCTCGCCACCGCCGCCGATCATGATCGGCGGGTGCGGCCTGGACAGCGCCTGCGGCACGTTGAGGGTGCGCCCCAACTGGTTGTGCTTGCCCTCGTACGGGCCCTCGTTCTCGCTCCACATCTGCAGGCAGATCTGTAGCGCCTCTTCGAGCAGCTCGAACCGGACCGCGGTCGGCGGGAACGGGATGCCGAGGCCCTTGGACTCCTCCTCGTTCCAGCCCGCGCCGACACCGAGGATCGCCCGGCCGCCGGAGAGCACGTCCAGGGTGCTGATGATCTTCGCGAGAATGCCCGGGAACCGATACAGTGCGCCGGTCACCACGGTGAGCAGCTTTGCCCGCTCGGTGTGCGCGGCGATGAACCCGAGTGCGGTGTAGGCCTCCAGCATGTCCAGCTCGGGATTGCCGCCGAGCTGCCAGAAGTGGTCCATCACCGCGATGTACTCGAAACCGCCCTTGTCGGCCGTTTTCACGACATTGGCCAGGGTGGGGCCGAGCTTTTCCGCGCCGCCGGGCCAGGTGAAGTTCGGGATCTGAACGCCAATTTTCACGATTCGCTACCTCCGCGCGAATAGTTGCACGCGCGCAGCATCCGCACATCGGTCGAGCGGACTCCAGCTTCGCCGATCACCTTCGGGTGCGAAGATGCATCCGCGATGACTTCCACACCTTCCTTCAGCACCCGCAAGCGCGCGCAGCGCTTCCCACCGCAGCTCTGGCAGGTTCCTGTGCTGCGCACCGAAGCCGTCACGCCCAGGATGATCAGGGTGCGTGTCGGCGGCCCGCAGCTCGCCGACTTCCCGCCGATCACCGGCGAGGCGCACGTCGTCCTGTACTTCTACGAACCCGGCGTCGAGCTGCCCGACCCGCTCACGCTGACCTCGGCCCGCACCAACTTCGCCAGGGTGCGCCCGGCCATGCGCAGCTACACCCTGCGCCGGGTCGACCCGGTCGCGCACGAACTCGACCTCGACTTCGTCGTACACGACGAGACCGGCCCGGCCGCCGCCTGGGCACGGCGCACCGGCCCTGGCGACACGCTGATCGTGGTCGGGCCCTCGCCCGGCTACCAGCCCGACCCGGACGTCGGCGCGCACCTGTTCGTCGGCGACGAAACCGCGCTGCCGGCGATCGAGGTCATGCTCGGCCAGCTGCCCGCGTCCGCGCGGGCCATCGTGCTGGTCGAGGTGGCTGACGCGGCCGAGGAGCAGGAGCTGGTCAGCGCGGCCACCCTCGACGTGCACTGGCTGCACCGCGACGGCGCGCCGGCAGGCCGGGAGCAGAGCCTGGTCGAGGGACTGACCGGCCTCGAACTGCCCGGCACGGACATCGCGGTGTGGGCGGCGGGGGAGAAGGCGGCGATCCAGGCCGTACGCACCCACCTGCTGTCCGACCGTGGGCTCGACCGGCGCCAGGTCCGGGCGAGCAGCTACTGGCGGATCGGCCACCAAGGCAGTCCTGCCTGATCAGGCTGGCCTGACCAACTCCGGGTGGCGCCCCGCACCGCAAACGTGACACATCTTATTACCGACCAGTAGGCCGCAGGAAACTTTGACCAGGTCGACGGCGTTGAACAGGACATAGTCCGGTCAAAGTCAGGAGGCGCGCACGAGGTGCACCAGCACTACAACGGGTTGAAGACCGCACTGCTGCTCGGCGGCCTGAGCGCGCTGATCATCGGGATCGCCGCGCTGTTCGGTCGCACCGCGCTGTGGATCGGCCTGTTGATCGCCATAGGCATGAACGGCTACGCCTACTTCGCATCGGACAAGCTCGCGCTGCGCGCCATGCGCGCCCGCCCCGTCTCCCAGGCCGAACAGCCCGCCATGTACCGGATCGTGCGCGAACTCGCCGGCAGGGCCCGCGCCCCGATGCCGCGCCTCTACGTCAGTCCCACCCAGGCCCCGAACGCCTTCGCCACCGGCCGCAACCCGCGCAACGCCGCCGTCTGCGCCACCACCGGCATCCTCGAACTGCTCGACGAACGCGAACTGCGCGCCGTCCTCGGCCACGAGCTGTCCCACGTCTACAACCGCGACATTCTCATTTCCTGTGTGGCCGGGGCCCTGGCCAGCGTGGTCAGCGTGCTCGTCAACCTCGCCGTGTTCGCCGGCATCTTCCTCGGCGGCAACAACAACAACGGCGGCCGCAACAACCCCTTGGCCGTGCTGCTCATCGCGATCCTCGGCCCGGTCGCCGCCGGCATCGTGCAGATGGCGATCAGCCGCTCCCGCGAGTACCAGGCGGACGCGTCCGGCGCCGAACTCACCGGCGACCCGCTCGCCCTCGCCTCCGCGCTGCGCAAGCTCGACGCCGGGACGAGGGCAATGCCGCTCATCCCGGAACCGAACCTGGTCAGCCAGTCACACCTGATGATCGCCAACCCGTTCCGCGGCGGCGAGGCACTGACCCGGCTGTTCTCCACCCACCCCCCGATGGCCGAACGCATCCGCCGTCTGGAAGAACAAGCCCGCCGCCAGCTCCCCTGAGCCTCAGGCGATGGCTCCCGCCGACTCCGCGACCGCCATCACGTACTCGCCGTACTGCGACTTGGCCAGCTTGCTGCCCAGCGCGTGACACTCCTGCGCTGTGATGTAACCCATCCGCAGCGCGATCTCCTCAAGACACGCGATCCGCACGCCCTGCCGGTGTTCGAGCACCTGCACGAACAGCCCCGCCTCCAGCAGCGAATCGTGCGTGCCAGTGTCCAACCAGGCGAAACCGCGACCGAGATCGACCAGATGCGCCCGCCCCTGCCGCAGGTAGGCCAGGTTCACGTCGGTGATCTCCAGCTCGCCCCTCGGCGACGGCTTGAGCCCGCGCGCGACGTCGATCACCCCGTTGTCGTAGAAGTACAGCCCCGTGATGGCCTTGTTCGACCTCGGCTGCGCCGGCTTCTCCTCGATCGACACCAACCGACCGTCCTTGCCGACCTCGCCGACCCCGTACCGGCTGGCGTCCTTCACCGGATAGCCGAACAGCACACACCCGTCCAGCGCCGCCACCTGCTGCTGCAACAGCCCGGAGAAACCCTGGCCGTAGAAGATGTTGTCGCCGAGCACCAGCGCGACGTCGTCGTCGCCGATGAACTCCGCGCCGATCACGAACGCCTCGGCCAGTCCGTTGGGCTGCGCCTGCTCCGCGTAGGTCAGCGACAGGCCGAACTGGCTCCCGTCGCCCAGCAGCTGTCGGAAGTGCGGCAGGTCGACGGGGGTGGAGATGATCAGGATCTCCCTGATGCCGGCGAGTAACAGCACGGACATCGGGTAGTAGACCATCGGCTTGTCGTAGACCGGCAGCAGCTGCTTGGAAATCGCCTGGGTGATCGGATGCAGCCGGGTACCGCTGCCTCCCGCGAGGACGATCCCTTTCATCACATGCCCCTCAATCCGGTGAATCAGTCGGCCGATATCGGACGTCGTGCCCGTCAACCGTAATAGAGCCGCCGTCGACCCGCGCCTACGCACCCGTGGAGCCTTGCTCGGCGCCGCCGGCGCCGCCGCGTTCAGGCTCAGCGGAAGTTCGTGAACTGCAGCGCGACACCGAAGTCCTGCCCCTTGAGCAGGGCGATGACCTCCTGCAGGTGGTCCTTCTTCTTACCCGAGACGCGCAGCTGATCACCCTGGATCTGCGCCTGCACCCCCTTGGGCGCCTCATCCCGGATGTACTTGCCGATCTTCTTGGCGTTCTCCGAGGAGATCCCCTGCAGAATGTTGCCGGTGACCTTGTAGATCTTCCCGGACAGCGCCGGTTCGCCCACCTCGAACGATTTCAACGAGATGCCCCGCTTGACCAGCTTCTCCTTGAACAGGTCGATCGCGGCCAGACAGCGCTCCTCGGCGTCGGACTGAAACGCGATCCCCTCCTCACCGGACCAGGCCACCGTGGTGTTGGTCCCTCGGAAGTCGAACCGGCTCCCCAGCTCCTTGGAGGCCTGGTTCAGCGCGTTGTCCACCTCCTGCCGGTCCACCTTGCTCACCACGTCGAACGAGGGGTCCGCCACGTGCCTAACACCTCCGAGCCGATTTGCCGCGTAATACCACTGACTCGCCGGATGTTACCGGGAGGGACCGGTTGACCGGACGCGTTCCCCGTTGGGTATTGTTCATCGCGCGGTCGTCGAGACCGCGTACGGCGGGTTGCCCGAGTGGTCAAAGGGAGCAGACTGTAAATCTGCCGGCATCGCCTTCGAAGGTTCGAACCCTTCACCCGCCACACCAGCCACATCAGCCCCTCACCAGCACAACAGGTGAGGGGCTGATTTTGTGCGAACGGTGACTGTCACCGCAGGGCGCGCGCCTGGATCGCCCCGCCTGTGTCGTGCCACGATCGTTGTTCGAACTCGACCTCCAGTCGCCCGTCGGCGACCAGCGCGCAGAGCCGGGCGAGGTCACCGGCTCCGCTTGCATGAGCTGCGATCTCGTCGAAGTCCACCACGCCGGCCACGTCGCAGCCGGTGACTGTGCCAGCCGGTGTGGTCGGCAGGTCGAGGACTTCGTCACGGTTGAGGGAGAACGCCTGGCCTCGAACAAGCACCTGGCCGCGCGCGCATGATCAGATGGGTGAGCATGCCCTCGTGGGTGCCTGGCATCGAGGTCGGTGTCACGCCGAGACGCCGGCTCCGCGCAGCCGCCGGGCCACCGACAGACCCAGCGCGACGGCGACCACGGCCGCACCGGCCAGCCACAACCACTCGAGGTCCGGCGAGTCGGACGGTGTCGATGCCGCTGCCCGCGCCGCCGTGACCTGGCCGCCGATCGGCCCGGCGGCGGGATGGCCGGTGCCGGCCACCGCGAGGGTGAAGCCGACCTGGCCGGATACGGGGTGGCCGTCGTCGGAGACGATCTGGTAGCGAATGGTGTAGCCGCCCCGAGGGCCGAGCGGATCCACCGGTGCCGACACGGTGTCGCCCGCGATCGTCGGCGGTCCGGCCGCCCAATAGCTGTTGCCCGGTCCGACCACTTCGACGTCGGTGAAGCCGGACGCGACCGTGTCGTCGAAGACGAGTCGCACCTCGGATGGTCCGCTGTGGACGGTTGAACCCTCGGCCGGTTGCGCGGAAACGAGGACGGCGTGCGCATCGGCCTGGCCGGCGCCGACGGTCAACGCATATCCGCAGAACAGTGCGACCAGGGCCGGCCGGAAGTATTTAACTGTCAATTTCGCCTCCTCGGATAAAATAGATAACCGAAAATAGTGCCGGGCTCGCGCGCGGGATGGGTGTTACGAACGTTGCGTATTGCTACGGCGGTGTAACCGAATATGCGCACACGTGTTGCTGCGCATGGGCGATGAACGACTGCGCTGGTGGGAGTACCTGGCGTCCGCACGGTATCCGGCACGTTAAGGGGATCACCGCCGCCGACGGAGCGCTGCCAGATCCTGTTTACGGGTTCGTCGTGTAACGGTCGCGGCGGGAAACGCGCAGTGTGTTTCCGTATTGCATTGTTCGATATCGCGCCCGGTCATCCGGGAAAGGAGCGGTTCATGCCAGCGATGGCTGGAACAATTCTGCGTCGGGAACACCTGGTGGCGGCCTGTCTGGTCGGCACGGTCGTTGTTGTCGTCGGTTTCGCCTCCGGACTCGGCCTCACCAAACCCGCTGCCACTGGCGCGCAAGCCACGCAGAACGCCACGATGCCGCCGATGTCGCAGGGCACGCAGCCGGCAGGCCCGGCAACCGACGGTGGCGCGGGCGGGGGCGGCGGTTCCGGGCCGGTCAACTACGTCGGCACTCCGATCGGCCTGGCCGCCGCGCCACCCGGCGTCCTGGTCACCGGCGTGCCAACGACTTCCGACGCTCCTCCCACCACCAGCGAGACCGCGCCGCCGCCCACCACCACGACCATGCCACCGCCGACCGGCACGCCCCCGGCGACCTGCGAGGCCGGAGTACTCAACGCGTTGCTGAGCCAGGCCGACACCCTGCTGAACCCGTTGCCGGTGGTCGGGCCGCTGACACCACAGCTCACCAACGCACTGGTCGGCAACTGTTCCGGACAGTCCACAGTGGATGGACCAACGCCGTCCGCGACGCAGGCGGCAGTGCCCGGTCTGCTGCCGCTACTGGGTCCGACCGGAACCGGATCGTGATCGCGCAGCTCGCCGCCCAGCCGGCGCTGTTCACCTCCGACGCCAAGACCGCCTATGTCATCGCCCGCGCCCTCGACTACCTCGGCACCGCGCTGTTCCTGGGCGGCTGCTCGTTCGTGGCGTTCCTGTGGCCTGCGGGCGCCCAGGTGCTCGCGACGCGCAGGCTGCTGGTCACCGGCTGGGTATTTGGCCTGTTCGGCACGGTGGCCGCGATCGGGTTCGAGGGCGCCTGGGCCAGCGGGTCGTCGGTCTCCGCCGGGTGGCAGTGGTCGGTGGTGCGGCAGGTGCTCGGCCTCGACTTCGGGCGGGAATGGACGGCCAAGGCACTGCTGTGGGTGCTCGCCGCTGTCGTCCTCGCGGACCTGTTGCGTCGCGGCGAAGCCGCGGCCACCTCGCTCGCCTGGCGAATCAGCGTCGGCGCCATCGGGATCGGTCTGCTGCGCGTCATCGGCCTCACCGGACACACCTCCGACGTGCGCTACACGACCGTCGCCGCCATCGCGGACCTGGTGCACCTGACCGCCGTTTCGCTGTGGCTGGGCGGTTTGGCGGTACTGCTGCTGGCCGTGCTGCCGCGCAGACGGCCAGCGGACCTGGCCGCGGTCGTGCCCCGCTATTCGCGCCTTGCCATGGGTTCCGTGCTCGCGATCATCGTCGCGGGCTCCGTGTTGGCCTGGCAGACGCTCGGCAGCTTCGGCGCGCTCGTGGACACCGGCTACGGGCAGCTGTTGCTGGCCAAGATCGTGCTGCTGGCGCTGATCCTGGTCGCGGCGTGGGGCAGCCGAGGCTGGATCATCCACCGGCTCGACTTCGCCGTCGTGTTGCGCGGTGACGCGGCCACCGTCCAACCGATCATCCGCACCGTCGCCGTGGAAACGGCCCTGGCGCTGCTCGTCCTCGTAGTGGCGAGCCTGCTTGTCACGGCCAATCCCGGCCAGTGATGTACCGCATCGAAACAGGGAGTTCCTTCAGCATGCAGACACTCGATCAGCCGCCGACGACACCACCCCGGCCCGGCCGCCGGAAGGTTCGCACCGCCCTGCTCGGCCTTGTCGCCCTGTCGGCGGTCACCGCATCGGTGCTGGCGCTGACCGGCATGGCCGACAGCACCGCCGCCCCCGCGACGCCATCGGTCGCGAAGCCGGTCAACCTCGCCGCGCTGCAACAGAGTTCGGCCCAGTCCCTCCAGGCACTGCGGGCCGAACCGGCGGCGCAGTCCGCCACCGCAGGCGCCACCAAGGTGACGATCCAGAACTACGCGTTCGCGCCAGCATCGCTGACCATCCCCGCTGGCACGACCGTGATCTGGACGAACGAGGACACCGCGCCGCACACCGTGACCGTCAGCAACGGCCCGGTGAAGTTCTCCTCGCCCAACCTGCAGCAGGGCGACACCTTCACCTACACCTTCACCGCGCCGGGAACCTACAGCTACTACTGCGCGGTGCACCCGAACATGACCGCATCGGTCACGGTCACCGGAGGCTCGACCCCTCCGCCCCCGACCACGACCCCGCCACCCACTACGACCACGCCGCCGCCCACGACCACGATGTCCATGCCACCATCCGGCAATGGCACCGGCACATGCCTGGCAACCGGCGTCCTCACCCCGCTGATCCAGCACATCAACTCGGCGCATCTCGGTGAGTCGCCGGGCCAGCAGGTGCAGGACCTGCTCAACCTCAACCAATACGTGCAGACGCACACCGTGCTGATCGAGAACATGCTCAATCCGCTGACCGACGGTGGGCTGGTGTCCGTGCTCAACGGCATCCTGACGCCGCTCGTGCAGCACATCGACTCGGCGCATCTCGGTGAGTCGCCCGGCCAGCAGGTGCAGGACCTGTTGAACGTCAACCAGTACGTGCTGACGCACACCACCCTGATCGAGAACATGCTTCTCCCGCTGGAGAACGCGGCCTGCTGACGGCCGCGCGCGCAACGACGCGGTGGCCCGGCCGGTGTGTGGTCGGCCGGGCCACCGACTCCCATCGTGCCGCGACCAGCCGCGGTCGCGCACCCGGAGCACAGGAGAAACGGTGCCCCCAGAAACAACAGCAGACACCCTGGAGTTGCCTCCCGCGCCGGAGCGCCCAGCCGACCGTTACACGGTGCGCCGCGACCGCTGCGTGGTGGAGGTTTCCCTGCGCCCACTGGGCATCCGCCTGCTCAGGGCCCGGCTGCGGGCGCGCGCCGGTGACCTGGTGGTCTCCGGCGGCGAGCCGGCGGTCGCCTCAATCCAGCTCGATCTGCTGGCCCGACCGATACGGCTCGCGCCGCTGGCGGCCATGGTGTTGCGCGGTGTTCCGCGTCGCCGCAGGCTCACCTTCACCGCGGTCGACGTCGACTTGCCCACCGGATCGCACTGGACGACTATCGACGGCGCGGTCACCGTGCCCGAGTCGGCAGGCCGCCCCTGGTCGCTACCGCTCACCGTTCGAGCCGTCCCCGGCGACGAGGCCACCATCCTGCTCGCCGCTCGCGGCCCGATCCGTCCACCTGAGACAGTGCGGGGCTGGTTCGCCGGTGTCGCCCGCTGGCTGTGGCTCGACGCGGCCGTGGAGTTCGCCCGATGAGGGCGTCGTCAGTGCCGGCGCTGCTCGTCGCGGCGGGTCTGCTCGGCATCCTCACCGCGCTGCCGGCGAGCGCCGCGACGCACGCGATCACCATGGCCAACTACGCATTCAGCCCGGCCGACGAGACCATCACCGCAGGCGACTCGGTGACCTGGACGAATACCGACCAGGCGCCCCACGACGTGACGGTGACCAGCGGCCCGGTCGCCATCCACTCGCCGACCATCACCACCGGCCAGTCCTGGACCTACACCTTCGCCACCGCCGGAACCTACGCCTACATCTGCTCGATCCACCCGGACATGCACGCCACGCTCGTCGTCGATCCGACCCCGACCCCGACCACGACCCGCGCGGCCGCCCCACCGCCCCCGGTCACCCGACGCACCGTCGCGCCAACCCGAACCACAGCCGGCGCGACCACAGCACAGGTGGTGCCCCCGGCCGCCACCACGCCAACCACATCGGCCATGCCGATGCCGACAGGAGCCAGCCAGCCTGTGGCCGCAGCGCAGAGCACACAGCAATCCACGCTCAACCCGCTGCTCCTGGTGGCCGGACTCGTCGCGGCCGTGGCAACACTGTGCCTGCTACTGCTCGGCTCGCGACCAGAAAAGGCGGGAGGATCGTCTTCGTAGTGCCGGCCTGCCGCGCATGTCCACCTCGCCTGTCAAGTGCTGGGCTCCAGTGATCTAGACGGGTTGGCCGTGGGCGGCAGTTGGTGCTGGTCGACTTTCCTGGGCTGAGGAACACGTTCAGCGGGCGGCGAAGCCGGTGCGCAGGCCGAGCCCGACAAGCACGAAACCGCTGACCCGGTCCATCACGCGGCGGAACAGCGGCGAGCGAACCGTGCGGCGGGACAGGTGCACGACGGCCGTCCAGACCAACAGCCAACCCGCGGCGACGACGATGTGCGCGACGCACAGTTCGAGCATCTGCGGCAGCAGCGGCGAACCCGCGTGCAGGAACTGCGGCGCGACCGTCAGGTAGACGGCGGCTGCCTTGGGGTTCAGCACGTTGCCGAGGAAGCCCTGCACGAGGTCGCCGTGTCCGTGCCACGGGAGCCTGCTGGTCGGCGTGGGTGGTGTGGCCGGTTGGCTGGGCCGGGATCTCCACAGTGTGCGCAGACCGAGCAGCACGAGGTAGGCGGCGCCGGCGAGCTTGATGATCGTGAACGCCTCGGACGACCGCATGACGAGCGCGGAGAGGCCGAGGCCGGCCAGGGTCGCATGACAGATCAACCCGCACACGGTGCCGGCGGTGACCGCGAACCCGCTGCGCACACCGCGATCGAGGACCCGCTGGGTGACCAGGGTGAAGCTCACCCCGGGGGTCATGCAGATCGGCAACACGGCGAGGGCGAAGCCGACCAGGGACAACCACGCCATCGATCTCTCCCGTCTCTGCGGTGGGCGGCGTTCGCCCGAATCTAGCCGCTTATCGGTCATTTCGGGTACGCCGGTTCGCGGGCCGGACGTCCGGCAAGTGGAAAAAAGGAGACTTATCGGATCAGTTCCTATGGCTTTCCTGTGAACTTGCCGTGATTAATGCGACACCCGGCTTCGCACAGTAATCGAGCTGCGTCGGGGAGCATGTTGGTCGGGACATCGGCACCGTTCCTGCAATCGTGTGTGCCGATGATCGACGAATCAGGGCAGGTCAGCGGGAAGGACCGGGATGCACCTGTGGCAGTACGCGGTGATCGCGATCGCCGGCATGCTCGCCGGGACGATCAACGCGGTCGTCGGCTCGGGCACGCTGATCACCTTTCCGGTCCTGGTCTACTTCGGTTATCCGCCGGTCATCGCCAACATTTCCAACGGTCTCGGGTTGGTGCCGGGTTCGGTCGCCGGTGCCTACGGCTATCGGCGTGAACTGGCCGGACAGCGTTCCCGGTTGATCAGGCTCGGCATCGCGTCGGCTCTCGGCGCGGTGTGCGGGGCGATCTTGCTGCTCAAACTTCCCGCTGAGGCGTTCAAGGCCGTCGTGCCGGTGTTGATCGTGATCGCGCTGGTGCTGGTGGTGATCCAGCCGTGGCTGGCCCGCAAGGTCGCCGAGCGGAACCCGGAACGGTCCGGTGACGGTGGGTTCCTGCTGCTGCTCGGGATCTTCCTGACCGGCGTCTACGGCGGATACTTCGGCGCGGCTCAGGGCGTGATCGCCATCGGGATCATGGGCGTGCTGCTGCGCGAGTCGGTGCAACGGATCAACGCGGGCAAGAACGTGCTGACCGCGCTGGCCAATCTGGTGTCCGGGATCGTGTTCATCGCGGTCGCCCACGTTGCCTGGATCGCGGTCGCGTTGATCGCGGGCGGCTCGGTTATCGGTGGGTTGATCGGGGCGAAGATCGGCCGCAGACTGCCACCGATTGCACTACGGGCAGTGATCGTTGTGGTCGGGCTCGCGGCAATCGGCAAGTTGCTGCTCACCTGATCGGAGTAACACGGAGAGCTAATTTCGTGGTAATCACGGGTCTACTGCGCCCATTAGGGGACCTGGGTTGGTGCATAATTTCCCGATTAATCGGGTTCTGATGACTCAGGGTCACGAAACGGGCCTAGGACAAATTGCCCAGTAGGGCTACAGTGCTAAAGCACTTGTGCGCCGCACCGTCACCAGTCGCTCGTCGACCGCGGCGCACCTGGCGTCCTGATAGGCAGATGCCGCGTCGGAGTTGTCGTGGTCGGTGACCACGCGGCGAGACGAGGAGGATCCATGTCCGATGACCGCAGGGCGTGGATGCGCACATGACGCATCCCGTGAACAGTCCGGCAACGAGCGATCTCCCCGACCAAGCTCACGCCGCGCAGACGACGAACGACCAGCTGACCGACCAACCGCAGACCGGACCGACCGAAACGCAGCGCAACCACTGGTTCACCGCGTACACCACGGTGGTCCTGGTCGTCGGCGTCCTCGGCGCGGCCGCCATGTGGGTATGGCTGCCGCTGCCGACGCAGAGCGCGCCGCTGTGGCTGATCCCGCTGCTCGCCGTCGGCTTCCTCCTGGCCGAGGCGCTCGCGGTCGACGTCGACGTGCGCGTCGGCGTGTCCTGGACGATCTCCTTCACCGAGATCCCCATGGTCATCGGGCTGCTCATCGCGCCGTTCCAGGTGGTGCTGGCCGCGCATGTGATCGCGGGGGTCGGCACGCTGCTGGTTCGCCGGGTACGTGATCGCGTTGCCTACAACGCGGGCGTCATGATCATCGAGGTGGTGTGCGCGTTCGCCGTCGCCCACCTCATCGACGACATCGGGGCCGACGCCAAACCACTGTGGATCGGCGCGTTCGCCGGTGCGCTGGCCGTGCCGGTCGCCAGCACGCTGCTCGCGGTGGCCGCCGTTCGACTGCTCGGTCGACGCATGCGGCTGATGGGCGCGGTCCGGCTGATCGGCCGCATCCTGGTGGTCGGGCTGCTCAACGCGGCGGTCGGCGTGACCGGCTACGAGCTGGTCACCAGGAGCCCGTGGGGCTGGCCGCTGGTCGTGTTGGTCTTCATCGGCGTGATCACCCTCTACTTCGCCTACTCTGGCCTGCTCAAGGAACAGCGGGACCTGGAAGCGCTTTCCGACGTCGCCCTGATGGTGGCCCGCTCGGGGCAGCAGATCGCGCAGCCCGCGATCAACCCGGAAACCACCATGGCCATCACCGATGGCGACGAATGGCAGGTCATCGTCGAACGCATCCGTGACCAGGCCAGCGCCAAACGCGTGGTGCTTCGGCTGTGGCCGGACCCGTCCAGCGAGGTCCGCACCATCGTCGCGGGCGCCGCCCTGCCCGAGGCCGCGCTCGACTCCCGGATCGTCCGCGACGACGCCATGCTCCGGTTGGCCGGCGGTGGTGTCCGCCAGTTCCACGCGGCCGACGCCAGTGCCGACGTGCTCGGCGCGCTCGGCGTCCGCGAGGCCAACGAGGCTCTCGTCGTTCCGCTGCGCGGCTCCAACCAGGTGCTCGGCGCGCTGGAGGTGCACGACCGGCTCAGCCGCTGGCGCGGTTTCAGCAAGACCGACGTGCAGCTGATCGCCACCATGGCCAGCCACCTCGCCACCGCCGTCGACAACCGTCGGCTGATGGCCCGGCTGCGCCACGACGCCTATCACGACCCGCTGACCGGCCTGCTCAACCGCGCCGGCTTCCGGGAAACCGCGGGCGGACTGCTGCGCGCCAACCACGGCGCCTGCGTCGTGCGCATCGACCTCGACGTGCTGTCCACGGTCAGCGACGCGCTCGGCTACGCCTGGGGCGACCGGATGGTCGTGGCGGCAGGCCGCAGGCTGCGCGGCGAACTGGACCCGAACGCACCGCTGGCCCGCCTCGAATCCGGCTCCTTCGCCGCGCTGCTCGTCGACTACACCGACGAGGAAGCAGGTCAGATGGCCGAACGGCTGCGTGCCGCGCTCTCCGTGCCCTACCCGGTGGAGCGGCTCACCGTCGAAGCCACCGTGACCGTCGGCTACGCCGTGCTCGACGACGCCATCGACGATGCCGCGCCGGACGTGGACAGCCTGCTGCAACGGGCCGATGTCGCGGTCCGCGCGGCCAGGGGCGACAGCGAACCGGTCCGCCGCTACGTGCCCAACATGGGCCAGGTGTTCCTGCGCCGCTTCCAACTGGTCACCCAGTTCCGGCAGGCGCTGGAGAGCGGCCAGATCTACGTGCACTACCAGCCCAAGGTCGCGCTGCCCAGCCGTCAGGTGCTCGGCGTCGAAGCCCTGGTCCGCTGGC
>DASYBO010000400.1:0-8645 GCA_036500685.1 Pseudonocardiaceae bacterium | reverse complement strand
AGTAGCCGCGCGACCAGCTCAGGATCGACACCTGCCGCTGGCTGGGGACGGGGGTGGCGGGGTCGGCGTCGACGAATGCCACTCGCGCGCTTTCCGCAAGCGGGGGGGTGGTCGGGGTTTGGGGCGGCGGTGGGGTGCAGGTCGGTGAATTCGGGCAGACGTAGACGTTCAGGAAGACGCTGAACACGAAGCCGGGGGAGTCGTCGGGCACCTCGATCACCGGACCGGTGTAGGTGAAGCTGCCGGTTTCCTTGACCCACAGCGAGCGGCTCACCACGCCGAATCGGAAGATCTGCTCGGCCGCGTTGTTGAGCGTGATGTCAAGGACCGCATTGGGGGCGTACGTGGTGCCCTGGATGTAGAACTGGTTGCCGGGGCTGTTCACCGACGTGACCAGCGCGCAGGTCGAGCCGTTGCCGAGGCCGGTGTACGGGCCTGTTGTCGTGCAACCGTTTTCCGCGCGGAAGGCGGGCGCGACGTAGGTGAGGTCGAGCTGGATCGCGTCGAGCGATTCAACTCCGGTGTGTTTGACGGTCGCCGAGTAGGTCAGTTGAGCGCCGCTGAACGCGCCTTGGTGGACGAGGCTGGCGAGTGAGCCGGTGCCGCCCTCGGATACGTCGATGGAGTCGGTGTGCATCGCGTTGTCGCCGTATGCGGGCACGGTCACGTTGATCGCGCTGCCGACGGTCGGGTTGATCTGGACGGAGAGGTTGTCGTTGACCGAGCCCGCCGAGTTTCCGTGCGCGACGCGGAGTTGGGCGGAGGTGAGCACGGAACCGGCCGGGATGGCCGCCGATGGGGCGTAGCCGCTGACGGTGACCGTGCCGGTCTGCGATCCCTTGCTGGTGTTGGTCCAGGTTGCCGACTGTCCGTCTATCTTGGCCAGTGTGGCGGTGGTGGCGTTGGTGAAGGAGCCGGGGGAGACCACGTTGGTGGTGCTGAGGCCGGTGAGCGCGGTGGGGGTCGCCGAGCCGGAGGTGAGACCGTACACGGCAACCGGTGGTTTGCTCGCGCTGTAGGTGCCACAGATCTCGGCCGTACCCGCCTTGACCGCGAACTGGCTGTCGCCGCCGAAGATGAACTGGACGCCCGGTGGCGGGTTCAGCACATTGGTCGTGTTGATCGGGTTCGCGCAGGCGCCGGGGATGCTCGCCGGGACGGACGGGGTCGGGACCACCGCGCCGGCCGTGTTGGTCGGGGTGCCGGCGACCAGGGAGCCGTCGTTGACGGTCCACGCGTCGCTGCCGGCGAGCAGCAACGGATTGCGAGTGCTGCCGGCGTTGTGGAAGTCGAAGTAGTAGACGCCTGGCTTGAACCACCAGGTGCTGTGCCTGCATGAGCTGTTGCCGGCCATCATGTTCGACAGCCCGACCGCGTCGTCGTAGTAGCCGGGGCTGAAGGTCACAACCGAGTTTGCCGTGGTGCAAGCAGGGAGCGGCTGGTAGGTGGGAACGCTGGCGGCGGCGGGCGAGTAGCCGGGATCGTTGCCGAGTGTGTTGGCCGTGCTGCCGTAGTTGCACGATGCGGGCGACGGGTTGCTGGTGATCGTGCCGGAGCAGGCACCGCGCGCGTAGACGGCGGTGTTCGTCTTGAGACTGCCGTTGACCACGTTGATGTTGGAGTTGGAGAAGATGCCGCCGTGCACGAGGAAGGCGGAGCCGTTGGGCTGCTGGATGTTGACGCCGTCCTCGCCGGGGATCCTGCCGAGGGTGAGCACCGCGCTGCCGGGACGGTTGCACTGACTCAGCGACGGGCACTGGATCAGCACCTTGGCCGGATCGGCCGTGCAGGTGACCACTGCCGAGTCGGCGCCTGCGAAGTTCGGCAGGGACAGCGTGTTCGAGTTGCCGAAACAGCTCTGGCCGGGGCCGGCGTTGTAGCTGCTGTTGCGGATGGTGTTGATGGCGGCCTGGATGCCGCCGTCGGCCTCGTAGGTGGCGGCTGCCTGGTCGCGGAGGGCTTCGGTGGTGCGCACGCCGGAGTCGGCGAAGGTGAGCAGCGCGCCGAGGCTGATCCCGATCACCGTGACCACGATGAGCACCAGGATCAATGCTGCGCCATTATCGTCCTGGCGGCGGAATCGGCGTTTCACGTCTGCCTCCGTTGTCCGGTGAGGATGATCGGATAGGGATCGGCCGACGGGGCGGTGACCGTGAAGGACAGCTTCACCCACTGGGGGACCGAGGGGTCGGTGCAGGTGGTCGAGCAGGTCACCGAAGGCGTTGTCGGGTTGACGTTGTGCGCGACGACGGTGTCGAGGGTGCTCGTGCTCGTGCACTTGAGGCGATGCAGTTCGTCGACCGAGCCGACCGGGACGAGGTAATAGGCGACGACGTCGGTATTCTGTACCGGGGTTGCCTGGGAGGTGTCCCAGTCGTCGGAGAGAAAGCGGACGAGGGCCGTGGGGGTCGCGGAGGTTCCGCAGGTGTTGCCGCCCGCGTTGTAGGCGGCGTTGAGCTGGATCGACTGCTTGAACGGCACGCTGCCGTTGGCGATCTGTCCCGAGTAGTCCCGAACACCGGTCGCGGCGACGTCACGGGCGAAGAACGCGGCGCTGATCTGAGCGTCGTGGGAGAGCGTCATTCGGGCCGAGGTCGCGTCGGTGTTGTCGAACACGCTGATGACGACGTCGGCCAGCGGAATCGTGATCACGCCGAGGATCACGATGGCGATCAGCAGTTCGATGAGCGTGAAGCCGTCGTCGCGGCGCGGCGTCAGCACAGCGCGTCCGTAATGCCACACCGCTTGCGCAGCACGATGACCAGTTGTTCGCTGGCCCGTCCGTCGCTGCTGGCCACCTGCAGGGTGAGCTGCTGGAGCCCGGTGTCGGTGGAACAGGAGTTTTGCCAGCCGCCGCCGGATGCCCAGTAGCGCATCGAGCCCGTGACGACGGAATCCTGGTAGCCGGCGGGCGGCGTGAAGCTCGCGCCCAGCGTCGTGTAGTCCGATGTGGACCCGCATGGCTTGTACCCGCCCGCGGTGACCAGGTTTTCCATGGTCTCGGCGTAGTTGCGGACCGCGTCGCCGGCCGTCGCCTGCTTGCGGTGGACGTCGGAGATCAGGATGCTCGTGCCGAGCCCACCGACGACGGCGACGACCGCGATGGCCATGATCGTCACCGCTATCAGCAGTTCGAGCATGGTCTCGCCCCGATCGTTGCGCTGGCCGGGCATCACACGTGAACCTGGTTGAAGATGCCGTACATCGCCGACACCAGCGCGACCGCGACGAAACCGACGAGCAGGCCCATCACCACGATGACCGTGGGCTCGAACAGCGCGGTCAGCTTCTTGATCCGATAGTCCAGCTCGCTCTCGTAGTAGCGTGCGGTGACGGCGAGTTGGGTGTCCAGCGTGCCGGTGTGCTCGCCGACCCGGATCATCTGGGCGGCAGTGGAAGGGAAGAGGCCGGTGCCGGACAGCGGCGTTGCGAGGCCCTCGCCTTCGAGCACTGCCTCGCTGACCCCGTGCAGGGCGCCAAGGAACACCCGGTTGCGCAGGGACTCGGTGGCCACGCGCAGCGCCTCGGGGAGGACGACGCCTGCGCTGACCATGGAGGACAGCACCCGACAGAAGCGTTCCACCATGGCGTAGCGAATCGTGTCGCCGAGCGTGGGAATGGCGAGGAACAGCCGGTCGCGGACGTAGCGGCCACCTTCGGTGCGCAGCACGACGACCAGCGTGAGCACCACCACGATGATGCCGGCCAGCACCACCCACCACCACTGCGTGAAGAAGTCGGTGACCGCGAGGAGCATGCGGGTGGGCAGCGGAAGGGTGGCGTGCAGGTTGGCGAAGAAGGACTTGAAGCGCGGCAGCACGAACGTGGCCAGGATGACGACGGTGACCAGGCCCATGCCGGTGATCATCGCCGGATAGATCATCGCGGCCTTGATCTTGCGACGTGCTTCCAGGTCGCGTTCGAGATAGTTGGCGAGTTGGTCGAGGACAGTGTCGAGTTCGCCGCTCAGCTCGGCGGATCTGAGGATTTCCCGGTAGAACTCGGGGAAGATCTTCGGGTGCCGGTCGAAGCAGTCGGACAACTTCTCGCCGCCGCGCAGGCCGTCCTCGACCTGCTGCATCATCCGCCGCAGCGAGGAGTTCCGCGCCTCGGTGCCCAGCGCGTGCACCGCCTCGATCAGCGGCAGACCGGCCCGGATGAACGCGCCGAGCTGGCGGGACAGGTGCATCACCACTTCCCGCTTGACCTTGGGCGGCGACAATTCGGTGCGCAGCACGCTCGGTTTCTCGGTCACCCGGATATCGCGTAGTTCGCGCTCATAGAGAGCCAGCGCGGCGGACTCCCGGTCGGCCGCCTTCAGAGTGCCCCTGGCCGATCTGCCGTCCGGGCCGGTCCCGACGTAGGCATACCTGTTCACCTTGTGCCTCCAGCAAGATAGATCGACCGCAGGACCTCGGACAGGGTGGTCACGCCCGAGGTCACCAGCCGGATGGCCTCGTCCCGCAAGGTGCGCATGCCCTCGCGCACGGCGTAGTCGTGCAGTTCGCCGTGCGACGCACGGCGCAGGATCAGTTCACGGATGCCGTCGGAGATCGGCATCATCTCGTAGACGCCGATCCGGTCCAGGAATCCGGTGTGCGCGCAGAAGTTGCAGCCGGCGCCTCGGACGAAACCGCCCGCCGGTTCGTGTCCGCCCATGCTCGCCAGGAACGCGAGTTCCTCGCCGGGCGGCTGGTAGTACTCACGGCAGTGGTCGCAGATCCGCCGGACCAGGCGTTGCGCCAAAACGGCGGTGACCGAAGACGCGACCAGGAAGTTCTCGATGCCCATGTCCAGCAACCGGTGCAGCGCGGACGCCGCGTCGGTCGCGTGCAGTGAGGACAGCACGAAGTGCCCGGTCAACGCGGACTGGACGGCGATCCGCGCGGTTTCCACGTCGCGCACCTCGCCGACCAGGATGACGTCCGGGTCCTGACGCAGGATCGACTTCAGGCCGTTGGCGAACGTCACGCCGGCCTGTTCGTTGATCTGGATCTGGTTGATGGACGGGACCGTGTACTCGACCGGATCCTCGATCGTCATGATGTTGCGCTCGGGCGTGTTGATCTCGCTGAGCGAGCCGTAGAGCGTCGTGGTCTTGCCGCTGCCGGTCGGTCCCGCGCAGATCACCATCCCGTACGGCGAGTGCAGCAGTGCCGAATACCGCCGCGTCATGTGTTCCGGCATGCCGAGTTGGCCGAACCGGAACAGCGGCCGGCTCTTGTCCAGCAGCCGCATGACGACCTTCTCGCCGCCGACGACGGAGGTCGTGGACACCCGGATGTCGACGGCGCGGCCCTCGACCTCCATGCTGATCTGCCCGTCCTGCGGGCGTCGCCGCTCGACGATGTTCATCCCGCCGAGGATCTTGATCCGGCTGACCACGGCAGGCCCCATCGAACCGGGCAGGTCGAGCACGTCGTGCAGCACACCGTCGATGCGATAGCGCACCCGCAGCCGGTCCAGCCGGGGCTCGACATGGATGTCGGAGGCCCGGTCCCGCAACGCCTGCGTGATGAACATCGACACGACGTGCACGACCGGGGCGTCGTCCTTGGCGGCGGCCACATCGGTGCGCGCCGAGTCCTTGCGGATCAGGTCGCGCGCCTCGAACGCCTTGACCTGCGCGTCGATCCCGACCAGCGCGCGGTAGCTGTTGCCAATGGTGCTGAGGATGTCGGCGCGAGGCGCGACCAGCGGTGTCACCGGCCGACCGATGACCTCGCGCAGCCTGCTCAACACCGATTCCGACGGTTCGGCGACCGCGACCATGACAGCATCGCCGTTGAGCGCCAACGGGATCGCCACCAGTTCGCGGGCGGTCGACTCGGGCAGGAGAGCGGTGGCCGCGCCGTCCGGTGTGACCGTGCGCAGGTCGACGGCTCGGTGCAAGGGCCCGGCCTGCTCGGCGACCGCCGCGTTGTTCCTGATCCTCATGCCGGCACGCCCGTTCGAATACGCGGACGGGCATCGACGTCCTGCGGGTACAGACTGCGGGCGACCGCGTCCGCGTAGGTCGCCTGCCCCGAGGACACCAGGGCGGACAGCGACTGTTCGAACGTGATCATGCCGTCGCGGGCCCCGGTCACCAGCGCGTTGCGCAACTGGTGCGGCTTGCCCTCCTTGATGAGGTTGCGGACCGCGGTATTGGCAACCAGGACCTCGAACGCCGCGACCAGACCGCCGCCGACGCGCGGGATCAAGCGCTGGTAGACGACACCGGTGAGCGCGCCCGCGACCTGCACGCGGGCCTGCGCCTGCTGCTCGGCGGGGAAGACGTCGATGATCCGGGCCAGCGACTGCGCGGTGTCGTTGGTGTGCAGCGTCGCGAAGACCAGATGTCCGGTCTCGGCGATGGTGAGCGCGAACCGGATCGACTCCAGGTCGCGCATCTCACCGACCAGCAGGACGTCCGGGTCCTCACGCAGCGCGGACCGGAGCGCGGTGTGGAACGACTCGGTGTCCGAGCCGACCTCGCGCTGGTTCACGGCCGAGCGGCGATGGTCGTGCACGTACTCGATCGGGTCCTCGATGGTCAGGATGTGGCAGGCCCGGTCGGTGTTGATCTGGTTGATGACCGCGGCAAGGGTGGTCGACTTGCCGGAGCCGGTCGGGCCGGTGACGAGCACCAGACCCTGGTGCATGCGGGCGAAACCGGCCAGCGCGGGCGGCAGGCCGAGTTCGGCCATGGTCGGCACCTGGCGCGGGATCATCCGCAACGCCACCACCGTGCTGCCGCGCTGGCTGAACGCGTTGCCCCGGACCCGCGCCATATCGCGCCAGTCCAGGGAGAAGTCGAATTCGCGAATCGATCGCTGGGCGAGTGTCTGCTCGTCGGAGAGCAGTTCGTCGAGCAGCGCCTCGGTATCGGCGTCGTCGAGTGGTGGATGGCCGACGACGGGAGAAAGCTCGCCGTGCACGCGGATCTGCGGTGGGATCCCCTTGGTGAGCAGGAGGTCGGTGCCGCGGGCCTGCCACAGGACGTCGAGCAGCGCGTCGATACGGCTGCCGAGTGGTTTGGTGCGCATGGGAAAGTCCTCCGGATCGGCCGAGCGGCCGCGGAGTAGGCACGCAAGCACCCACTCCGCGGCCAGTTTCATCAGGTGCAGGCACCGGTCGCGGTGACGACGCCACCCGTGGTGGTGATGGTGTATCCGTTGGTGGTCGACGGCGCCTCGCGGAGGTAGGTGGGCACCAGCACGCTGATGTCCGTCGGGTAGGTGGAGTTGTTCTTGGCGTAGTAGGCCTCGGTCGCGACCTCGACGCTCTTCTTGTCGGCCTTGCAGGCCGCAGCCTTTCCGTCGCCGTTGAACGCTTGGACGGCGAACACGACGATGCCGGCGAGGACGCCGAGGATGACGATGACGATGAGGAGTTCGATCAGGGTGAAGCCGCTCTGGTTCTCGCGGGCTTCGCGTAGCCGTCGGTACATGAGATGCCTTCCGTTGTCAGGGATGAGGGGTTGTTTCGAGTCAGGGGGTGGGCGTTCTTCCTCGGCCGGCGGACCGCGATCGCCCGCCCTACGCACCGGAATCACCTCCGCGCGCACCGTCCGCCGACACGGTCGAGACGAGCGCGCCCGCGAACCGCCGCACGGCCTGGACGAACGGGTGGGTCGGCCGGCTCAGGGCGAGCGGGATGCCCTGGTTGATCGACACCGGGACGTCAACCGTCATGGGCAGACCGGCGGCGATCGGGTTTCGCAGAACGAGGTCGATCTCGGTCTTGGTGGGCGTGACGCGCGGATCGCAGCGGTTCAGCACGACCGACCGGGATTCGAGCGGATACTCCAGCAGGTCGAGCATGTCCAGCGTGCGTCGCAGGTTGCGCAACGCCGGGCGTTCGGCAGCGGCCACCAGGACGTGGTGATGTGCTACGTCCAATGCGGACAGTACCTGCGCTGAGCACTGCTGCGGCGTGTCGACGATGACGTAGTCGTAGCCGGTTGCCAAGCCGGCCAGCACGTCCTCGGTGTGGTCGGCGGGCACGGCGACCGCGTCTCCGGGACGGTCCGGCGCGAGCACGCAGTCCAGGCCGGGCAGGTAGGGCGTGGCGAGCGGGCTCCAGGCCCCGGCCGGGTGGTCGGGTGCGGGTTGGACTCGCTTGGCAAGAAAGCCGGCCAGTTCGCCGAACGCGAGGTCGAGGTCGACGAGGCAGACCCGGTTCTTGCTGTTGGCGTTGAGCACGACCGCCAGGTTGGCGGCCAGCGTTGTCCGGCCCTGCCCGCTGGTGGCACCAAAAACGGTGATGATCCGCCCGGCTGGCCTGCGGTGTTTCGGGGCTTCGGAGGGGTGTCGATACTGGGCGCGGCGACAGGCTTCGGTCAGCGTGGCCAGGTCGCAGCTTGCGATGACCTCACGGGCGCCGCGGTCGATGGCCAGGTCGTGCACTGTCGCGTTGAGGTTGTTGCGCACCAGAATCACCCGGACCGCAGGATCTTCCTGGGTCATCCGGCTGACGAACGCGATCGCCTCGACGAGATCCACGCCCGGCCCGACGACCACGACGAATTCGGCGGTGTCTTGTTCGAGGAGGAGATCCGCGACCTCGGTCAGATCGGCGACCATGTGCGCGGTCGTGCCATCGTCCGTGCAGGACGCCACCGCGACCGCGACCGACGGGTCGGGTTCGCAGACGATCGTCAT
>DASYBO010000399.1:0-4814 GCA_036500685.1 Pseudonocardiaceae bacterium | reverse complement strand
CGAATGGGATCTCGGCAAGCTGACCGACATCGAGATGATGGTCGCGTTGGGCGGTCGGGAACGCAGCCGCGAGGAATGGGACCGGGTCGCGCGCGCCGCTGGTTTCGCGCCTGCCAACGATCCCAAGCCCGGCGGAATCGTGCTGTTGGAATACCGCCCGAGCTGAGGAGCAAGTTGATGTCCGAACCGGATACCGTACGCGCTTTTCCGTTCGCGGCAACCGATCCGATCGAGCCCCCGGCCGAGTACGCGAAGCTGCTGCGCGACGAGCCGGTCAGCCGGGTCCGCATTCCCACCGGCGACCTGGTGTGGCTGGTGACCCGGCACGAGGACGTGCGCAGGGTGTTGTCCGACACCACGTTCAGCCGGGAGGCGATCACCGCGCCGGGCGCGCCTCGGCTGCTGCCGATCGCGCAAGGGTCCAAGTCGATCTTCGTGATGGACCCGCCCGGGCACAGCAGGCTGCGCAAGCTGGTGGCAAGGGCGTTCGCTCCGCGTCGGATCGAGGCGCTGCGCGTCGAGGTCCAGCTTCTAACCAACCAGTTAGTTAAAACGATGACCGAGGCCGGCCCGCCGGCCGACCTGCTCGCCGGCTTGGCGCAGCCGCTGCCGATCACGGTGATCTGCCGGATGCTGGGCGTGCCCTACGAGGACGTCGAGCAGTTCCGCCAGTGGACCGACATCATGCTCAGCTACGCGGCCGGCAAGCGCGACGAGGTGCTGGCCGCGCGGGACGCGCTCAACGCGTACCTGACCCGGCTGATCGAGAGCAAACGCGCCAACCCGACCGACGACCTGCTGATGGTGTTGATCGCCGCCGTCGAGGACGGCGACCGGTTGGACGACGAGGAACTGCTGGCGTTCGGGTACACCCTGCTCGGCGCCGGCTACCACGCGACAACCGCGGGCCTCGCGCACGGCGTGCTCACGCTGCTGCGCAGCCCGCGGCGGTGGGCCCAGCTCAAGGAAGCGCCGGACCTGATCCCCGGTGTCGTGGAGGAACTGCTGCGCCGCTCGCAGGCGGGCGGCGGGCTCGGCGCCATGCGGATCGCGATCGCGGACACCGAGATCGCGGGGGTGCCGATCGCCAAGGGCGACGCGGTGCTGCCGCTGATCAACGCGGCCAACCGGGATCCTGACGTGTTCGATGACCCGGATGGTGTTGTGCTGGACCGCAAACCCAACCCGCACCTGTCCTTCGGACACGGCATCCACCACTGCCTCGGCGCTCAGCTCGGCCGGCTGGAACTGGAGATCGCGCTGCGCACCCTGTTGCGCGACATGCCGGATCTGCGTCTTGCCGTGCCGGAGTCCGAATTGGAGTGGAGTTCCGGGCTTGCCTTCTCCCGTCCTGCCAAGCTGCCGGTGGCGTGGTGAGACTCGATGCTCAGCGATGACGTGCTCGAACTCGGCAAGCCGATCCTGGCCGAGTTGGTCGAAGCGCCGTACTGGGCCGGGCTGCGCGAAGGCAGCCTGCCCGGTGCGGCGCTGACCCGGTTCGTCCAGCAGGACACCGGTTATCTGCTGCCCGTATTCGGCCGGGCCTTCGCCCACTGCGCCGCCGATCCGGCCGCAGAGCACCATGCCGCGCTGCTGGCGCGGTGCGCGTTCGAGACGGTCCAGTCCGGACCGCGACTGCGCGACACGTTCAGCGAACTCGCGCCCGACCTCGACCTGCCGCCGATCATCGACGAGCCGCCGAACGAAACCACGCTCGCCTACCAGAACGCGGTGCGGACCGCGGCGAGCGGCTCGCTGGCCGCCGGGCTCGGCGTCGTGCTGCCGTTCATGTGGTTCCACCTCGAGGTGTGTACCGACCTCGCGGACCGGCGGGTCGCGGATTCCCGCTACCTGCCTTGGATCGACGTGTACACCCCTGGCGAGGGCACCCGGTACGCGGTGCGGGCCTTCCTGGGCCTCATCGACGAATTCGGCCTTCGGGCGGGCGACAAAGACCGCGCGGAACTGTGCGATGCGTTCCGCACCGGGGCCCGTTACGAGTTGGCCTTTGCCACGGCGGCGGTGTCCGAACGGTTCGAGTGAATTTCGATCTGCACGTGACACAGTCCAGAAAGTTCCCCCGTCCTTTCGCGATGAGGTAAGCCATGGACCAGATCACGACCGTCCGGTCGGCCCCACCCACGTCCGCGCCCAGTTCCTCGACTACCCTGATCGCCGCGCTGGTGCTCGCGGTCGTCTCCTGCCAGCTCTGCATCTCCATGCCAAACCCGGCGCTGCCCGCGATCGCCGGCGGACTGCACACCACCACCGCCGTTATCGGCTTCGCACAGGCGATGTTCTTCCTGTTCGGCGGCATTCTCTCGGTGATCATGGCCGCGTACAGCGACCACGCCAAGACGCGGCGGCTGATGGCGCTGGCCATGATCGTCGCCGTCGTTGGCGCGCTGGTCGCCGCTGCGGCGCCGAGCACCGCGATCTTCATCGTCGGCCGCTGCCTGCAGAGCACCTCCGCCGCCGTGTTCCCGCTGGCCCTGCGGGTGCTGCGCCAGACCCTGAGTGCAAGGCAGTTCGGCAAGGCCATGGGCATCATCACCGCGGCCAACGGCGGCATCGTCGGCCTTGACGGGCTGCTCTCCGGTTGGCTGAGCGACCACTACGGTTTCCGCTCGGTGTTCATCGCGATGGCGGTGTTCGGGGTCATCGCGACTCTGTTGCTGCTGCGCTGGGTCACCGAACTGCCGAGTACGGCGGGCGGGCGGATGGACTGGCTCGGGGTGGCACTGCTCTCGCTCGGTCTCGCCTTCGTCGAGTTCGGCATCGGTTCGGCCAGTTCGATGCCGATCGGCATCGTGCTGGGCCTCATCGTGCTGGGCATCGTGCTGTTCGGCGTGTTCGTGCTGACACAGAAGCGCGCCGCCCATCCGCTGATTCCGGTGGAGTACCTGCGTTCGCGCAGTTCCTGGCCGGTGCTGCTCAGCTCGGCGCTGGTCACCGCTGGCATGCTGAGCACGATCAACTTCATCATCCCGGTGTTCAGCCAGAACCGGCACATCGGCTTCGGCATCTCCGCGACCATGTCGGCGCTGCTGTTCATCGTGCCGGTGTGCCTGATCAACGTGATCTTCGCGCCGCTGTTCGGATCGCTCGCGCCAAGGGTCGGCTGGCGGCGGATGCTGCGGGTGTCGATGGCCCTCACCGTGCCGGTGCTGGTGATCCTCGCGCTCGGGCTGACCGTGGAGTGGGTGGTCGTGCTGATGGTCGCGCTGGTCGGCTTCGGTCTCGCCGGTGCCATGACCCCGTTGAACGGCCTGAGCGCGATCTTGGCCTCGCCGGAACGCCCGAGCGTGCTGCCCGGCGTGAACTCGGCCGCCTACGGCGTCGGCGCCTCGCTGGGCGTCGTGCTCGCCGCGCAACTGGCCTCGGTGATCCCGCCGTCGGCCGCAGGCTACCGGGACGGGATCTGGCTGATGGCCGCGTTGATCGCGGTCGGGTTCGGGGTGTCCATGCTGATCTCGGGCCGTAGTGACATCAGCGGCCAGAAGGTCTGAATCATGAGCGACGAGAAATCGCCGCACGCTCTTGTCGTCGGTGCCGGCATCGGTGGCCTTGCCACCGCTGCCGGCCTGGCCAGGATCGGTTGGCGGGTCACGGTTTTCGAGCGGTCGGCCGACCTGCGTACGTCGGGCGCGGCGATCTCGTTGCTGGCCAACGCGACCCGCTCGCTCGACGAACTGGGCGCCGGCCCGGCCGTCGCCGCGGCGTCCGCGACCATGATGCCGGGCGGCGAAGGCGTTCGCGTCCCGTCCGGACGGCGGCTGATGAAGCGGACCGACCCGGACTTCGTGCGCGAGCACGGCCTGTCCACCATCATCCTGTCGCGCGCAGAGCTGCATCGCGCGCTGCGCGAGCTGTTGCCGGCGGACTGCTTTCGGCTCGGCGCCAAAGTGACCGGCGTGCTCAACCTGCCCGACGGCGGCGCCGTGCTCAGCTACACCGACGAGCAGGGCGACCACACCGCGTCGGCGGATCTGGTGGTCGGCGCGGACGGCATGAACAGCGGCCTGCGTAGCGAACTGTTCCCGGCCACCGCCGCTCCTGTCTACAGTGGACATAGCGTGTTCCGTGGCATCGCCGAGGTGTCGATGCCGGCCGAGCAGGGCGGCACGACCTGGGGCCGGAGCAGCGAGATCGGCCGGATGCCGTTGGCAGACGGCCGGGTCTACTGGTACGCGGTGGTCAACGCGACGCCGGGACTGCGCCACACCGACCCACGGGCCGAGGTGCTGCGCCGGTTCGGCCGCTGGCACGCGCCCATCCCGGAACTGCTGGCCGCGACCCCGACCGACACCATCCTCTACCACGACGTCTACGAGCTGGCCGATCATCTGCCCAGCTACGTCGTGGACTCGACGGCGCTGCTCGGCGACGCCGCGCACGCCATGACCTCCGACCTCGGGCAGGGCGCCTGCCAGGCCATCGAGGACGCGGTCGTGCTGGCCGCCGCGCTGGCCGATGCACCCACGATCGCGGAGGGCCTTGCCGAGTATGACCGGCAACGCAGGCCGCGCAGTCAGTCCGTTGTGGATGCTTCGCGGCGGATCGGACGAATGAAACTGCGGGACCGGCGCTGGGAGATCCTGGTGCGCAACCTGATGATGCGGGTGACCCCGCCGAGGGCAGGCGAACGCAGCATGGCCGTGATCGGTGACTGGCATCCGCCCGCACTGGCGAAGAGGGTGAGCACATGATCGTTGCCTGTCGCCCCGAAGACCACGATCATGTGCTCACCCTCTTCGCCAGTGCGGGCGGATGCCAGTCACCGATCACGGCCATGCTGCGTTCGCCTGCCCTCG
>DASYBO010000398.1:0-11611 GCA_036500685.1 Pseudonocardiaceae bacterium | reverse complement strand
GTGACGAACGTGCAGTAGTGGCAGCGGTCCCGGCAGAGCCGGGTGAGCGGGATGAAGACCTTGCGGCTGTAGGTGACGATGCCCGGCCGTCCCTCGGCGGTCAGGTGCGCGTCGCGGACCCGCGCCGCGGTGGCGAGCAGGTCGTCGAGGTGTTCGCCGCGCGCGTGCAGAAGCACGCCGATCTCGGCGACGTCCAGCGCGGCGCCGTCGCGGGCCCTGCGCAGGGCGCGGCGCATGGCCGCGTCGGTCGGCGCTGCTTCGCGTTCGGCAGGCTGGAATCGTGGGGTTCGGGACTGTGGTGGGATCGGGGTCAGCTCGATGTCCTCCGGCACGAATTCGACGGTAGGCGCCGAATCGGCCATGTGTCCCAGCTCACGAAACGCGGGTCACATGTGAACCGGATCACATTTCACCGTGATCTCAACCACATGTGTTCGTGCTCACTCGGTCAGCGGTCGTAACGGACCGTCACCGTCGGGCTCCCGCACCGGCGCCGGCAACTGGTCGAGTTCGGCCCGAACCTCCTGTAGGCACACCACATCCGCGTCGGTCAGCAGCTGCCGGACACCGCGGTGACGAACTGAGCCGACACCCACTGGTTGGTGTTGAGCTGGCGGTACCCGTTCTGCACGGTCTTCTGCGCCGAGGTCACCTGGCCGTTCTGGAGCTTCCCGACGACCGTGCCGTTCGCGTCCGGGCTGGACCGGATGTTCAGCACGTCGGCGGTGACCTTCATCTGGCACTGGCCGGTGCTGTTGCTGGTCGTGTTGGACGTGTTCGACGAGTTCCCGTTCGGGTTGTTCTTGCCCTGAATGATGAACACGACCACGACGACAATCAGCACGCCGATCACGAGCAACATCCGTTTGGACAAGCCGAACACCCCGCACGCTCCAGTAACGCCCCGCGACGGCCCGGGGCCGACGTCACTCTCAGGTATAACGCACCAGGCCAGCAGCGGGAAAGCCCGCGAACCAGAACCACTCGGCAGGGCCAACGACCGGGTCTACCTGCGACAGAACGTAATCGACTCAGTCGCGCAGCGCGGTAACCACGACCGTCGTGTAGCGCATCGTGAACCCGTCACCGATCGCCTCGCCAACCTCGGCCAGGAGCTCCGCCAACGTGTCCGGGGCGAGACCGGTCAGGCCGCCCGAGGTCGGCAACTGATCGAGCCACTCCTCCCGCGAGTAGTCCCGCGTCCACTCGTAGTGCCACTGCTCGGGTTCGCTGAACCCGCCCGCCGCGCGAATCCCGTCCTCGACCTTGACCAGCACCCCCTGGTACCGACCCAACGGCGACCGAGGCGGCCCACCGGGCGACGGTGCCGGGATCGGCGAATCCGGCACCGCCCGCCGGAACGCCGCGGCCGACGCCGCCGCTATCGACTCGGGCGGCTCGAACACGTGCCAGAACAACGCGAGCCTGCCCCCGCCCGGCAACACCAGCGCCGCCTTGGCCGCGCCCGCCACCGGATCCACCCAGTGCCACGCCGTGCCGGCGATCACCGCGTCGAACGTTCGCCCCTCGTCGGCCCAGGTCTCGAACGTGGCCACCTCGACCTCGGTACCGCGCTCGCGCGCGAACGCGGCCATCCGCTCGTCCGGTTCGACCCCGAGCACCGCGCATCCGTGCGCCGCGAACTGGCGGGCGTCGATGCCGGTGCCGCAGCCGACATCGAGGAACCGGGGTCCCGGGCTGGCTGCGACGATCCGCCGCACCATCTCCTCGGGATAGGCCGGCCGAGTCCGGTCATAGCGCGCCGGATCAACGCCGAACGACTCCGCCATCCGCCGAAGCTGATGAGGCTCGGGATTGGGTTCGCGAGACGGTAAAGTGGGCATGCGCCCACCCTAGTGGGCACACGCCCACTCGTCAACGAAAGGCCGCCCGTGCCTACCGGCGTACACATTCAGGACGCCCGCGAGCAGTTGTTCCAAGCCGCCGAGCGCGTCCTGCGCCGCGCCGGACCCAGCGCACTGACCAGCAGAGCGGTCACCGCCGAGGCCGGCGTGGCCAAAGGCGTCCTGCACCGGCACTTCGCGGATTTCGACGACTTCCTGGCCGAACTCGTGCACGACCGTGCCCGCCGCGTCGACATCGACTCCATCGGCCTGCACGCCTCGGCCGGCACCAACACTGTCGTCGACAACCTCGCCGACACCCTCACCGCGGTCTTCGAATCGGTCGCCGTGTCCATCGTCGCGGTGATCACCTTCCGCGACGAACTGCGTGCCCGGCTGCGGGAAAGCTGGCCGACCGGCGTCCCGATCCTCGCCGAGGCCGTCAACATGATCGACAGCTACCTGCGCGCCGAACAAACCCACGGCCGCATCGCGGACGACGCCGACACGATCACGCTGGCCGCAACCCTGATCGGCGCCGCCCATCTGCTCTTCGCCGACCGGACAGGCCTCCCGCCCACCCGCGAGGACGTGCGCGGAATCATCGCCAACGCGTTGCGCTGAACACGGAAACGGGCGCCCAGGCCACAAAGCCCGAGCGCCCGTCAAAGTTTCGTCGGTTCAGCCCATCTTCTTGCGCAGGTTGTCGTCCAGCGTGCCGAGGAACTCTTCGGTGGTCTGCCACGGCTGGTCCTTGCCGACCAGCAGCGCGAGGTCCTTGGTCATCGCACCGCTCTCGACGCTCTCGATGACGACCTGCTCAAGGGTCTGCGCGAAGCCGGTCACCTCGGGGGTCGAGTCGAGCTTGCCGCGCTGCTGCAAACCGCGCGTCCACGCGAAGATCGACGCGATCGGGTTGGTCGAGGTCGGCTTGCCCTGCTGGTGCTGGCGGTAGTGCCGGGTCACGGTGCCGTGCGCGGCCTCGGCCTCCACCTTGCCGTCCGGGGTCATCAGCACCGAGGTCATCAGGCCCAGCGAGCCGAAGCCCTGCGCCACGGTGTCGGACTGCACGTCACCGTCGTAGTTCTTGCACGCCCAGACGTAGCCGCCCTCCCACTTCAGCGCGGAGGCCACCATGTCGTCGATGAGCCGGTGTTCGTAGGTCAGGCCGTTGGCGTCGAACTCGGCCTTGAACTCGGTCTCGAAGATCTCCTGGAAGATGTCCTTGAACATGCCGTCGTAGGCCTTGAGGATGGTGTTCTTGGTCGACATGTAGACCGGGAACTTACGCTCGAGGCCGTAGCGCAGCGAGGCGCGGGCAAAGTCCTCAATGGACTTGCGGTAGTTGTACATGGCCATCGCGACGCCGCCGCCCTCGGGGAACTCGGCGGCCTGGAACTCCATGGGCTCGCCGCCGTCGGCCGGGGTGTAGGTGATGGTCAGCGTGCCGGGGCCGGGCACCTTGAAGTCGGTCGCCTTGTACTGGTCGCCGTGCGCGTGCCTGCCGATCACGATCGGCTTGGTCCAGCCGGGAACCAGCCGGGGGATGTTGGAGATCACGATCGGCTCGCGGAAGATCACGCCGCCGAGGATGTTGCGCAGGGTGCCGTTGGGGCTGCGCCACATCTTCTTCAGGCCGAACTCCTCGACCCGCGCCTCGTCCGGGGTGATCGTCGCGCACTTGACGCCGACGCCGTACTTGGCGATCGCGTTGGCCGCGTCGACCGTGACCTGGTCGTCGGTGGCGTCCCGGTGCTCGATGCCAAGGTCGTAGTAGTCGAGGTTGATGTCGAGGTAGGGGATGACCAACTTGTCCTTGATGAACTGCCAGATGATCCGCGTCATCTCGTCGCCATCGAGTTCGACGACGGTCCCGGTAACCTTGATCTTCGCCATGATGCTGCCGAGTTCTCCTCTCGCGCCGCCGGTCAGCGACGTTGATGACTGCCCATACGGTACGAGCGTACTGCTAGCCGCGCCAGGGTGCCCGACGCCCCGCGTCGAACTCCGGTCGGCGACGCGCCGCCAGCATGCGGTACCGATCGAGTGAGGGCCAATAGGATCACCGCCGGCGAGCATGGAGGGCACGATGTCGACCGGACCCACGCACGCGGTGATGGGCCTGGCCGCCTGGTCGGCGATCTCCCTTGTGGCCATCGCCCGCGGCGTGCACGTGGACACCGAAACGTGGATGGCGGGCGCCGCCCTGACCTCGGGCGCTGCCCTGCTCCCCGACCTCGACCACCCACCTGCGACCGTCTCCCGCTCGTTCGGCCCGGTCACCCAGGTGCTGTCCAGGGTCGTCAACAAGACCAGCTGCGGCATCTACAACACGATCCGGTTCAGCGGCGACCACCACCACAACGGCGGCCACCGCACGTTCACGCATACCGCCGTCTTCGCGGCCCTTGCCGGAGTGCTGACCGCGTCACTGGTCGCCATGCGAAACCCGTGGGTCACCGCGATCCTGCTGTTCTTCTTCTGCGGCCTCGGCGTGCGCGGCCTGCTGCACGAATGGGTCCACAAGGCCGACACCTTCGTCGTGGTCATCGTCTCGGTCATCGTCACCTGGCGCTGTTGGGAATGGGTACACACCGGCGGCGGAAAGGCGGCCTGGTTCGGCGTCGCCGTGATCGTCGGCTGCCTCGCCCACTGCGTCGGCGACGCCGTCACCGAGGACGGCTGCCCCATCCTGTGGCCGATCCCCCTCGGCAAGCGCCTGTGGCGCCCCATCGGCCTGCCCACGTTCATGCGCTACCGGACGGGCGGCAAGGTCGAGATGGTTTTCGTCGGCCCGCTGTGCACGGTCCTGTCGGTCTGGCTCGGCGCCCTGGTGCTCCAGGACCTCAACGTCTTCCCGTGGCTGACCGGCATCCCGCTCGTCCCCCACGTCAACTGGGCCTTCTCCGTCTCCGCCCACTGACTCGCGCTGCCCCCGTCTCGCGGTGTATCGTTGCCACATGGCTATATCTGGCAGATATACAAGTCCATGATCACCCTGACCCCGACCGCCTGGACCATCCTCGGTTTCCTGTCACTGAGCCCGCGCAACGGCTACCAGCTCCGCGCGGCCGTGCAGCGCTCCGTCGGGACGTTCTGGGGAGTCAGCTACGGACAGCTGTATCCGCAGTTGAAAACGCTTGCGCAGGCCGGATTGATCGACGAGACCGACCCGCCGGAACAAGCCGAAACCACTGGTCGCCAGACCTGGTGGCGACTGACCGAGCAGGGCGCGGACGCGCTGCGGCACTGGCTGCTCGAACCGGCCGCGCCCACCCAGGTCCGCGACGAAGGCCTGGTCAAGCTGCTCTTCAGTGACCACGCGGGCCCCGAGGCGATGTACCGACTGATCGCCGACCGCCGCGACGGCGCCACCCAGCGCAAGCAGACCGCGGAAGCTATCGTGCCCGGCGCGCACTGGCCCTCGGCCGGCAGCCCGGAGGGCCGAGCCCGCCAGGCCGATCTACTGGCCGCCTGGTTGGTCCGCGCCCACGCCATCGCCATGGCCGAAGCCGAGCTGTCCTGGTGCGCGACCGCCGAAGCCATGATCACGGAGCACAAGTCATGACAACGACCACGACCGCGCGTCCGCCCACGGACATCGTCGTGGTTCGGGTTCTGCTCGTACTGACCGGTTTCACCAGCGTGCTCAACGGCCTGCTCGAACAGAACCCGACCAACCTGTCCAGCACTCGGATCTTCGGCTGGCTGCTGGTCGCGTTCGGCGTCGCCTGCTGGTGGTTGACCTTCCGCCTGCGCCGACCCGGCGCCGGCCGCCGGTCCGAGGTGGTGGTCCTGATGGTGCTGTTGGTCGCCATCCGGATCTACCAGGCGATCCGCTTCGACAGTCCGGCCGCTGCGGCCGGATTCATCCTGCCCGCACTGGTCTATTGGCGTGCCAGCAAACCGGACACCAAGGCGTGGCTCGCCGACGGCATCGGCGCTCGCGCGGCGTCATCGGGTCGGCCGCGGGTGTTCGGTGCACTCGGTGCGGTCGGTATCACGGTCGCCGCGTTGGTCGTACTCACCGGTGCCGGCGCCGCGATCACCCTGTGGCCGTGCCGGTTCCCGGCTCCCGCGACCGGCTCGTTGAGCCAGAGCCAACTCGGCCCGTCGACCGCGACCACCGCACCGACCGGCTATCTCACCGCGACCGACGGCATCCCGCTGGCCTACTACGCGGACGTGCCGGCCAATCCCGTTGCCACCCTGGTCTTCTATCACGGTTCCGGGGCGAACAGCGCCGCAGGCTACCTGCCACTCGGCCGAGAACTGGCCGGCACCTATCACGTGGCGACCTACCTCGTCGACATTCGTGGCCACGGCGCCTCCGGTGGCCCGCGCGGTGACGCGCCCACCCCGGAACAGGCCTGGCAGGACACCGACACCGCGGTCCGGTTCGTCCACACCGCTCACCCGAACCTGCCCGAGTTCGTCGGCGGTCACTCGGCCGGAGCCGGGTTGGTGCTCAACAGTTCGAGTCGTTTCAGCGATCTGGTCAGCGGCTACGTGTTCCTGGCTCCCGACTTCGGCCTGCACTCCAACACCGAACTCGTGTCGAATGCCGCGAACTTCGCCACGGTCTGCCAACGCCCGTTCGTGGTCAACGCGATCAGCAACGGTGTCCTCGACGGACACTCGACCGCACTCGGTTTCGGTTACACCAAGGCGGAAATCGCCAACGCGAATCTGGTCGCGCAGTACACGGTGAACATGGCACTGGCGCAGAACGCGGACGCCAGCGCGGCCGACCTCGCAGGCCTGAACAAACCACTTGGCGTCTGGGTCGGCGCCGACGACGAGGTGTTCGACCCGAACAAGGTGATCGGCTACGCGAGCACCAACACGAAAAAGTCCACAATGGACACATTCGCGGTGGTGCCCAAGGACGACCACCTCGGCATCCTCACCGACGGCGCCGCCTACGTCGGCCCATGGATCGACGCGCACAGCACCAAACCCTGACCAGCCCCGGGGAACGCCGATGGCCGGTCCCGAACAATCCGGGACCGGCCACCGGCACTTACACGATCAGATGAGGCCGAGCGTCTTGACGGCGTCGCGCTCCTCGACCAGCTCGTTCACGCTGGCGTCGATGCGGGCCCGCGAGAAGTCGTTGATCTCAAGGCCCTGCACGATCTCGTACTTGCCGTCCTTGGCGTTCACCGGGAAGGACGAGATCAGGCCCTCCGGCACGCCGTAGGAGCCGTCCGACACCACAGCGGCGGAAACCCAGTGGCCCTCGCGGGTGCCGTGAACCCAGTCGTAGACGTGGTCGATCGCGGCGTTGGCGGCGGAGGCCGCCGAGGACGAGCCGCGGGCCTCGATGATCGCCGCGCCGCGCTTGGCGACGGTCGGGATGAACTCCTTCTCGATCCATGCGTTGTCGTCGAGCGCGGTCACCGCGTTCTCACCGGAGACCACCGCGTGGAACAGGTCCGGGTACTGGGTGGCCGAGTGGTTGCCCCAGATCGTGACGTTCCTGATCTCGGTGACCGGCTTCTGCAGTTTGTTGGCCAGCTGGCCGACCGCGCGGGTCTGGTCGAGGCGGGTCATCGCGGTGAACCGGTCGTCCGGGATGTCCTGCGCGTGCGCGCGGGTGATCAGCGCGTTGGTGTTGGCCGGGTTGCCGACGACCAGGACGCGCACGTCGGACGCGGCACTCGCGTTCAGCGCCTCGCCCTGCGGCTTGAAGATGCCGCCGTTGGCCGAGAGCAGGTCGCCGCGCTCCATGCCCTTGGTGCGGGGGCGCGCGCCGACGAGCAGCGCGATGTTCACGCCGTCGAACGCGGTCTTGGCGTCATCGGTGATGCCGATGCTGTGCAGCAGTGGGAACGCGCAGTCGTCGAGTTCCATCGCGACGCCCTCGGCGGCCTTCACCGCCTGCGGAATCTCGAGCAGGCTCAGGTCCACCTGCGTGTCCGGGCCAAGCAGCTGGCCGGATGCGATCCGGAACAGCAGCGAGTACCCGATCTGGCCAGCCGCGCCGGTGACGGTGACCTTGACTGGAGTTGCCACGAGGAAATCCTCCCGATCCGCGTTCTCAAAAGGGTCCAGCTCGGCGTGAGCACGCGGCAGGCCGGTGGAGAAGATCAGGACCGGTCTGGCTGCGACGGTCTCGACGCCGGGACCGCGCACCGGGCGGGAACGCCCGGTAGGCGCAGGTTACCAACCCACGCGCGGTCGGCTACTCGGCTGGTGAGCAGCCTCTCACGCCTTGAGGGTGTAGGCGACGAACAGGATGCACGCGGCCAGTCCGACGCACCACAGGACGTCGACCGCCCGCCCGCGCACGGCGACCATGCCGGCGGTGCCCGGCGGAAGGACGGCCCGCAGCAACGCGGCCACGAGCAGTGCCCCACCGATCCAGGCCGAGCCCTCCCGCCAGTGGTACTGCACGATCCGCAGCAGTCCGATGGCCATGGTCAACAGCACCAGCGCGTAGGGCAACTGCCGGCGCAACGCGTGCAGCCAGCGGCGGACGCGGGGCAGCGGCGGAGCCTGCTCGGTCGCCGCGGGCTCGGTGAGCTCAGCGGGTTCGCTGTCCGGCTCCGGGTCTCGGTCCGCGATCGGCAGGTCGCCAACCAACGGCTCCGGTCGGGTCGGCGCGTCGTCGATGAACGGGAGCGGAGCGTCGACCACGGCTCCGGCGTCCATCAGGTGAGGCGTCGGCGAGTCGGCGGCTTCGACGGGAGTGCCCCTGCTTGGGGTTGGAGTGGGCACGGTGTGCACGTTAGTCGGCCGCCCGCCCCGCTGCAGCGACGACGTTGCTCAGCAACATGGCGATGGTCATCGGCCCGACCCCGCCCGGCATCGGCGCGAGGTAGCCCGCGACCTCTCGGACGTCCGGGTGCACGTCGCCGACCAGGCCGGCGTCGGTACGGGTGATGCCGATGTCGAGCACGGCCGCGCCGGGTTTGACCATGTCCGCGGTGATCAGCGCGGGGCTGCCTGCGGCGGCGATGACGATGTCCGCCCTGCGTACCTCGGCGGCCAGGTCCTTGGTGCCGGTGTGGCAGAGGGTCACGGTGGCGTTCTCGCTGCGCCTGGTCAGCAGTAGACCGATCGGGCGACCGACGGTGACCCCTCGGCCGACGACCGTGACCTGCGCGCCCGCGATCGGCACCGCGTAACGGCGCAACAGCGCCACCGCGCCGCTGGGCGTGCAGGGCAGTGGGCCGGGCTCGCCGAGGACGAGCTTGCCGAGATTGGTCGGGTGCAGCCCGTCCGCGTCCTTGGCCGGATCGACCCGTTCCAGGATCCGGCCGGTGTCGAGATCACCCGGTAGGGGTAGCTGGACCAGGTATCCGTGACAACTCGGGTCGGCGTTCAGCTCGTCGATCACACCTTCGAGTTCAGACTGGGAGATGGTGGCCGGGAGGTCGCGACGGATCGAGTTGATGCCGACCTTGGCGCAGGCGAGATGCTTGGCCCGCACGTAGGAGTGCGAACCGGGGTCGTCGCCGACGAGCACGGTGCCAAGACCGGGCACGATGCCACGCTCGGCCAGGGCCGCGACCCGCACGCGCAGGTCGTCGAAGATCGCGTCTCGGGTTTTCTTGCCGTCCAGGATCGTCGCGCTCACGCCGTCCATCTTCGCGCACGTCACCAACCGGACGACGACCCGAGGTTCCTGTGAGGGGCCGGATGTCGAAATGACCACCGCGAGTAGTCCTTCGGGTACACGGGGGTAGTGCGGCCACAGTCACCCGTACGGAGCATCGGCGGGCGGCTATTGTGAAAACCCTCGTTGACCCGATTCCACCACCATGTCGCCGAACACAGGACAAGATGGAACTGTGTCCCAACCTCCTCCAACTCCAACACCGCTGAGCCCGACCGACCAGGATGCGCTGGTCAAGCAGATCGGGCTTGCCCTGATGCGTACCGCGCCCGATGACTGGCAGCAGATCAAGGCTGAGTTCCGCGCCACCGGGCGGTACTACGAGTTGTCCGCCGAGGTCACCGGCGAGGACGGCAACGAACAGGCGTGGACCGCATCTCACGACATCGCGATGAGCTTCGCCAAGCTGCGCGCGGGCATGTACCGCGACGGCAGAGGCACGTGGTTCAACGCACGGTACGAGATCGAGCGTCCAGCCAGCTACAACCTGGAGTTCGATCGCAAGGAGCCGCAGTGGCGCACCCCGCCACCGCCGCCCGCGTTCCGCGATGAGCTGCAGTTCTTCCCGCGCACCGAGGACAACATCCCCGAGTGGCTGATGCGCAAGCTCTCCGGGTTGCCCCCGGAGCGGCAGGCGCCGCCACCCGGACCCGGCGGACCTGGTGGTCCTGGTGGTCCTGGTGGTCCGCCACGGTTCCGGGTGGCGCGGATCTTCGACGGCACCGCGCCCAACGGCCGCCCCTCGGTCAACCGCCCCCCGGTCGTCGACGACGACCGGGAGCGCCTGCTCGAGTACCTCGACGAGGCGCCGTTGGCGCTGCCGGAACGCGGCAACGACATCGACCGGCTCTCCCAGGACGGCCGGCAGACCGTGCCGATCGCCTTCCACACCGATGGCGTGTGGATCTGGCCTGCCGCGGTCAACTACTACCTGCGTCGATACGGCGTGCCGCCGGACGCGGAGCTGGTGAATCACGCGCGTTCGAACGGTTTCCGGGTACCCGAGGTCGACGAAGCCGCGCGTGCGGCAGCCGCTGCCACGATTACCGGTGGCCGCCCGCCCGGTCCGCCGCGCCCGCCTGGTCCGCCAGGTGGGCCGCGCCAGGGTCCGCCAAGCGGACCTCCACCCGGCCCGCAGGGCGAGGGGGAGCGGCCCGCCGCGCCGCCCCCGCCCGTCGCGGAAGCCGGTCGAGCGAAGCCAACGCCGGAGCAGACGATCAGCGCGCTGCACGCTCGGCTGGCCGATCTCGGCGTGCCGGCCAGTGCCTACCGGATCGGCGAGCCCGAGCCCGGCACGTGGTACCTGGAGCAGGTGGACGAGGGCTGGCAGGTGGGCTGGCTCGACGAGGAGTTCGGCGCGCCGATGCTCTTCGACGATGCCGGCGACGCAGCGGCATTCCTGCTGGGCAAACTGCTGCTCGACGCCCCACAGCCCGGCCGGCGCGCCAACGGTCGATCGGAGGCGGCGCCTGCGCCGCTCGAGGCACCCGGCTTCGCGAACGAACCCGGTCCCGCCGCCGAGCAGCGCTTCGGCAACGAAGCCCGGTTCGGCAGCGAACCCGCTTTCCACGACGAAGGTGGCGCTGCGAAGGACGTTCGGCTCGCCAACGCACCCAGCGAACGCGGTTTCGCGAACGAGCCCGGTTTCGGCGACGAACCGGCCTTCGGCAGCGAGGCCGCGGGCCACGAAGCGGTTGCCCCGGTCGGCACCGACGGCGGCTATGGCGGCGATCCGGGCAGCAACGGCCGGTTCGCCGCTGGCCAGGGCGTCAGCCCGAGCATCAGTCATAGCAACGGCCAGGGCAACGCCCGCTACGGCAGCGAACCGGCATTCGGCAACGAACCAAGTTTCGGGAACGAGCAAGGCTTCGCGAACGAGCAAGGCTTCGGCAACGAGCAGGCGTTCGGGAACGAACAGGGTTTCGGGAACGAACAGGGTTTCGGGAACGAACCGCGTTCGGCCACCGAACAGGGTTTCGCCGGCGAACCGCGCTCCTCCAACGAACAGCGTTCGCCCCATGAACAGGGTTTCGGCGGCGAACAGCGCTCGACGAATGAGCGCGGTTTCGGGAACGAGACTGGCTTCGGCGACGAACCGGGTTTCGCGAACGAGCCGGGGTTCGGCAACGCGGCGCCGCTGGCC
>DASYBO010000397.1:0-2634 GCA_036500685.1 Pseudonocardiaceae bacterium | reverse complement strand
CCGTGTCACTGACTCGGGACTGGTCAATGGTCACCCCGACCAGGTAATCGCCGCCCTTCAGCCGGTAGTAGTAGATCGCGCCCTGTTCCACATCGAGCACCATGCGCAGGAGCAGATCACCGAGCACCCCGCTCACCGCCCGGTTCAGCTTGCTCGCCAGTGCCCACAACTCGCGGCTGAATTCCAGGTAGAACTTGCGCCGGGCGCCGACGGTGATCTGCGTGAAGAACGGGTTGAGCGACCGATCGCCGAGCTCGTCAGCGACGAACACGACCTCTCCGTGCGTGCAGTACGCGACAAGCTGCAGGTCGGCCGCCCGGACCGCGCGCTTGCATTCCGCCATCAACCGGCCGGTCCGCTCGTCCAGATCGGTGAGCAGGGTGACGAATGGGGCTCCGGAAGGGCGAGGCGGGGACAGCACCGGGCCGACCTCCACCGACTCCCACCCGCCCGGGTTCACCGACCCCAGGCTGATGCGCCCGCGCAGCTGCGTCGCGAGCGCGGCCACGGCGATGTCGGCCGCTCGGACCTGGGCCCGCTGTGACAGGGGGTGGCCCGGTTCCCCCGGCGCCTCGTGGTCCACCACCGAGCCGACCACGAGCTCCGACGGCACCACCAGGTTGCAGAATCCGGCGCCCTGCTCGGTCTGCAGCACAATTCGGATCAACCCACCGGTACGCACCTTCTGCAAGGTCCGGTCCAGACCGCTCGCGGTGATGCTCAACGCCCGACCCAGCCGCCGGAGCTGATCCCGACGAGTTGCCCCGGGAGGAGTGGCCCCGGGACTTGGCGGATCGCCCAGCCGGTCGATGCCGAAGTCGAACGCACCGCTGCTGTAATGCGCAAGGTAGCCCAGCCCGGCGGTCTCCCGCAGTGTGCTTCGGAGGGACGCGATCGTGCCGGCGAACTCCTCGCCGACATGCGCCGCCGTCTCCTCATGCGGCTCGGGCGTGCTGATGGCTCTACCTTCCTTTCGCACGGTGGATCCCGGCAGGTAGCGCTTGGAGTGCTTGTCCCTTGAGGACTGCGATGAGACGGTGCCCCTGCCGGGCTCCGGTGAAGGCCTGACGTCCAGGAGGGTGTGGTCCCGCGAGGACTGGTTCATCAGCACGACGCAGCGCTTTCCCGGTCTGCCGAGCATCGTGGTTTTCACGGAAGGGGCAACGGTGCTGGGAATTGGTATCGACTGGGCGGAAGAGTTCCATGACATCGCCTTGGGAACACCGGCGAAAGGGGTGATAGAGCAGTTCCGTATCGACCACGGACCGGACGGTGTTGCCGCGCTGATCGAGCGTGCGCCGCGGCTCGAGCCCGACCCTGCTGAAGTTCGGGTGGTGCTGGAGACCCGTCACGGTTTGTTGGTAGAGGCGTTGGTCGACGCCGGGTTCACCGTGGTCCCGGTCAACCCCGATCTGGTCGCACGCCGACGAGGTCCGGCCCGCAAGAAAGACGATGCCGAGGACGCCCGAATTTGCTGCCTGCTCGCGTTGGACCGGCACGCCGCACTCCAGACATTGATCCCCCACGGGCAGACTGGTGGGGAGCTGCGTGCGATCGGGCGTGACGACGAACGCGCCGCCCGTGATCAGCGTCGGCTGCTCAACCGGCTGCGCGCGGACCTGCAAACCACCTACCCCGCCGCCTTGGCCGTGGCGGGTAAAGACCTCGGCGCGCCAACGGTACTGAGGTTGCTCGATCGGTGGCCCACCCAGCCTGAACTGGCCCAAGCGTCCCGAGCCGAGCTGGTCGAGTTCGCACGGCTGGGTCGTCACGGCTGGCCCGAGACCTTCGCCGACCGCGTCTCGGCCGCGCTCGCGGCGCCGTCGTTGCCCACCCGTGACTACCTCGTGCGGGCCAAGGCCGCCGGGATCCGGTTGGCCGCGGTCCAGCTGCTGGCCCTGCACGAGGCCCGCCGTGGCTGGCAACAGCGCATGGCCGAACTGCTGCTCGGCGCGCCCCGCACCGGGCGCGATCACACCGTCACCGACCCCGACCCGGGGAAGGCGTTCCCGGGCGGGGACATCTACCTGAGCTTCCCCGGCCTGGGAGACCGCCTCGCAGCTCGGGTCGCCGGTGAGATCGGTGAACACATCACCCAGTTCGACAGCCCCAACGGCCTGCAGTGCTACGCCGGCACCGCTGCGGTCACCCGCCGATCCGGCAAAAGTGACTTCGTCGTCGCCCGCCGGCTGGCTCATAACCACTACCTCGGCACCGCGGTCCATCAATGGGCGTTCCGCAGCCTCACCAGAAGCGGATGGGCCCGCGAGTTCTACGACAGCAAAATCGCCGCGAAGAAAAGCCACCACGCCGCTCTGAGAGCCCTGAGCAATCGCTGGTTGGAAATCCTGTGGCACTGCCTGACCAAGGGCGTGCTCTACGACGAAGCCGTGCATGTCGCCAACCGCAACCGAACCCCCGGACACGCCGCCTGACTGCGGGGTTGACAGAGGATGTCTCATCGGTGTCCGTTCGGCTCAGGGCTCGGGCATCGGTTCGCCGCCGGGACCGCGCACCATCCACAGCGTCGCACGGGCGTCCCACGCCTGCTGCCAGGTCGGGTCCAGCTGGTGCACGGCGGGTTCCCGGATGATCGTCTCGGGGCCGTCGCGGCTCGGGTCGGGGCGGAGGTAA
>DASYBO010000396.1:0-19446 GCA_036500685.1 Pseudonocardiaceae bacterium | reverse complement strand
TAATGCGGTCGCGGACGCCGCGACGCACCGCGACCCGGTGGCGATCGAGGTGTTCGAAACGGCAGGCCACCACCCGCCTGCTCGACTACCAGTGATAGGCGGCGACCAGCGGAGATCGCCCGGAACCGAGCAGGCTGTGCCCGACCACGAGCAGGCCCGACCCGTCCGGCAGCGCGGCGCCTCCATGCAACGCGAACGAATTCGGTGCGCGCACCGAATGCCAGCGTGACCCGTCCCAACTTCCCAGGAACGCCTCGATGTCCGCGTCTTGGCCGGTTCGGCCCAATGCCCAGATCTGGCCGTCGCCGTGAATCAACTGGTCGACGTGCACGGCGTCCGACGGCGGGCGCGCGAGCGACCAGCGCCGGCCGTCCCAGTGCATCGCCAACGCCTGGGTCGAGCGGCGCGGCGCGGCTGATCCGGGCCGCGCGGTCAGCCCGCCGGTCGCCCACACGTCGTGCGCCGCCAACGCGACCACATCGGTCAACTGCGCCCAACCCGGTCCGGTCGCCGGGATCGGCGTCCGCTCCCAGGCGCGGCCGTCCCAATGCAGGATCACCGGCTGCTCAGCGTCGGTGCCCACCGCCCAGATGTCCTCGCGCGAGGTGCCGTCCATCCCGAACAGGCCCCAGTAGCGGGCGAGATCCGGCAGGGCCAACTCGTGCCAGTGCGCGCCGTCCCAGCGCCGCACCACTCCTCTGGCCTGCCACGGATCGTTGAGCCGGGTGGCCTGGCCGACGCAGTACACGGCGTCCGGGCCGAACGCGGTGAAGCCGGCCAGGACGGTGCGCTCGCCGCGCCGGTTCGGCATCGGCACCTCGTGCCAGCGCCGACCGTCCCAGTGAAGGCAGCGGCCGAGCGCGACCGTCCACACGTCAACGTCCGACGCGACGACCGCGCGGCGCACCGGTCCGATGTCCGGTGCCGGAACCTGCTGCCACCCCGAACCGTCCCGGCGAAAAACGGCGGTCCCGATCGCGGTCCGGCCGACCGCCCACGTCATGCCGAATCCGGACGCCACCGTGTGCACCGCGATCAGTTCCCCGACCGCACCCACGCGCTCCTCGGCCCACCTCATCCCGTCGGGCCAACGAGCTATCACCCGATCGGGTTCCCCCGCCGGACCGTCTCAGTTGTTCAGCTTGGCGGCGACCACCGGCACCACGTGGCCGCGGTACCGCAGCGCCCAGCCCGGCAGCCGCCAGTCCTGGCCGGTCACCACGCCCCGGCAGTCGGCGGCGCGGCAGTTGCAGGGCATCCGGAAGTCCGGTTCAGCGGTCTGCGTCGCGTAGTCCACGGTCAGCTCGGTGTCGGGTTCGAGGTCGTGCCGCGCGACAAGGGTGTAGGCGTCGGCGTGCCAGAGCGTCGGGTCGCAGCTGTGGTTGCCGTAGTGGATGGGCTCGGTCGCCGGGAGGATCAGGTGCAGGTCCTCCTCGACGCTGATCGTGTCCAGGTGGCGATGTTCCCGGCTCGCGGCGATCAGCAACCGGGACAGTTCCGCGCCGTCGACAAGTCGCCCGGCCAGCGTGGCCACCACGGCGCCGGCCGGGATGGGCTCACCGGTGAACAGGCCCCGTCCGGAGATCGGCGAGTACTGGACCCTGGCCGCCGGATGCAGCCAACACGGGAGGCCGGGCGTCATCGCCTGCCGCTGGCTACTCCTCGTCCCCATCGTTCAGTTGTAACCCCTGCGGCTCGAATTCGCCTCACGGCCGAGGCGAGAATGTCATCTTGACACCTGGACCTGTGCGCATTCGGTTCCCGATTGAGACCTGCCGTTCGGCCCTGGTCACCTCGACCCAACGACCCTCCGACTATCGTGCACCGGGTGATTGCCCAGAGCCTGCTGCACGCGAGCATCCCGAGCCCGTCGATCAACGGGTTCTACCTCGGGCCGCTCTACATCCGCTTCTACGGCCTGATGTACGTGGTCGGGATCGCGCTGGCCATCTACATCACGCGTCGCCGGTGGCGGGCGGTGGGCGGATCGGTCGACCTCGTGGACGAGATCGCGCTGTGGGGCGTGCCGGCCGGCATCATCGGCGGCCGGATCTACTTCGACATCACAACGCCCGCGGAGATCCCGCCGCACTGGTGGGGTGTGTTCGCGGTCTGGCAGGGCGGCCTCGGCATCTGGGGCGGCATCGCGCTTGCCGCGGTGGTCGGCATCTGGCGGGTGCACAGGGCGGGCGCGCCGGTCGGCCGGTTCATGGACGCGGTGGCGCCCGGGATCCTGGTCGCGCAGGCCATCGGCCGGATCGGCAACTACTTCAACCAGGAGCTCTTCGGTGGCCCGACCACGTTGCCGTGGGCGTTGCAGATCGCGCCGCAGTATCGCCAGCCGGGCTCGACCCAGTTCGCCACCTTCCACCCGACCTTCCTCTACGAGCTGATCTGGGACCTCGCACTGGCCGCGTTCCTGGTCTGGCTCGGGCACCACCACAAGATCAGGCCGCAGGGCCTTTTCGCGCTCTACGTGACCGGGTACTCGGCGTTCCGGATCTTCGAGGAGTCGCTGCGGGTGGACTACTCCCAGTACTTCCTGGGGCTGCGGCTGAACTTCTTCGTGGCCAGCGTGCTGACCTTGATCGGCATCATCTGGTTCATCTTCATCCAGCGCAGGCCGATGCCGGTCGAACCGGCCGAGGCCGCCCCGCCACCGGATGCCGCGGGCTCCGAACAGGAAGCGCCCGCGCAGGACGCGGAGGCTCCTGAGGAAGACCATGACGAACCCGTGAAGGCCGAGGCCGACGACAAGTCCACTGTGGACGTACCGGCCGAGTGACTTCCGCGCCGGTCGCTGATCCGCCATCTGGCGGGTGATTCCCGCCGACTGGCGCGCTGTGCGGGACCGCACTCCGACCGAAGATGACTTCCGACAGTCACCCGAGGTCCAGGAGTGCGCAGATGACGACGACGGTACCCAGCCCAGGATCGGACGCCGCGCAGGTCGGCCCGCCGGTTCCGTTCGACCCCGAACTGGCCGCCGCGCTGGACGTGATCCGGGACCGGATGCCGGCCACCATCACGGCCGACATGGTGCCGATGTTCCGCGCGGCCCAGGCCGAGGCGGGCGACCTGAGCGACGAACAGCTCAGCCTGAACGGGAAGTTCGACGTGTCCGAGCGGTCGGTGCCCGGCCCTGCCGGCGCCCCGGACATCTCGCTGCTGATCTGCCGGCCCGTTTCGGCCTCAACGGCCGTGCCGGCGGTGTACTTCATCCACGGCGGCGGCATGGTCATCGGAACCAACCGGGGCCAGGGCATCACCAACGTGCTCGACTGCGCCGCCCAACTCGGCGTCGCGGTGGTGTCGGTTCAGTACCGGTTGGCGCCGGAGCATCCGCACCCGGCGCCGGTCGAGGACTGCTACGCAGGTCTGGTGTGGACGGTCGAGCATGCCGACGAGCTGGGCATCGACCCGAGCCGGATCGTGGTTTCCGGGGCCAGCGCGGGCGGCGGCCTCGCCGCGGCGACCGCGCTGCTGGCCCGAGACCGCAGCGGTCCCGAGCTGATCGGGCAACTGTTGCTGTGCCCGATGCTTGACGACCGCAACAACAGCTACTCGGCGCGCCAGATGACCGGCCTTGGCATCTGGGACCGCGGTTTCAACCAGGTCGGCTGGACCGCGCTGCTGGGCGAGGCGCAGGGCGGACCAGACGTGTCGCCGTACGCGGCGCCGGCCAGGGCAACCGATCTGTCCGGATTGCCGCCCACGTTCATCGACGTGGGGTCGGCCGAGACGTTCCGGGACGAGGCCGTCGACTACGCCGCCCGCATCTGGCGGGCCGGGGGTTCGGCAGAACTGCACGTGTGGCCAGGTGGGTTCCACGGGTTCGTGCTGCTCGCGTCGCAGGCGGCGATTTCGCAGGCCGCGCAGGCCGCGGTGCTGTCCTGGCTGAGCCGGGTGATGTCGTGACCGAGATCATCGGGCCTCCGCCGGCGTTCGACCCCGAGTTGGCCGCGGCCATCGCGCTCGCCAAGGACCGGATGCCGGACTTCGGCGAGGTGCTGGCGCGGGTGAACGACATCGGCGCGGTGGTCAACGTGCTGCGCGAGAAGATCGCCGACATCATGCCCGCCGCCGACCCCGATCTGACCCGCGACGGCGCGTTCACCGTATCCGAACGGGCGGTGTCCGCCGACATCACGCTACTGCTCTGCCTGCCGAACAACGCATCCGCGCCGTTCGGGGCGCTCTACTACATCCACGGCGGCGGCATGATCACCGGCAACCGGTACCTCGGCGTTTCGCGCATGCTTGAGATAGCCGAGGAACTGGGCGTGGCCCTGGTGTCGGTTGAGTACCGGTTGGCGCCGGAACATTCGCATCCGGCGCCGGTCGAGGACTGCTACGCCGGTCTGGTGTGGACGGTCGAGCACGCAGACGAACTCGGCATCGACCGGGACCGCGTCGTGGTCATGGGCGGCAGCGCGGGCGGTGGCCTCGCCGCCGCGACCGCGCTGATGGCAAGGGACCGGGGTGGTCCAGCCCTGCTCGCGCAGATGCTGCTGTGTCCGATGCTGGACGACCGCAACGACAGCTATTCGGCCTGGCAGATGGCGGGTGTCGGGATGTGGGACCGGGCCGCGAACCAACTCGGCTGGACCGCGCTGCTCGGCGAGGCGCAGGGCGGGCCGGACGTGTCGCCCTACGCATCGCCCGCACGGGCGCGGGACCTTTCCGGCTTGCCGCCCGCCTACCTCGACGTGGGGTCGGCGGAGACGTTCCGGGACGAGACCGTCGAGTACGCCGCGCGGATCTGGCAGGCGGGCGGCGTTGCCGAACTGCACGTCTGGCCGGGCGGGTTCCACGGCTTCGCCGGAATGGTGCCGCAGGCCGCGCTGTCGCAGGCGGCGAGCGCGGCGCCGGAGGACTGGCTGCGCCGGATCTTCGAAGGCTGACGGCTGGGCGGCGGCGGTTTCGCGGAGGACGATGGCTTCATGCAGGAACTCGTCGGACGGCTGGCCCAACTCGATCCCGATGCGGGCGCCGCGGTCAAGGTGATCGCCTACTTCGACCGTCTTGTCGAGGGACGCGCAGGCCTGGAACCGATCGTGCGCGGCGCGGCCGTGCTGGCCGGCTGCGCGGCTCGGCTGGTCGACGAGGACCGCAGGGTGCAGGTGCGGGTCGACGTGCACGGCCGGGTCCTCGACGACATCGGGCTGCCCGACCCGGCCTGGCCGAGCGCGCCGCTGGTGCCGGACGGGCCAGCGGCGCTGTGGCTGGAACGCGACGGGTCGCCGGGGCCGGTCGACGCGATGGTGCTGGAGCGGGCCGCGTCCGCCGCGCGCGGGGTGCTGGAGCGAACGCGTGGCCGCGCGTCGGCCGCGCTGGCGGACCCGGCCTCGGTGGAGGTGCTGTGCGACGCGACTGTGGCCGCGCAGACCCGGCTCACCGTGGCGCGCAGGCTTGGCATCGCGGAGAACGCGCAGGTCAGGGCGGTCGCGCTGGTCGGCGAGCCGGCCAGGGTCGAGTCGGCGGACGGGGTCGGTTGGCCTTCACGAGCGCGGAGCGATGACCCGCGTGCGGGGATGGGGCCGCTCGGGGGCGTGCTGGACCTGCCGGCGTCGTGGGTGGCCGCGCGGACCGCGCTGCGGTTCACCGCGACCGGCACCGAGCACGATCCCGGCCCGCGCGTCGTGCGGACCGAGGACCTCGGCGGTCTTGCCGTGCTGGCCGACGTCATCGGCCCGGACACCGAGCCCATCCCGGACGTGCGCGCGGTCGAGCGGGCCAGGACGGACGCGCCCTGGGTATTGGCCACGCTCGTCGCGGTCGCGAACAGCCCCAGCCTGCGCACGGCCGCGACGGCCCTGCTGGTGCACCATTCGACCTTGCAGGAGCGGCTCGGGCACCTCGAACACGTGCTCGGCTGGTCGATCCGCGATCCGCAGGGGCGGTTGCGGTTGCAGTTGGCCATCGCGATGTGGCGGCTGCACCAGCACCCGTAAGTCCTAAGAGGACTTAAGCGGCCTGTTCGGCGCGAACTACTTCGTCCCAGTGCCGCTGTGCGCCGGTACGCCATTGCGCGTGCTTGCGGTGGAACAGTTCGGCGGCCTGCGCGCCGCTCCAGTTCTTGGGTAGCAGCGCTGGTGGCAGGCCGGGGTCGAGGAACGGGAAGCGGCGCCATTCGTGCACGAGTTGGGTCTGCGCCTGGAGCACCGCCTCGCCGGAGATGGGGGACAGGCCGGTGAACTCGTCGATGAACTGCTCGTAGTGGTCTTCGAGCTCGCGCAGGTCCCAGGCCCTTGCCACCATCTCGGCCACCTCGCCGATCTCGCCGTAGGAGGCGATGAACGACATGACCGGCGAACCGACCTTCAGCTCGGCGACGATCCGGTCCGCCTCGGCCTGCCGGCTCGTGTTCGGGCAGACCCACACGCCGGGCGCCGGCGAGCCGAAACCGGCCCAGGTCAGCTGGGTGCGCACGCGATGGCGCAGTTCACGCTGGGTTTCGGGGACCGAGACCAGCAGCATCAGCCAGCGGCCGTCCCAGTCGATCCCGTCCCGGCCGAAGGCGTAGATCCGTTCGGCTCCCTCGGTGAGCAGCCTGCGCCCCGGCGCGGTCAGCGACCAGCGCACCCGGCGGCCGATGCGTTCGGACCGCAGCCAACCCTCGCCCGCCGCCCTTGAGAGGGCCTGGCGGGCGGACTTCTCCTCGATGTCGAAGACGCCGAGCACGTCGACAAGGGTCGACGTCCACACCGGAACCTGCCGGGGCAGCACATATTCGCCGAGTACGGTCATCAGCACCGAGCGCGCGCTGGTATGACTGACCTCGCGTCGCCGCGTGACCTTCGGCCGCGGCCCGGCCCCCGCCATTGTGCTTCACCAACCTCGTTCTGGATGGGATATCCGTTCCAAGGTAAACGTGGATGATACCTCTTGCCCATTCCGGCAAGGGAACCCGGTTGGCCTATCGCGTGACACGGTCCTCATTGCGTGAGAAGTTTTTGTAGCCAATCGGCGCCATGTCTTGCGGTTGTCCCGAGGCTCGGCGGCAGCCTACCCCCATGTCGGGTTGGGCCGGTTCGGCCGGTTAGTTAGTTCGAAGGGTGAACCACTTTTGCTATCCTGGGCTGGTGACCGATCGAACGAGAGCCGTTGACGCCGTCCGCGCCCTGGCCCGCGCGGCCCGCGTACTGGAGCGGGCCTCGGGCGAGCTGAGCCTCCCGCACTATCGAGTGTTGTCCGCGATCGCCGCGGGCGACGAGCGCGCCTCCCGGGTCGCCGAACGACTCGCGCTGGGCAAGCCCGCGGTGAGCGCCGCGGTCGAGTCACTGAGCCAGCGTGGCCTTGTCGCGCGCTCCGAGGTCGTCGGCGACCAGCGCGCCGCCGCGTTGCGGCTGACCGAGGCCGGTAACACCCTGCTCGAGGACGTGGAGACGCACATGCTCGAACGACTCGCCGAGCTGAGCGCACGCACCCCGGACGCGGAGCGGCTGGTGGAGTCGCTGGTGTGGCTCGGTGTCGCCATCGAGGAAAGCGCCGAGGAACGCATGGCCACCCGGCGCCGTGGCGGCGGCCGATGACCGACCCCGATACAACGCATGGCTGGATCCGTCGGCTCGGCGGTTATCTGCTCAAACACCGGCGCAACGTGCTGCTCGGGCTGACCGGCGCGCTGCTCGGCAGCGCCTGCCAGACCCTGGTTCCGTTGATCGCCCGCCAGATCGTGGACGGCGTTGTCGTGCGACGCGATTCGCCGCTGTGGCCGTGGTTGCTGCTGCTGGTCGCGGTGGCCGTGGCCAGCTTCGGGTTCACCTACCTGCGCCGCTACCGAGGTAGTCGGGTCGGCCTGGAAGTGCAGTACGACCTGCGCAACGAGATGCACGACCACCTGCAGACCATGGACCTCGCCAACCTCGACCGGATGTCCACCGGCCAGCTCGTCGCGCGCGCCAACTCCGACTCCACCCTGGTCCAGGGCCTGCTCAACTTCTTGCCGATCATGAGCGGCAACGTGCTGCTGATGCTGCTCTCGCTGGCCGTCATGTTCTACCTCTCACCACTGTTGGCGCTGGTCAGCCTGCTTGTCGTGCCGGTGCTGGTGGTGGTGTCGTACCGGATGCGCTGGCGGGTCTTCCCGGCCACCTGGGACGGTCAGCAGCGCGAGGGCGACGTCGCGCAGATCGTGGACGAGGACGTCAACGGCGTGCGCGTGGTCAAGGCGTTCGGGCAGGAGGACCGCGAGCTCGGCCGGATCGTGACGGCGGCGAGGTCGCTGTTCGGGGCGCGGATGCGCGCGGTGCGGCTGCAGTCCCGCTACCAGCCGCTGCTGGAGGCCATTCCGGCGGTCGGCCAGGTCGCCATCCTCGCCTTGGGCGGCTGGCTGGCGCTGCGGCACGAAATCACCCTCGGCACGTTCCTCGCCTTCTCGACCTACGTCGCGCAGTTCGTCGCGCCGGCTCGGCAGCTCGCCAGCGTGTTGACCATCGCGCAGCAGGCGCGGGCCGGGGTCGAGCGGATCTTCCAGCTGCTCGACCTGCCGGCCGCCATCGCGGACGCCGACGATGCCAAGGAGCTGGCCGAGATCCGCGGCGAGATCACCTTCGACAACGTCCGCTTCGGTTACGACGCAGGACAACCCGTGTTGGACGGGTTCGACCTGCACATCGCGTCCGGCGAGCGGGTCGCGATCGTCGGCCCGAGCGGGAGCGGGAAATCCACCGCGGCCATGCTGGTGTCGCGGTTCAACGATCCGGACTCGGGCGCCGTCCTCGTCGACGGGCACGATCTGCGCACGGTCACGCTGAAGTCGTTGCGGCGCCAGGTCGGCGTCGCGTTCGAGGACAGTTTCCTGTTCTCCGAAAGCGTTCGGGACAACATCGCCTACGGCCGCCCGGACGCGACCGACGCCGAGATCGAGGCGGCGGCCCACACGGCGGCCGCGCACGAGTTCATCAGCGAACTGCCCGACGGGTACGACACCATGGTCGGCGAGCGCGGCCTGACCCTCTCCGGCGGGCAGCGCCAACGCATCGCGCTGGCCCGCGCCGTCCTCGCCGATCCGCGCATCCTCATCCTCGACGACGCGACCAGCGCGATCGACGCGAAGATCGAGGAGGCCGTGCATGCCGCGCTGCGCGGCGTCCTTGCCGACCGCACCACGCTGCTGGTCGCGCACCGCCGCTCAACGCTGCACCTGGCCGACCGGATCGTCGTGCTCGACCAGGGCCGCGTCGTCGAGCAGGGCACGCATGCCGAACTGGTCGAGCGCAGTGCCATGTATCGCAGGCTGCTCTCCGGGCTTGAGGACGACGTCGCGGCCAAGGTCGGCGACCGGATCGAAGCCCTGGCCACCCTGACCAAAACCGACTCGGCCTGGTCCGGTGCCGAGACCCCGCTGGCCAACGGCGCCGCGCGCACGATCGGCGCGCCCAGCATCGGACCGGGGCTCGGCGGCAGTGCCGGCGGCAGCTGGCGGCTCAACCTGGCGCCAACCCCGGAGCTGCTGGCCAGGGTCGCCGCGCTGCCACCGGTCCGCGACTTTCCCGAGGTCGACGTGGCCAGGGAAGCCCGGCACGACAAGGGTTTCCGGCTGTTCAGCCTGCTCCGCGAATTCCGCCGACCGCTGCTGGTCGGCCTGATCCTGGTCGTCGTCGACGCGCTGGCCGGTCTGGCCGGACCGATCCTGGTCAAGTCCGGTGTGGACAATGGGGTCACCGCGGGCTCGCAGACCGTGCTGTTCGTGGCGTCCGGGCTGTTCCTCGTGGTGACGCTGGCCGATCTGGTCGACCAGATCGGGGAAACCTTCGTCACAGGGCGCGCCGCCGAACGGATCATGCTCTCGCTGCGGGTCCGGATCTGGGCCCAGTTGCAACGCCTTTCGCTGGACTACTACGAGCGGGAGATGGCAGGCCGGATCATGACCAGGATGACCACCGACGTCGACCAGTTCGAGTCGCTGATCGAGAACGGGCTGCTCTCCGCGCTGGTCTCGCTGGTCACCTTCGTCGGCGTCGGCGTGGCGATCGTGCTGATCAACCCCGAACTGGGGCTGTGCACGTTGACCGTGGTCGTGCCGCTGGCCATCGGCACGGTGATCTTCCGGAGCAAGGCCGCGCGCCTCTACGACGTGGCACGGGAACGGATCGCGATCGTCAACGCGGACTTCCAGGAAAGCCTGTCCGGGGTGCGCGAATCGCAGGCGTTCACCCATGAACCGCTGACCAGCCAACGTTTCCACCGGCTCGGCCGCGATTATCTTTCGTCCAGGGTGGCTGCTCAGCGACTCGTCGCGGTGTACTTTCCGTTCGTTCAGTTCCTGTCGGCCGGGGCCGACGCGATCGTGCTCGGTGTCGGTGCGGGGCTGATCGCCACCGGCCAGCTGTCCACGGGTGGGCTGATCGCGTTCATGCTCTACATCGACATGTTCTTCTCGCCGATCCAGCAGCTCTCCCAGGTGTTCGATGCCTGGCAGCAGACCCGCGTCTCGGTCGGCCGGATCGCGCAGCTGATGCGGCTGGACACCCTCACCCCGCAACCGGCGAAACCCGAGCACATCGAGCAGCCGCGCGGCGAACTCGTGCTCGACGCCGTCCGCTTCTCCTACCCGGCCGTCACCAGTTGGCCCGCGCGCGGTCCGCAACGCGTCGGTCCGGCCGACGCCCGCCTGCCGCGCACCGCCCAGACGGGACCGGCCAAGCCGCCGGAAGCGTTGCGCGGCATCGACCTGCGCATCGCGGCGGGGGAGACGGTGGCGATCGTCGGGCAGACCGGCGCCGGCAAATCGACCGTGATGAAGCTGCTGGCGCGCTTCTACGATCCGGACGCGGGCAGCGTGCGGGTTGACGGACACGATCTGCGAACCCTCGACCTGCGCGAGTTCCGTCGGCTACTCGGTTACGTGCCGCAGGAGGGCTTCCTGTTCTCCGGCAGCATCCGGGACAACATCGCCTACGGCCGGCCGGAGGCGAGCGATGCCGAGGTGGAGGCCGCGGCCCGCGCGGTCGGGGCGCACGACTTCATCGCCGCGCTGCCCGGCGGTTACCTGCACGCCATGGCCGAACGCGGCCGTTCGCTGTCGGCGGGCCAACGTCAGCTGATCGCCTTGGCCAGGGCCGAACTCGTCGACCCTGCGGTGCTGCTGCTCGACGAGGCGACGTCCAATCTGGACCTGGTGACCGAGGCGCGGGTCGCCGCGGCCATGCAGCGCCTTTCGCACAACCGGACCACGATCGTCATCGCGCACCGGTTGCAGACGGCGAAGACCGCGGACCGGATCGTCGTGCTCGATCGCGGCCAGGTCGCCGAGTGCGGCAGCCACGACGAACTGTTGGCGATGGCGGGCCGGTACGCGTCGATGTGGCGGGCATTCGAGTTGGTCAGTGGCGCGGTTTCCAGCGGCGGGTAGGCGTTCCAGTCCGTGGGAGGCCGGAATTGGCGCGGGCGCGTGATCGTTGGCTGAGATGTGACCGTGGGACAAGACTTCGTGTTGGACAGTCCGGCCTGGGCGGCGCTCAACGGCCCGCAGGCCCGATTCGCCGAGTGGGGTGGGCGGGTGGTGCGCTACGAGACGGATGTGGCGCCGTTTCTCGCGGTCCCGCCGGAGCCGGATGACCCGGACAAGGTGTGGGCCGATGTCGCGGCCCTGGCCGGGCCCGGTGCTGTTGTCGTCGTGCCCGGTGCGAGCAACAGGCCGCAGGACTGGGAGGTCGTCGACCGGGTACCTGGCGTGCAGCTGGTCGACGATGGCGTCGCTGCCGCGCCGGATGCCGAAGCCGTCGAACTCACCACAGCCGACGTGCCGGAGATGCTCGCGCTGGTCGAGCGGACCCGCCCGGGACCGTTCCGGCCGAGGACCATCGAACTCGGCACCTACCTGGGCATCCGGCGGGATGGCGCGCTCATCGCGATGGCGGGCGAGCGGTTGCGTCCGCCGGGCTGGACCGAGATCAGCGCGGTGTGCACCGATCCGGCCTTCCGCGGCCAGGGACTCGGCACGCGGCTGGTGCTGGCGGTGGCGGCGGGGATCAGGGCGCGTGGCGACATACCGTTCATGCACGCGGCCGCGGCCAACACCGGAGCCATCCGGCTCTACGAGTCGTTGGGTTTCCGGCGGCGGCAGCGTCCGGAGTTCACCGCGTTGCGGGTGCCGCATGGCGCGGCATGACTCGCCGCAGGGCTGAGGAAATTCGTTACAGGTGACGGGGTAAGGCACACGGCACATCACCGCGTGCGGATCCGCGACGATGAGGGCGGGCAAGGGGAACTCCACCGAACGCCCCTCACACCAGGGGCGTTGTCCAGTCGATCTGGCGAAGCAGCTCGTCGTCCTCGACTCGGGGGGAAGGTTGGGAGGGCTGCTGGATCGCCTGGTTCTGCCGGGCGCGCTGTTCGCGGTCGGGCATCCGGTTCACGGTCATCCGCGCGCTGTTGGCGATGTTCTGCTCGACGCGCGGCCGACGAATCTGTTCGTACAGCGCCAATCCGGCCGCGAAGCCGTCGGCGTCGCGCAGTGCCTTGGCCAGTACCACGGCGTCCTCGATGGCCATCGACGCGCCCTGACCGGTCGCGGGCGACGCTGCGTGCGCGGCATCGCCGATGACGATCATCCGCTCGGTTCGCCAGCGGCCGAGGTCGGGCAGGTCACGAGCATTGGTGACCAGCAGTTCCTGCTTGGTCGCGGCCACGATGTCCGCAGCGGGCGTGTCGTCCGCGCGCAGCAGCGGCACCAGCAGATCGCGCCACTGGGCCGAGGTGGTCGCCACGATGTCCGTGGGGCGCAACGGTTTCTCGTTGGGTACCCGTGCGAACCAGTAGGTCTCGCCGGTCGGGGACACCGCGAAACCGAAGGCCGCCGTGCTGCCGGGGATCATGGTGATCTCCTCGGTTTCGCACTGGGGCTTGATATCGCTGGTGTAGCCGTAGAACACGCGTTGGCCGGCATAGCGCGGCGCGGGCGCGTCCGGGTCGATCAGGTTGCGCAGCTTGGAGTTCAGGCCGTCCGCGCCGATCAGCAGGTCGCCGCGCGCGGTGTCGCCGTCGGTGAAGGTGACCGTGACACCGTCGGCGTCCTCGGCCGCCGCCGCGAGCTTGGCGCCGTGCTTGATCGCGATGCCGCGCTTGGTCACCTCGGCGCGCAGCGCGGCACCGAGTCGGGCCCTGCGCAGGCAGCGGAACCGGGTCAGCGGGTCCTCGTGCGCACCGAGCGGCGTCTTGGCCAGCACCGCGCCGTCCTCGGACAGCACTCGGATCGAGGTCAGGTCGAAGCCGACCTCGGCGACCGGCGCTGCCGCGTCGATCTGGCCAAGCGCCTGCATGCCGTTGCTGGCCAGGGTCAGGAACGCGCCGATGTCCTCGCCGGTTTCCGGATGCGCCTCGTAGACGGCGACGTCCAAACCGGCCTTGTGCAGCGCGAGGGCGGTCGAACTGCCGCCGATCCCCGCGCCGATGATCATTACCCGCGTCATCAGTTTCTCCCCGCAGCAACCGGTTCAGCTGAGTACCCTGCGGGGCATTGTGCACGGTCGCGTTCGGCGCTGGGAGCGGGGTGCGCTACAACGCCGCCGTCGGCTGCGGTTTCTGGCCGGCGGGCGGGGTGGAACCGCCGCCGCTCGGGATGCCGACCAGCGAACCAGGGTCGCTGACCTCGCTGTTCACTCCCGAGGACAGGCCCTTCTCGCCTGCGGAGAAGACCGCGCCGACGTTGACGCCGCTGTTGGTGCCCAGCGCGTCCCCGACGAGTTGCTGGGCGAGTTCGTCGCCCGCGCTGCCCAACGCGGCGAAGATCGGCCCCTCGATCGCGTTCAGCAGCGCCTGCTCCACCTGGTTGGCGACCGCTTTGAAGGCCGCTTTGACGATCTGGTTGGTTATCTCGACCTCGCCAGGGATGGCCAACTCGGAGGCGCCGAAGGTGAACGGCGCCGCCGCCTGGTCGGCGATGATCTCGCCGGCCAGGATGCCAAGCTGGACCACGGCCCCGACCTTCATCCCCTCGACAAGACCCGCCGACACGTCCAGTCCGGTCGCGATCACGCCGAGGCCCTTGCTCAGCTGCGGCAGATGACCGCTGGCGAGCTTGCCCCACAACGCGTTGAACAGGTCGAGCGACTGCGACGAGTTGGTCTGCAGCATCTTCTCGATCGAGGACTTGGCGTCGCCGGTGTTGCCGTCGACCTCGCCCGCGAGAGTGCGGAGCTGGGTGGCCCCGGAACGCAGTTCGTCCTCGTCGATGTTGGGCCACTCGATGCCGATCATGTCCAGTACCCAGGCCAGAGCGCCCGGTAGCACAATCCCCACGATCAGCTCACCAGTGCCTTTCCTCGGCCGGGTACTGCTCGGCGGCGCGGGCGGCGCGCGGCTCGCTGCGCTGCCACGGGTCCTCGTCACCGGTCGGATCGGTCGCGGTGTTCGGCACGTCCGGCACGCCACCTGCCGGCACGCCCCAGCGCTCGGTCTCCCGCGCCGCCGTGGCCAGCAGTCCGGCGTCGTCAGTGCTGCGCAGCGACTGGAACGCCTCGGCCGACTTCGTGCGGGCCTGCGCGGCGGCTGCCTGCACGGTCGCCACGATGGTCCTGGCCAACTTGTCCGGGGTGCTCCGTTCGAAGAGGGACGGCGTGAAAGTCAGCGCGGTCAGCACGCCGGTGGCGTCCACCGTCGCGCGGACGGTGCCGTCGTGCGACGCGGCCTCGCCGGTCGCGGACAGCGCGGCCGCCTGGTTCTCCCGGATTTTCGCCGCTCGCGAGCGCAGTTCCGTCACCACGCTGTCGATCTGTTGCTGCGGCGTCAACCGCTGTTCTGCCACTTACCGACCCCTTAGTCGTTCCGATGGGACTTCCCGCAGAATGTTCCGCAGGTTTCCCTATCAGTTTCCTCCGCTACGTTCTACCGCGCTCGCCGGCCCTCGGCGGCCACGATCGTCGATCGACGACATCAACTTGCTTATCGAACATCGATCATGTTGGTATGAGCACGTGAGTCTTTCGGAACGGCACCAATCGATCTTTGATCATGTTCGAAATAGCGGACGAGTCGGCGTCACCGAACTCGCCGATGCGCTCGGTACGTCCGAAATGACCATTCGTCGCGATCTGGAGGAACTGGCCCGGCTCGGTGTGCTGCGCCGGGTGCGCGGCGGTGCGGTGAGCCTGCTCGGCCAGGGCGACGAACTGCCATTCGCGGTACGGGAGATGCAGGTCAGCGCCGAGAAGCAGCGAATTGCCAAAGCTGTCGGCGAACTGATCGTCGACGGCGAGGTCGTCCTGCTGGACAGCGGCACCACCGGCCTCGAGGTGGCCAAGGTGCTCGCCGGCCGCCCGCTGACAGTGCTGCCGCTGTCGCTGCAGTCCGCCGATGTCCTCGCCGACGCGCCGCCGACCAGGGTGATCCTGCCCGGCGGTGAACTGCGCCCCGTCGAACTGACCGCGACCGGACCACTTGCTGAGGCAACCGTGCGCGCACTGCGGTTCGACACCGCGGTGATCACCTGCTGCGGCGTGTCGGTCGGGGCCGGATTCACCGCGATCAGCCTGGCCGACGCCGCGCTGAAGGCCGCGGCCATCGACGTGGCCAACCGGGTCGTGCTCGCCGCCGACTCGACCAAGTTCGCCAGGACCACGATGGCCGTGATCGCCCCGCTGACCGAGGTCGACGTGCTGGTGACCGATGATCAACTGCCCTCGTCGGCGCACACGATCCTGACCGACATGGGCATCGAGGTCAGGTATGGCTGAGCAGGCCATACCGAGGACAGCCACCGTGGCCGCCCGCCGAGCCAGATTCGCGGTGAACGCGGTGTTCGTCATCCACGGCGTCCTGTTCGCCTCGTGGACCGCGCACGTGCCGCAGGTCAAGGCGGCACTGGACATCAGCGACGGGCAACTGGGCCTCGGGCTGCTCGGCGAGTCGGTCGGCTCGGTTACCGCGACCCTGCTGGCCGGCGTGATCCTGGCCAGGTTCGGCAGCCGCCGCGTGATGCGGGTCACCGCCGTCGGCTACTGCCTTGCCGGCGTCCTGGTCGGTTTGTCCCGCTCGCTGCCCGAGTTGTTCGGCGCGCTGGCCGTGTGGGGGCTGTTCGCGGGCGGGCTCGACGTCGCCATGAACACCCAGGCCATCAACGTCGAACGCGAACTCGGCCGGCCGATCATGGGCAAACTGCACGGCAGTTGGAGCATCGGTTCGCTGGTCGGTGCCGGCATCGGCGTGGTGGCTGTCGCCGTCGGCATCACGTTGACCTGGCAGTTGCTCGTGCTCGGCCTGATCACAGTGACGATCGCGGTCATACTGGTCTCGCGGCTGCTCGACGACCCCGCGCACGAACGCCACCACCACGCCGCCCGGCGCAGGCGCAGGCCGAGCAGCACCCTGCTGATCCTCGGCGCCATCGCCTTCGCGGGACTGCTCACCGAGGGCGGCACCGGCAACTGGTCGGCGGTGTACATGCGGGACACGCTGCACGCGCAGCCGGCCATCTCCGGCCTCGCCTACACCGCGTTCACCTTGACCATGGTCGTGGTGCGCCTGTTCGGCGCCCGGCTGCTGCGTCGCTACAGCCCGCGCAGGGTGATCAGCGTGTGCGCGGCCATCGCCACCGTCGGTCTCGGCACCGCGCTGGCCATCGGCAACCCGATCGCCGGCATCATCGGGTTCGGTTTGCTCGGCGTCGGATTGGCGTCGATCATTCCGATGGTGTTCAGCGCCGCCGGCAATCAGCCGAACCTGGCCGCCGGCACCGCGGTCGCCACGGTGTCCGCGGTCGGCTGGATCGGCTTCATGATCGGGCCACCGTTGATCGGCCAGGTTGCCGCCCATTCCAGCCTGTCCGTTGCGCTGATCCTGTTCCCGCTGCTCACCGGGTTCGTCGCGCTGGCCGCGCCGCGTATCCCCGCACTGGACATGGCCAAACCGGTCGACCCTTCGTCCTCGTTGGCCCTTTCGGATCAGGAGTGACGTTGTTGCCGTTGCGTTCCGTCGCCTTGTTCGTCGTGGCCGCGCTGTTCGAGATCGGTGGCGCGTGGCTCGTGTGGCAGGGAGTGCGCGAGCACAAGGGCTGGCTGTGGATCACCGGCGGCGTGCTGGCCCTCGGCGCCTACGGTTTCGTCGCGACATTGCAGCCCAGTTCGCAGTTCGGCCGGATTCTGGCCGCGTACGGCGGAATTTTCGTGGCCGGATCACTGGCCTGGGGGATGATTGCGGACGGCTATCGGCCCGACAAGTTCGACATCATCGGCGCGGTGGTGTGCCTTGCCGGTGTCGGCCTGATCATGTACGCGCCGCGCGGGGCCGGCTGACCGGCCCCGCGTCGGTTCGGTACTCAGAAGATCGGGCCGAAACTGCAGGTGACCGGACCTGCATGGGCCGGGTCGAGCGCGTTGGCGATCATGTTCTCCACATCGAGGTCGTACGCGAGTCCGATGTGGCCGACCAGGTCGAACGGGCACGCGTCCTGCACGTACTCGTTGGTCACGCCGGGCTCGTCGATGAACGCTGTCTCCGCTGTCGTCGCGGACTGGTGCGGGGTGACCAGTTCATCGGTGCGGGAGGCGATCACCGTGTAGCCGATGCCGGGCTGCGCGATCGGTCCGGTGTCCAGTTTGACCACGCCGGGCCCGCCGGTGATCAGCTCGTCGCAGGCCGGGCAGCCGAACTGCTGGAGCACCTGGTTGACGAGTTGCCGCAGCTGCAACGTGTTCGCAACGCTGACCAGCCCGGCGAACGAGGTCCCGTGCGTCGGCGGTGCGAGCGCGACCACCTTGTCGACCTGGTTGGCGATGCCCAGTTCCTTGGGAATGTAGAGCGACTGGAAACCGCCCTCGGAGTGCCCGACGATGTCCACTTTGGCCGCGCCGGTCTCGGCCCTGACCTGTTCGATGAACGCCTTGATCTGTTGCGCGGACTGATCGACGTCGATGAGGCCGCCGACCGGGATGGGCGGTGCCTCCTCGCCGTAGGTCAGGTCGAAGGTGCAGTAGCCGGCCGCCGCGAGTTGCAGCGCGATCGGACCGACGTTGCCCGGCCCGTTGCCGCCGAGTCCGTGCAGCAGCACGACGGGCGAGGGGTGCGCGGCCGAGGGCTGGCAGGACGGGTTGTCGTATCCACCAGCTGCGGGTGCCGCGTTCGCCGTGCCGCCGATGGCGATACCGCCGACAGCGATGGCGACCGCGAGCACGGTCCGGATGAGCCTACGGCGCATGAGAACTCCCTTGTTTCTCGATACCCGCCGGTATTGGATACTCATCAGTATCGGGTTGCGGGTCGCTGTGTCAAGGGTCACGCTCGGAACTCACCCGGCCGGACATTTGGATTCCGTCCGGTATCGAATGTTGCTACCGTAACGCGGTGGCCAGCACCCGAGGGACCAGAACTCGGCCACTGCGCTCGGAAACCCGTCGCCGGGTGCTCGACGCGGCAGCCGAGGTGTTCGCCGCGCGCGGGATCGCGTCCTCGTCGGTCAGCGACATCGCCAAGGCTGCCGGGCTGACCAAGGGTGCGATCTACTCCAACTTCGACAGCAAGGACGAGCTGGTCCTCGCGTTGATGGAAGAGCATGTGCTGCAACGGCTGCAGAACGCGCTCGCGGCCTTCGACGCCGCGGCCGACGTCGGCCTTGCCGTGCACGATCTCGGCGCCAGCCTCGTCGACGCCATCCACGCCGACCTCGCCTGGCAGCACCTGCTGTTCGAGTACTGCGGCCTTGCCCGCCGCGACCCGACCCTGCGCGCCGCCCTCGCCCACCGCCGCAGGGAAGGCCGCGCCGCCGTCGCCCGCGCCATCGAGCGGATCGCCGAGGCACGCGACGTCACGCTGCCGATGAGCGCGGCCGACCTCGCCGTGGCGATGTTGGCCATCTCCAACGGTTTGGCCCTGGAAACCGGTATGGACGCCGACGGTGTTCCGGACGACCTGTTCCCCCGGCTGATCGCACTGATCGTCGACCCCAAGTAGTACCGTTGGGCTGGAAAGGTTTCTCGACCTACTGCTCAGCGATGAAGCCGGTGCCGACGCGCGTCCCCGTTTCGACACCGACAGAGGACGGTGACAGGCGGTAACGGTGGACCGGCACGCAACGGACGCAGGCCGGTTCTAGTCCGCCCCGCTGAGCGGCGAAAGGCTCCGTTGTGCGCGCAGATGTGCGCTCAATTCGGCGTGTCCGTATTCCCGTTGTTGCTCGGCGTTATGCCGATGCCCTGACGGTGCCCGGTGCGCGGGCGTTCTTCTTCTCCGCCGTGCCGGCGCGTATCGGCTTCGCCATGACCAGCCTGGGGTTGCTCTGGTTGGTGCGGTGGGGGACCGGTTCCTATGCGGCGGCCGGCATTGTCACCGGCTTGTTCGCGGTGACCTCCGCGTTGGCGGCGCCGATGTTCGGCCGGCTGGCCGCGCGGTTCGGCCAGGGGCAGGTGTTGGTGCCGACCGTGCTCCTGCACGTTGGCGCGATCGGCGTGGTGGTCGCGGTGGTGGCGCTGCACTGTCCGTTGTGGATGATCGCGTTGTTCGGCGTCC
>DASYBO010000395.1:0-6502 GCA_036500685.1 Pseudonocardiaceae bacterium | reverse complement strand
GGTGGCGATGCTGAACTCACCCGGCTTGGCAAGGCCGGCCTACCAGGTAGCGGACGAACACCCGCACGCCGTTGCCGCACATCTCGGCGATGGAACCGTCCGCGTTGCGGTAGTCCATGAACCATTCGACGTCGTGGCCCGCGAGGCTGCCGTAGGACTCGAGGTCGGGCACGTGCGCGGCCGGGACGATGCGCAGCACGCCGTCGGCGCCGAGTCCGCGCTGCCTGTCGCACAGGGCGCGCACCCGCGCCGGGGTCAGGTCAAGCGCGCCCTCGATGTCGGGCAGCAGCACGAAGTCGTTCTGCGTGCCGTGTCCCTTGAGGAACTCCACTCCAGCCACACCGTCCAGGTTACGGGTGGAGGAGTTCGGCGACGACGTCGAGCAGGTCGGGGCGGGCCGCATCCAGCCAGTTGATCCGCTTGTCGCGCCGGAACCAGGCCCGTTGGCGTCGGACGAAGCGACGGGTGGCTTTCGCGGTTTCGGTTGCGGCGACGGTGAAATCGGCGTCGGTGTCCAGTGCGGTGATGACCTGTTGGTAGCCAAGCGCGCGGCTGGCGGTGCGGCCGGCACGCAGGCCGACATCGAGCAGGGCGCGGACCTCGTCGACGAGGCCGGCCGCGAACATCAGCTCGACCCTGCGGTCGACGCGTTCGTCGAGTTCGGCGACGTCGCGGTCGAGGCCGATGAGCAGGGTGTCGTAGCGGGGCGGGCCCGGTTTGGGCATGGTCGCGGAGAAGGGGCGGCCGGTCAGTTCGATGACCTCAAGGGCGCGCACGATGCGACGCTCGTTGCCGGGCAGGATCGCCGCCGCCGCGGTCGGGTCGAGCTGGGCCAGGCGGGCGTGCAGGGTGGGGCCGCCGGCGGCGGCGAGCTCGGCTTCGAACCGGGCGCGGATGGCCGGGTCGGTGCCGGGGAATTCGAGGTCGTCGAGCAGGGCCTGCACGTAGAGGCCGGATCCGCCGACGATGACCGGGGTCTTTCCTGCCGCGAGCAGTTCCTCGACGGTGTGCCGGGCGTGCCGTTGGTAGGCGGCGACGGAGGCGGCGTCGGTGACGTCGAGGACGTCGAGTTGGTGGTGCGGCACGCCTTCGCGCTGCGCCCGCGTGAGTTTGGCGGTGCCGATGTCCATGCCGCGGTAGAGCTGCATGGCGTCGGCGTTGATCACCTCGCCGCCGAGCTTTCGGGCCAACCAGACCCCGACGTCGGACTTGCCGGTCGCGGTCGGGCCGACAACGGCGACCGGTCGTAGCTGCATCGCCAAAGCCTACGAAGGATCCCAGACGGCGACGTGATAGCCGATCCCGTACGGCGCGGCCGAGTACAGCTCGCGCGCCTGCCATGGTTCGCCGCCTGCCAGGGCGATGCCGGCCAGTACCTGGAGGGCCGGGCGTCCTACGACGCCGAGTTCGGTGGCGAGCGCGGGATCGATGGCGGCGATGGCGGCCGGGTCGGGTTTGCCGAGCGCGGTGCGCAGGTCCTCGTCGAACGGCTCTGCGCGGTCGTCGGGGCGGGCGGGAGCGGCCGCGCCGATCCGGTTGGGGCCTTCGGCAAGCACGAGCAGGCCCATCGGCAGTGGGTCGGCGGCGAGGTCGGCGCCGATGTCCAGGCAGTCGGCGACGGAAAGGTCGGGCGGGAGCAGTTGTACTCGGACGGTCCGCGCGCCGGCTTGTTCGCGCAGCCAGCCAGCGATGAGCGCGGGCAGCGGGAGATCGGGGTCGACGGCCGTGTCCGCGGTGTCGGCCAGTCCGACCCCGACGTCGACGCCGTAGCCGAGGAAGGTGCCGCGCGCGATCGAGGGCACCAGCGTGGGGCCGTCCGGATCGACGGCGATGGCGAGCCAGTCGCGGCTGACCTCGGTGAGTTCCCGCGCGGCTCCGACGCAGGCGGTGCGCAGCGGCTCGGTCTCGGCGGCGGCACCGGTCACCAGCTCGGGCACGAGCAGCGGCGGATGCGGGACGAGGGCCGCGCGGCTGATCACGGTCAGCAAGATTACCCGGCCGGGTGGAGCGGTTACCAGGAACCGATAAGAATCGATACAGTAGGCATTGACCAGGGGTGTTCCGCTCACTGGGGAAGTACGCTCTGCCGGTGGGGCTGGCTGGCCGGCGCGGTTGCGTGGAGAAACCGAACGGCGACACAAGGTCAACAGAAGGTCGCGGTGTCGATCCGATCTTTCCGCTGCGGCGAACGCGCCGGTCGGATCTGGTTGAATGCCCGCGAGGTAGCACACTGTTGCGGACAACGGTGTACCCAGATCGCGCGGGCCTCACCACTGGTGAGGCGTTGGAGAGCGGCGCCGCCGCTGTCCGACAGGTGAGGTAGGCGGAGGAGGAGCCGTGATGGCAGACGAGCACACGGTCAACGGGATGGCAGCGCCGAGCGTCTCGGTGCGACCGAGCGGGGACACGCAGCCGGCCACAGAACCGACGGCCACAGAACCGTCGGTGGAGCCGACGGTGGTGGCCACATCCGCCGAACCGACAGAGCATCCGACAGTCGAGGCTACGGAAGCCGTGGAGGCCGTCGAGGCCACGGCCGAGGTGACAGCGCAGGAAACGGCGCCGCCGGAACCCGAACCCGTCGCCGAACCCGAACCCGTTGTCGAGACGCACCTGCCCACCGAGGTGGCGCGAGCCAAGGCCGAGTCCGAGGCACCCGCCGGGTCCGAGGCGGACGGCGCGGTGCCGCCTGCCCCGCAGGCCGAGGCGCACCCGCACAAGTGGGGCCGGGTCGACGCCGACGGGACCGTGTACGTACGCACCGCCGACGGTGAGCGCGCGATCGGGTCCTGGCAGGCGGGCGAGCCGGACGAGGGCCTCGTGCACTACGCGCGTCGCTTCGACGACATGCGCACCGAGGTCGAACTGCTGCACGCGCGGCTGGCCTCCGGGTCGGGCGACCCGAAGCAGGCCGCGACCTCCGCCAAGCACCTGCTGGCGTCCATTGCGGACGCCGCGGTCGTCGGCGACCTCGCCGCGTTGACCGCGCGCACCGAGCACATCATCGCCGAGGCCGAACGGGCCATCGAGGCGAACAAGAAGGTCAGGGACGCGGCTCGTGCCGAGTCGGCGGCGCGCAAGCAGACGTTGGTCGAGGAGGCCGAGAAGATCGCCGAGGAGGCGACGCAGTGGAAGCCCGCGGGCGACCGGCTGCGCCTGATCCTGGACGAGTGGAAGACCATCAAGGGCGTCGACCGCAAGACCGACGAAGTGCTGTGGAAGCGCTTCGCCAAGGCGCGTGACGCGTTCAACCGGCGGCGCGGTTCGCACTTCGCCGACATGGACCGCCAGCGCAACGCGGCCAAGGTGGCCAAGCAGGAACTGGTCGACGAGGCCGAGCGACTGGCCGAGTCCGAGGACTGGGCCGAAACCGCCAGCCGCTACAAGCAGCTGATGGTGGACTGGAAGGCGGCGGGCCGGGCGCCCAAGGAGTCCGACGACGCGCTGTGGCAGCGGTTCCGCGCGGCGCAGGACAAGTTCTTCTCCCGTCGTTCCTCCGTGTTCGACGAGCGGGACGCGGAGTTCGCGGACAACGCGAAGCGCAAGGAGGAACTGCTCGCCGACGCGGCGGCCATCGACCCGACGACCGACCTGGACGCGGCCCGCGCCGCGCTGCACCGCCTCCAGGACCAGTGGGACCAGATCGGCAAGGTGCCAAGGGAGCGGATTCGCGACCTGGAGGCCAAGCTGCGCTCGATCGAGGAGAAGGTGCGCTCGGCGGCGGACACCCGCTGGCGCCGCACCGACCCGGAGGCCGAGGCGCGCGCCGCGCAGTTCCGCGAGCGGGTCGCACAGTTCGAGGCGCAGGCGGCAAAGGCGAAGGCCGCGGGCGACAAACGGCGCGCCGAGCAGGCCGAGGCGCAGGCCGCGCAGTGGCGGGAATGGCTCAGCGCGGCCGAGCAGGCGCTCGCAACGCGCTGACCTGTCAACGAGATACGCCGCCCTCCTGGGCTTTCCGGGAGGGCGGTTGTCTTGTGTGGACGGTCAGGCCAGGGCGGTGGTGAGGGTGTCGATGGCGGTGGCGATCGCGCCCTGCGCGGCCTTGGTCTCGTGCATCGAGTTGACCATCACGAAGTCGTGCACGATGCCCGGGTAGCGGATCGCGGTGACGTCGACGCCAGCCTCCTTGAGCTTGGCCGCGTATGCCTCGCCCTCGTCGCGCAGCACGTCGGCCTCGCCGGTGATCACCAGGGCCTTGGGCAGGCCGGCGAGTTGTTCGGTGGTGGCGCGCAGCGGGGACGCGGTGATCTCGGCGCGCTGAGCCGGGTCTGTCGTGTACTGGTCCCAGAACCATTGCATGGCGTCGCGACGCAGGAAGTAGCCGGTGGCGAAGAGGCGGTAGGACTCGGTGTCGAAGTTCGCGTCGGTGACCGGGTAGAACAGCACCTGCTGGCGGAAGGTGACGCCACCGCGCTGCTTGGCCAGGATGGTGAGAGCCGCGGTCATGTTGCCACCGACCGAGTCGCCCGCTACCGCGATGCGGCTGCCGTCCAGGTCGTGTTCGGTGCCGTGGTCGGCTACCCACTTGGCGACGGCGAAAGATTCCTCGATGGCGGTCGGGTACTTGGCCTCGGGTGAGCGGCTGTAGTTGGGGAAGACCACGGCGGCGTTGACGCCGACGGCGAGTTCGCGGATCAACCGGTCGTGGGTGATCGCGTCGCCGAAAACCCAACCCGCGCCGTGGAGGTAGACGATCACCGGGAGGGTGCCGAGCACGCCAGCCGGGCGGACGATGCGCACCGAGACGTCGCCGCCGGGACCGCCGGGGACGGTGGTGTCCTCGATGTCGACCTCGGGCTTGTCGATCGGGCCGGACTGCACCTGGTCGAGGACCTTGCGGCCTTCCTCGGGGCCGAGGTCGGGCAGGTAGGGCGGGTTGTCGTTGGCCTCGGCGAAGGCGAGAGCGGCGGGTTCGAGGTCGAGGTTGTGCGGGTTGGCGGTCATCGCGATCCTCCTCGTTCGGGTCTTCCTGACAACAAGAACAGTAGCGAGCAACTAAATTGTGCACAAGGTAATTTGCCGCGATGAGATTGAGAGCACTATGAGTGGACGCGATGGCCTTGTCCGCGACAGACTGGGCTGTTGACTGAGCGGGAGGCACTGACATGGCTGACGAGCCGGGCACGTCGATGCTGGTCGAGGACCAGATGTGTTTCGCCCTCTATGCGGCGTCCCGCGCGGTGACCGCGCTCTACCGGCCGCTGCTCGACGAGCTGGGCCTGACCTATCCGCAGTACCTGGTACTGCTGGTGCTGTGGGCCGAGGGGCCGAGCCAGGTCAAGGACATCGGCGCCGCGCTCGCCCTTGACTACGGCACGCTGTCGCCGTTGATCAAGCGACTCGAGAAGGCCGGGCTGGTGAGCCGGCAGCGCAGGGCCGACGACGAGCGGTCCGTGCAGGTGGTGCTGACCGACGAAGGTGTTGCCCTGCGGGAGAAGGCGCGGGCCGTGCCGCCGGTGATCGCCGCCGCGATGAACCTACCGCCCGCGCGGTTCGACGACCTGCGCGCGGGCCTGCGTCAGTTGACCGACTCGGTGATCGCCCACACCGGCGAACTCGGCGGCTGAACGCTATTCGGCCGACGTGGGGCTGTTGTCGAACACCCCACCGGGGCGCGACCAGACCACGCGGGCCCAGGTGATGGTCAGCACCAGCATGGTGACCAGCGCGATGTCCAGGCCGATACCGGGACCGGGGCCGGGCTGGTGACTCGGCGAGCTCTCCTGCGACCAGATGGACACCAGACCGAACACGGTGAAGAAGCCGCAGCCGAACGTCGTCAGCCAGGCCAGGCTCCAGCGCCGCGCGGCCAGCGTGACCGCCGAGCCGACCAGGCCGAACACGTAGACGCCGATCCCGAAGATCTTCGGCAACACGTTGATGCTGACCAGGTTCGCGGCACCGGACACGACCTCCCAGCCACTGAACCCGGTGACCCACGGCAGGATGGCCGCCACGATCAGCACCAGCGCGCACACGGCGATCACCATGGCGCGCATGCCGGGATCGATGCGCCGCAGCACCCCGCGCTCCACCTCGTCGACCTGCTCACGAAGCTGCGCCATGTTCAGGGATTCGGGCTTGCGTTCGCTGCTCATCGCGCTTGGCACCCTTCCACGGTGTCCACTGTGGCCGGTTGGCTGGGGGCGCCAAAAGATGGCAACCCAAGGCTGACACCAGAAGTCTTCGGGCGCACGCCGGCCTCCCAATTGTCTCCCGCCCGCGTTCTGCGGTGTGACAGCAGGTCCCCGTCGGCGACCAGGTGGTGCGGGGCGCCGTAGGTGACGGTGGCGTGGACGACGTCGCCGGGCCGGATCTCGCCCTCGATCGCCGCACCGGTGGGGGTGAAGTGCACGAGCCGGCCGTCGCGGGCGCGGCCGCTCATCCGGTGGGTTGCCGCGTCCTTGCGGCCCTCGCCCTCGGCCACCAGGATCTCGATGGTCGAGCCGACGAGTTCCTTGTTCAGCTCCCAGGAGATCTCCTCCTGCACGGCGACGAGCCG
>DASYBO010000394.1:0-2938 GCA_036500685.1 Pseudonocardiaceae bacterium | reverse complement strand
TCACGCTCGCCATCGTGGTCGGCGCGTGGACCGTCCTGCTGACCACGAAACTGCGCCCGCTCTCGCGTTACCTGCGCGGCCGGGTGCGCGCGGCGATGCTGGCTTCGTTGCGCACCAACCGGTTCCGGCTACTCGCCGCCGGTTTCGTGATCAACCAGGCCTGCGCCTTCGTGGTGCTGCTCGACCCGGCGATCGGCTCGAATCTGCCCGAACTGCTGACCACGCTGGCCAACGTCGCGCTGCTCGGCGCGATGATGGCCGGGCGAATGCTGCGCACCCCGCTGCGTTAGAAGATTTCGGTCGTGTCCGGCTCGTTCTCGCCGAGGAACGCCGCGCTGGCTCGTCGCACCGCGCCGTCGGTCAGTTCCCGTACCCGGCCGGTCATGGCCAACGTGTTCAGCCGCGTGCCACCGAGGAAAACCGCGCCGAGATCGAGAATGTCGAGCGCGATGTCCGGCGCGTCCTCGGTTCGACTCACCTCGGCCAAGCCTGCCGCGTCCGCGCGCAGCCGCCACCGGCCCGCGTTCCACGGGCAGAACTCGTCGGTCACCTCGAACACCACGTCCAGCGTGGTGGTGTAGCGCCGCGCCACCAGCGCCCTGTCGACATCGACGATGCGCACCCACAGGGCGGGATCCCGCCGCCAGCGCTCGGTCATCGGCTCGGCCAGCATCTGCCGCACCGGGTCGTCCGGACCGATCCGGCCGGTGATCACCGCGACCAGATCCATGTCCAGCAGATAGCGCCACAACAGCGCGTGCGCCTGCGGCGTGGTCGCGACGAGCTCCTGGACCGCCAGCTCGGCGCTCGGACCAGGGCCCTGGTCGCCCCGGCCATGGCCGACCCGGTACGCCGCATAGCCCTCCGGGTGCACCGCGAACCGCCGCGACGTCATGCCGCCGCGATCCGCCGCCTCGTCCCTGAGCAGCTCGTCCCAGTCGAGCGAGGCCCTGCCGAGCCTGCCAACCCGGTTCGGCAGTGTCTTGGCGTAGATCGCTTCGATCAGCGGTCGCGCCTGCTCAAGGGACAGTTCCCGGACCGGGTCCTTGCTCAGCTCGATGCCCGGCCGGAACTCGGCGCCCTTGCTGATCTCGTAGCCGGTGTACTCGCTGGCCTCGCCGTAGCCGAACCGGCGATAGATCCGGCTTTCCGCGGCCCACAGCGCCGCGAACGGCTCGGCGCCCTGCTCGTGCAGACCGTGCAACTGGGCGCGCATCATCATGGTCAGCGCGCCGCGCCTGCGATGATCGGGCGCGACCGCGATGGCGCTCACCCCGGCGAAGGGCACGACCTGAGCCCCGGGCAGCGTGATGGACCTGCTCAGAATGATGCCGCCGCCGACCAAGCGGTCACCGTCGAAAACGCCGACGGCGCGGCCCTGTTCGACGTGGGCGCGCAACCCTGCCACCCGCTCGGCGGAAGGGTTGTCGTTGAGGAACGCCACGGACAGCAGGTCGTCGTAGGGGAGCGCTTCGTCCGCGGTCAGGGTGCGAATGGTCAGCTCGGCAATCTCCACCGGCCCCTTGATACGCCGCCGGAGCACGCCCCGCCACGCATTTAACGACTCACCGGGCCGCTGGCTCACGCCAGCGGTCCGGTGGGTGGTTCGCTCAGACCTGCTCGACGCTGACGCCGCGCCAGAACGCGACGTGGTCGCGGATGTTCGCGGCGGCGTCTTTCGGCTCCGGATAGAACCAGGCGGCGTCCGGGTTCGTCTCCCCGTTGACGCTCAGCGTGTAATAGCTGGCCGTCCCCTTCCACGGGCACACCGAATTGGTGTCGGTCTTGCTGAAGTACTCGGACTTGATGGACTCGGCCGGGAAGTAGGCGTTGCCCTCGACCTGGACGATGTCATCGCTTTCCGCGACAACGACATCGTTCCAGCTAGCGCGGTAGGTCACGGTGGAACTCCTCTCCTGTAATCCGGGTCAACCTCGCGAACGCCGTGATTGTTCCTGGAGTCAGGCCAAGGAGTGAACGCCCGCTGCGGCAGGCCGGGGCGCCGGGGGGAGGGGTGCTGCCAGCCTGCCGCAGGATAGCCACCGAGCCCAGCGGTGCGATGCGGTGCTCGGGGCGAATTCGGGGGGTTCTTGCGGTGATCACCATCCCAGTTGTCGCTGTCAGTTCGTTGACGTTTCACTGTCGCCGAGGTCGAGTTCTTACAAACGCGTGACGGGCACCGTGCTGAGCAGGGCCTTCGTCGATTTCGGCGTTAGCGTGTGCCGAGTGAGCGTGATCGACAGGGAGCGGCCGGCTACTCGCGTACGCAAGGTGGGCACCGGCCTGCGGCCCGATCTCATCGTGGTCGCGGCAGCAATCGTGTTCGTCGTGGTGATCGCGCTACAGGGCTGGCACCTGCTGCACAGGGGCGACGACCTGTTCCTGTTCTTCCCACCGCTGCTCGCCTGGTGGAAGCCGCATGTCGGGGTCGGCACGGTGCCGGCGATCGCGGTCGGCGTGCTCGCCGTGGTCTACGGCCCGCAACTCTCCGCGCGGCTGGGCTGGCGGCCACTGCTGCTCAGCGCCTACGTCACCTCGGTCGCGTGGACGCTGTTCCTGGCCATGGCCGAAGGCTTCTCGACCGGCGTCGCGAGCAAGCTCATAGCGCCCGACGAATACCTGCACGACATTCCCCGGGTGTCTGGCATCTCCGCCATGCTGCACGAATTCACCTCGCGAATCGTGGACGGCAAAGCCGACCAGTGGACGACGCACGTCGGCGCGCATCCGCCTGGCGCGTTCCTCGTTTTCCTTGTGCTCAACCGGATCGGTCTCGGCGGCGGGGGAGCGGCTGGGATTTTCTGCATTCTGGTGGGGGCTTCCGCGTGTGTCGCGGTCGCTGTCACCTTGCGCGCGTTGGGCGCGGAGAACATCGCCCGTTCGGCCTTGCCTTTCGGCGCGCTGATTCCCGGCGTCGTGTGGATCGGTGTTTCCGCGG
>DASYBO010000393.1:0-2528 GCA_036500685.1 Pseudonocardiaceae bacterium | reverse complement strand
ATCCGGCTTCGCCGGTGGTGCACCAGGAACTGCCGACCCAGCTGATCGTGCGCGGGACGACCGCACCGCCGCCGGCCTGAGGCCGCCGGTCAGCGCGACGAACGCGCCTGCCAACAGGACCACCCCACCGGCGATGACCGGCACGGCGGGTTGTTCCCCCTGCACGATCCAGGCGGCGGCCAGACCGGCGACGGGCACCAGCAGTGCGAACGGGACAACGCGGCTGGTCGCGTTCTTGGCCAGCAGCGCGTTCCAGATCCCGAAGCCGACCACGGTCGCCACCAGCACGGTGAAGGCGGTCGACGCGGTCTGCCGCCATCCCCAGTCCTGCAACGCCGTCCACCACGCCGACGGCCCTTCCAGGGTCGCGGACAGCGCGAGCAGCGGCAGCGGCGCGACCGGCGCGCTCCACACCACCAGCGAGAGCCCCGACGCACCTGCCCTACGCGCCAGCACGTTGCCGACCGCCCAGGATGCGCCTGCCGCGAGAACCAGCACCAAACCCGTCAACGCGACGTGTCCACCTCGCCCCCACGCGACGATCACCAGGCCGAGCAGTGCGACACCGAGCCCGACGAGTTGCCTGCGTGAGATGCGTTCACCGTTGGTCGCCGAGGCCAGCAGGATCGTCAGCGGCACCTGCGCCTGGACCACCAAGGAAGCGAGCCCGGACGGCATCCCGGCGCCCAGTGCCAGGTAGAGCAGCCCGAACTGGCCGGCCGACATGAACAGGCCCACGCCGACCACGTAGCGCCAATGCGCCTTCGGCCGCGCGACGACGAAGGTCAGCAGGGACACGCAGGTGAAGCGGATGGCGGCGAAGAACAGCGGCGGAACGCCGGGCAGCCCCTCGTCGATCACCACGAAGTTCACGCCCCAGACAACAGCGACGAGCAGGCCCAACAGCGCGTCACGACGACTCATGACACCCAGCCTGCCGACGACAATCGTGAAGCACCAGCGATGAAAGTTGCCGTGGAAGCGGTAGAATTACTTCATGATCGATCCGGCCGGTGTCCAAGCGCTTGCCGCGTTGTCCGACCACGGCACGGTCGCGGCGGCCGCGACCGTACTGGGCTTCACCCCGTCCGCGGTCTCGCAGCAGATCAAACGGCTGGAGGTGACCATCGGCGAACCGCTGACCGAGCAGGTCGGCCGCGTGCTGCGGCTCACTCCCGCTGGCCATCTCCTGGTCCGCGAGGGCTCCGGCCTGATCACGCAGTGGGCCGACCTCGAAGCCCGACTCCCGCGCGCCGGCAAGGCGCCGTCGGGCCGGATCACGCTCGGCGCCTTCCCCACCGCCGTGCGCGGCATCGTGATTCCCGCCATCCGCGCGTTGCGCGACCGGGCGCCCGAACTGACAGTGCGGCCGAGTGAGATCGACGTCGGACCCGGCATCGACGCCGTCCGAGCCGGCCGCCTCGACGCCTGCGTCGTGCACGGCTGGCGCGGCGTCGCCGCACCGATCCCGGTCGACCTCGTCACCGAGGACATCGGCACCGACCACGCGGACGTCGCGGTGCGCGAGGATCACCCGCTGGCCGGCCGCGAGCGGCTCACCCCGGCCGAGCTCGTCGATCTGATGTGGACGATCCAGCCACCGGGCACCATCTGCCACCGGTGGTTCCTGTACATGTTCTCCGCGCTCGGCCGCACGCCCGCGCAATGCTGGGAAGTGGGCGAATACGAAAACCAACTCGAACTCGTCCGCGAACTCGGCGCGGTCGCTTTGATTCCCCGGCTCGGCCGACCGGCGTTCTGCCCCGGCATCCGGTTCGTCCCGGTCGTCGACCCGCAACCGCTGCGCGATATCACCGTCATCTGGCGCCGTGGCCTACAAGGGACACGACAACACGAATTCCTCACCCGCGCACTGCGGCAGGTCCGCACACAATAGTGACCCCGGGCACATATCACCCTCGCTGATACGGACCAGTTGCGTGGGTGGACAATGTTGATCGTGCCTTTCCGCACAGCGTTCGAGCACCCGATGCCGCGAGCCACCCTGCCCGCGGTCACCGGACCGGCCAGCACCTTCCGGCCTCCGTGCGTAAGAACGCGTTCCACCGGCCGCTTCGGCGGTTAACCACGACTTCCCGCAGCCCTCGGCGCAACACTCGCGCCGAGGGCTTGCGGCGTTGTCGGACATGCGCAACCAACTGAAGAATCAGGGATCACACAGAAGATGAGCGGACACTTGGACCAAGCAGCCGCGGTACTGAACTCGGCAGCGCAACAGGTCCCGGTCGAAACCCTGCTTAGCGCCGAGGGACAACTCGGCACCGTCACCGCCTACATCCAGACCGCGGGCGGCCAGGTCGCGGACAACCTCAGCCGCAAGGCACTGGTCATGCAACAGGAAGCGCACGAGTTCGCCGGCAGGCTTGTCGCACTGCGCGGCGATCTCGAACAGGCGGCGGCGCAGGTGCTGGCCAGCGGCGCCTGAGCAGGTTCCATGGCGCGGCCGGGCAGGGGGCGTTTCCCGGCCGCGCCGGAATCGACGATGTGCGGGGCGTAACTTTCTTAGG
>DASYBO010000392.1:0-13830 GCA_036500685.1 Pseudonocardiaceae bacterium | reverse complement strand
GCCGTCAGCGTGAACCTGACGGTCAAGAACACCGGAAACACCGCTGGTAGCACGGTCGCGCAGCTGTACGCGGCAACGCCGTTCACGGTGACCGGGGTGACGCTGCCCAAGGAGCGGCTGGCCGGTTTCCAGAAGACCGCCGTGCTCCAGCCGGGTCAGAGCCAGAACATCACGATCACCGTGCAGCTGCCGAGCCTGGCCATCTGGGACCAGACCAGCATGCGCTCCGTTGTCTACGACGGGAACTACGCGTTGCAGGTGGGCGCGAGCGCGAGCGACATCAAGGGCACGGCCACCGTCGCGGTCACCGGATCGCTCGCGCCGAAGGTCCAAGACGTCACGGTGCAGCCGGATCAGGTCGACTACGCGGTCGGCCAGACTCTCGACCTGACCGGAAAGAATCCGTGGATCAAGGACGACACCGACCCGACCCAGGAGCAGCGCAACCTCAGCGTCACCGCGGACAACGTGGTCGAGGCCGCGAACTCCGACGGCAGCTTCGCCGACCTCACCAAGGCGCACGTCAACTACAGCAGCAGTGATCCGCGCGTGGCGACCGTGTCGGACAAGGGCCTTGTCACCGCCGTCGGCGACGGCACGGCCACGATCACCGCGACGGTGAACGGGGTCAGCGGGTCGACGCCGATCGTTGTCGGGCACGCGGTGTCGGTCAGCGCGCCGGCACTGAGTCAGGCCGGTCAGACCGGCACGGTGACCACGACGTTCACCAACACCGGCAGCGGCGCCGCGGACAACGTGGCGATGAACCTGGACCTGCCGGCGGGCTGGACCGCAACCGCGACCTCGCCAGCCAGCTTCGGCAGCGTTGCCGGCGGGGCGAAGGTCACCACCACCTGGTCGGTGTCGATCCCGAAGAACGCGGCAGGCCTGTTCAACCTGATCACCGACGCGACCGTGAACGGCGCGCACGACAGTTCGGGCTGGACGCGGGCGGACGTGCCGTTCGCGTCGGTGCCGGCGGCGTACAACAACATCGCCATCACCAGCGACGCCAACCGGGGTGGCGCCAACCTCGACGGGGCAGGCGCGAGTTTCTCCGCGCAGGCGCTGGCTGCGGCAGGCGTGGCGCCCGGTACGCCGGTCGTGCACGACGGCCTCACCTTCACCTGGCCGAACGTGCAACTCGGCCACTCGGACAACGTTGTCGCGAGTGGACAGACGATCGACTACTCCGGTTCCGGCTCGACGCTCGGCTTCCTCGGCGCGAGCACCTGGGGTCCGGTCACGGGGTCGGGCACGATCGCCTACACCGACGGGTCGACCCAGCCGTTCACCATCGGCTTCGGCGACTGGGCCAACGGCGCCCCGCCGACCGGCGGTGACGTGGCGATCCGCGCCGCCTACGGCAACCAACCCGGCAACAAGACCGGTTGGCAGACCACGATCGACTACTTCCCGGTCACCATCGACCCGAGCAAGACCATCCAGTCGATCACGCTGCCGCAAGGCAATGCGACCCCGCAGGGCGGCACGCCGGCCATGCACATCTTCGGCGTCTCGGTGAAGTCTGACAACCTCTCGATCGCCGCACCGGCGGCGATCGACACCGGCAAGACCGGCACGGTCACCACGTCCCTGGCCAACCCGTCGGCGTCCGCGCTGAGCAACGTGGCGCTGGCACTGAACCTGCCGACCGGCTGGACCGCGACCAACTCGACGCCGAACACGTTCGCCACCGTCGCCGCCGGCAGCACGGTGTCGACCACGTGGACCGTGACGGCATCGGGAGCGCCGGGTTCGGCGGTGGTCGGGGTGACCGAGAGCGTTGGCGGCGCGCAGGCCGGGTTGTCCTCGGCGGTGACCGAGGTGCCGTACGCAGCACTCCCTGCCGCGTTCAACAACGTGTCGATCACCGACGACGCCGATCACGGGCCGGGCAACCTCGACGGCGGCGGGAACAGCTTCTCCGCGCAGGCCCTGGCCGCGGCCGGCCTCTCCCCCGGCAGTTCGTTCACCAGCAACGGATTGACCTTCACCTGGCCGAACGCGGCCGCCGGCACCAACGACAACGTGGAGGCCGACGGTCGCGCGTTCGACCTGACCGGAACCGGGGCGACGCTCGGATTCCTCGGCGCGGCAGCGAACGGCCAGTCCTCCGGGACCGGCACGGTCGTCTACACCGACGGCTCGACCCAGTCGTTCACGATCGGCTTCGGCGACTGGGCCGGCACGACCCCGTATCCGGGCGGCGCGGTCGCGCTGACTTCCGCCTATGGCAACACGTCGACCGGAACCTCCACCTGGAAGGCGTCGATCTTCTACGACCCGGTCACGCTCCAGTCCGGCAAGACCGTGCAGTCGGTCGTACTCCCCGCCGCGAGCACGTCGCCGCTGCACGTCTTCGCCGCCGCCATCGGCTGACCAAACCCACTCTCCGAGGACACGATGAGAACCAGACTGTTATCCGTGCTGGCCGCCTCCACCTTGGCTTTGGCCGGCCTGTCCACCGCCGCCGCCCACGCGACGCCTCCACAACTCGTCGGTGACCCGACCGCGCTGGTCGATCCGTTCGTCGGCACCGGTAGCGGCGGTGCCGTGGTCGGGCCGGTGGACATGTTCCCCGGCGCGGCGGCTCCGTTCGGCATGCTCGACTGGAGCCCGGACACGCCGTCGCGGCCCTCCTCCGGCGGCTACAACTACGCGGACTCGTCCACCATCGGGCTCAGCGTCACGCACGCGTCCGGCGCGGGCTGCGGCATCCAGGGCGACCTGCCGATCCTGCCGACCGTCGGCCCGATCGGCACCAACCCGACGGCCACCACCGAACCGTTCACCCACGCCGACGAGACCGCGCATCCCGGTTCGTACTCGACGAGACTCGGCACCGGTTCGTCGGCGATCGGTGTGAACGTGGCGACCACGACGCGCACCGGCATCGGCCAGTTCAGCTATCCGGCCAGCACGGCGGCGAACATGCTGTTCAAGGTGGGTGACTCGCAGGCGTTCGTCAGCGACGCCAGTGTGTCCATTGTGGGCAATGACGAGGTGGCCGGCTCGATCGACGAGGGCCGGTTCTGCGACATGCCGAACATGTCCACGGTGTACTTCGTGGCGAAATTCGACCGTCCGTTCGCCAGCTACGGCACCTGGAACGGCACCACGATCAACGCCAACGCCCGCGCCATGACCAGCCACAACACCGCCAAGGCGCAGGCCAAGTCGTCCACGGCACCCAACGCTCGGCTGAACAGCACCGGTACCACCGGCCCGAACTCGGGCGCCTACGTCGGGTTCGACACCACCAGCGACGCGACCGTGAACATGCAGGTGTCGACCTCCTACGTGAGTACCGCCAACGCGCAGGCCAACCTGGCCGCCGAGCAACACGGTTTCAACGAGGCGGCGACCGCGGCGCAGACCAGGGCGCAGTGGCGCAGGCTGCTGGCCGAGATCAAGGTCGGCGGCGGCACGCACGATCAGCAGGTGCAGTTCTACACCGCGCTCTACCACGCGCTGCTCGACCCGGAAACGTACAGCGATGCCAACGGCCAGTACCTCGGGATGGACGGGAAGCTGCACCAGACCGCGCGTGGCCAGGCGCAGTACAGCGAGTTCTCCGGCTGGGACATCTACCGAGACGAGGTGCCGCTGCTGGCCACGCTGGTGCCGGCACAGGCCAGCGCGATGGCACAGTCGCTGGTCAACGACGCCCAACAGGGCGGCTGGCTGCCGAAATGGCCGGTGGCCGGCGGATACACCGGCATGATGGGCGGCGACGCCTCGGACCCGATGATCGCGGAGATGTACGCGTTCGGAGCCCGCGACTTCGACACCAAGGGCGCGCTCGCGGCCATGGTGAAGGGCGCGACTACGGTCCAGAACAGCGGCGATCTCGGTCAGGGCTACTACGAGGAGCGGCCCGGCCTCGCGTCGGACCTTGCCAACGGCTACGTGGTCAACGACAGCGTCAGCTCCGGATCGGCGGTGCCCGACGGCGCTTCGCTCACCCTGGAGTACGCGGCCGACGACTACTCGATCGCCGCGTTCGCTCAGGCTCTGGGCCAACAGGACACCTACCGGAGCTTCCTCGGCCGGTCGCAGAACTGGACCAACGTCTACAACACCGAGTCAGGTTTCCTGCAACCGCGCGATGCCAAGGGAATCTTCCCGGTCGGCAACCCGGTGACGGACGGGCTGAGCAGTTTCGGACAGTCCGGGTTCCAGGAAGGCAACGCCGCGCAGTATGCGTTCTCGGTGCCGCAGGACCTGCACGGCCTGGTCACCGCGATGGGCGGCGACGCGGCCACGGTCTCCCGCCTGGACACGTTCTTCACCCAGGACAACATCGGCCCGAACGAACCGTACTACTGGGCCGGCAACGAGACCGACATCGAGGTGCCGTGGCTCTACGACTACGCGGGCGCGCCGTACAAGACCACGGCCGAGGTGCACAAGATCATGGACGACCTCTACGCGGACACACCCCAGGGCGAGCCGGGTAACGACGACCTCGGCGCGATGAGCTCCTGGTACGTGTGGGGCGCGCTGGGCATGTACCCGACAACGCCGGGCGCGCCGGTGCTCGCGTTGAGCGCGCCGATCTTCCCGTTGATCCAGTTGGACCTGCCCGGCCACGCGACCACCATCGTCGCACCGGGCGCATCGGATCAGGGCTACGTCAACGCGTTGGCAGTGAACGGGCGCGCTTCCAACCAGGACTGGATCACGGCGGGCCAACTGGTCGGCGGCGGTGGCGGCCGGACGACGCAACTGGACTACGCCATTTCGAGTAGCCCCAACACGAACTGGGCCAGTGACGACCGGAACGAGCCACCGTCCTACCAGGCCGGTCCGTTGCACTTCCCGACCGGTTCGCTGCCGGTGGCGGTGACGAGTGATCCGGCGAGTCTGCTGGCCACGGCCGGTTCGTCGAGTACCGCGACGCTCACCTTCACCCTCGGGGTCGGCGCGTTCGGCAACGCGGCGGCCGGGATCAAGCAGCTGAACTGGACGGCGGTCGCGCCCAGCGGCGTCACGGTCAGCCCGGCCTCCGGGACCGCGACGGTCTCCAACGGTACGGCCACCGCGGCGGTTTCCTTTGTTGTGGCGGCAAATGCCACACAGGGCTTCAGTTCGGTCGGCTTCACGTTGGGTTCGACACCGAGCGTCGCGCTGCCGACGGTGCCGGTGCCGCTCGCGGTGATCGGGGCCGGCAACACGGCAACGGTATGCACCACGCTCGGCTCGACCAACGTGGACAACGGCCTGACCCAGCAGGAGGGCGGCGACGGCGTGACGACGCCGGTCACCCTGGGCGGGCTGAGCGGACGTAGCACGGTCATGGAGGTGCAGAACGACCTGAACATGTACTTCCAGGTTGATCCGCGCATCGCGCACAACGGCGACTTCGCCGCCACCGTGACCATCGAGTACTACGACGCCGGCACCGGCGGCTGGCAGTTGCAGTACGACAAGGCCGGGGCCAGCGCCTACACCGGCATCGCGAACGTCACCAACACCAACACGAACACCTGGAAGACGATCACCGTCGCCCTCCCGGACGCGGCCGTCGCGCAGGGCGAGAACAACCGGGCCGACTTCAGGATCGCCGGTGGCGTACCGGTCACCGTGCACTCGGTCGTCGCGACGATCACCGGAACCGGTGTGCTGCCGATGAACCTGTGTCCGTCATCCTGATTTGTCACCAAATGAAGCATGACGGGGTCGGGACGTGCGCGTCCCGACCCCGTTACGCTTGCCTACTCCGCTGGGCTGATCGAGCGATCAACTCGCCGAAGTACCCGGCACGCGATAGGGGGATTGGCAACGTGGGGTGATGTTCGCTAGGCCGACAGGGTGATTGGCGCGCGATGTCCTATCCTCCGTTTCCCGGGTCCGCTAGGTTCGTCGCCGCCGGTGACCGGGACTTGCCCGTGGGTGAGCAGAGGGGCACGGGACAGGTCGAAATGATGGTCACTGGGGCGATGGTGCGTGCGGGGATGACGCGCGGAGTCAACGTGGCAGAAGGGGACACGTAGGGCCGTGCTGCTTGCCGACGACTTCTACTTCACCGCGCACGACCACATCACCGGCAAGAGACACCTCAGCGAGGGCGCGACCGGGCTCGGGTTGGCCGCGTGCCTGCTCGGCGAACTGGTGCTGTTCGACCGGATCACGGTGGACAGGGCCAACATCCGGGTGCTCAACCGCAATCCGCCCGAGGACGCGCTGGCCTACACGGTCCTGGAACACCTCATCGCGGAACCCGAGGTGACCGCGACCAAGGAATGGCTGCTCTATTTGCGCCAGGACGCCGAGGACCAAGTGGGCCAACGCCTACTGCGCGCGGGCCATGTCCGGCGCCTCCAGGCGCGCAAGCTGCTGCGCACCACCCTGCACTATGTCCCGGTCGACCTGAACACGTTCCTCTGGCCCGCCACCAAGCTCGAGATGGCGCTGCGCCGAAGAGAGCACGTCGAGGTGCAGGACCTGTTCCTGGCCGGCCTGATCAACGTCACCGACCTGCACCGTTCTGTCATCCACGGCGTGCCGTCGTCCACGACCGCGATCACCCAACTGCTACCGGTGTTGCCGCCCGCGCTGCGGGAACTGCTGGTCATCACCGACGCCGTCTATGGCGATGCGGTGCTCACGCACCGGCTGTAAATCGATCGACGAGTTCGTCCACAATTCCATCCCACAATTCAATTCGGAGCAGCCTCGTGCAGTCGACAACTTCTGCGAAGGCGGGGAAGGCCAGTATCTCAACGGCCTTGGCCGCGAACCGGTTAGGCATCCCGTCCGTGGTGTTCTTCGTGATGACCGCGGCGACCCCGCTGACCGTGGTCGCCGGCACCGTGACAACGGGCTATGCGACAACCGGCCTGATCGGCATCCCGGTCGCGTTCATCGCCATCGGCATCGTGCTGGCCCTGTTCTCGGTCGGCTACGTGGCCATGGCCCCCTACACCGCTAACGCGGGCGCCTTCTACGCCTACATCAGCCGAGGCCTGTCCAAACCGCTCGGCGTCGGCGGCGCCTGGGTCGCGCTGGTCTCCTACTGCATGCTCCAGGTCTCCCTCTACGGCGGCGTCGGCGTCGCCGCAGCGCCCGTGCTCAAGGACTGGTTCGGCGTTTCCGCGCCGTGGTGGCTGATCGCGCTGGTGGCCTGGGTGATCGTGGCGATCACCGGCATCCAGCAGGTCGGCGTGAACGGCAAGATCCTCGCGGTGCTGCTGTGCGCCGAGGTCGCGGTGATCGTGGTGTTCAGCTTCACCGACCTGTTCCACCCCGCGCACGACGCGATCAGCGCCGCCACCCTCTCCCCCGGCAACCTGGTCGGCTCCGGGGTCGGCGCGCTGTTCTCGCTGGCCATCCTGGGTTTCGTCGGGTTCGAGTCGGCGGTGGTGTTCAGCGAGGAGTCCAAGGACCCGAAGCGAACCGTCCGCGTCGCCACCTACCTCGCGGTCACCATCATCGCGGTGCTCTACGCGTTCGCGGCCTGGACAATGAGCGTGGCCACCGGCCCTGACAAGATCGTCTCCGACTCGCAGAACCAGCAACTGGACCTGGTGTTCAACCTGGCCGCCCAGCATCTCGCACCGGCGCTGGTCGATCTCGGGCACCTGCTGTTCGTGACCAGCATGCTGGCCGCGATGATCTCCTTCCACAACACCACAGCGCGCTACATGTTCGCGCTGGGCCGCGAGCGGGTGCTGCCGGCCGCGCTGGGCAGGACCTCGCGCCGCACCGGCTCGCCGATCGCCGGCTCCCTGACCCAGACCGTCGTCGGCCTGGTGATCATCCTGCTCTACGCGTTGACCGGCATGGACCCGGTCATCCAGTTGTTCTTCTGGCTCAGCACCACCGGCGGCGTCGGCATCCTGTTCCTGCTTGTGCTCACCGCGATCGGCACGATCGTGTTCTTCGCCAAGAACAACTCCGGCGGTGAAACCCTGTGGCAGCGGCGGATCGCGCCCATCGCCGCGACCGTGCTGCTGCTGGTGGTCACCTACTTCGCGGTCATCAACTTCGCCGTTCTGCTCGGCGTGCCCGGCAATTCGCCGCTGACCTGGGCCTTCCCGCTCGGTTTCGTGGTCATCGGCCTGCTCGGCATCGGCTGGGGCCTGATCCTGCGGGCCAGGCAGCCTGCGGTCTACCAGTCCATCGGCATGGGGGCCAAACGCGCCATCGCCGACGTCCACCTCTCGACAGAAAGCGTGGTATCCCAGTGACAGAGCCAACCAGCAAGGTCACCAAGGCGACCGAGGCCGACATCCAGGCCGCCGCCGACCGGGTGGCCGAGGCGTTCCACGACATCGAGGTCTGCCAGTGGCTGGTGCCGGACCCGCAGCGCCGCCGCGAGATCCTGCCCCCGTACTTCGCGATCCTGGCCGAATACGCGTTCCAGTACGGCGAGATCTTCTTCACCGGCGAGCACCGCGAGGGCGTCGCGCTGTGGGTCTACCACGGCACCGAGCCACTGCCCGAACCGGACAACTATGAGGATCGGCTGCGCGCGGCGTGCCAGGAGTGGACCGAGCGCTTCCAGATCCTCGACGAGCAGTTCGACCTGCACCACCCGCACAGCCCCGCGCACCACCACCTCGCGCTGCTGGCGACAACGCCCGCGATGCAGAGCAAGGGCATCGGGGCGACCCTGCTGCGCCAGCACCACGAGTGGTTGGACGCCAACGGCGTCGCAGGCTACCTGGAGGCGAGCAGCCTGCGCTCGGCCGCGCTCTACGAGAAGCACGGCTACGTGTTCTCCGGCAAGACCATCGACCTGCCGGACGGCCCGCACATGTGGCCGATGTGGCGCGACCCGCGGTCCTGACGAGTCGGCCCCCTGCGGTCCGCCGATCCGCGGGGGGCCGATCTCCGTCAGTTCGATGCGGGCCCGGGCCACGGCACCGGGTTCGGTATCCGCCGCCACCACCACTCGCGCAGCCGCAGGTCGATCCGGGAGATGCCGAGCAGTCCGGCCAGTGTGGACTCGATGTCGTCCTCGGTGAGCGTGCGGAAGTGCTCGTCGATCTTCTCCAGTGCGGCCCGCACCGGCCCGACCGCATCGGCCGGCAGGCGCTCGACCGAATCGGCCAGTTCGTCGCGAACGCCGAGATCCTCCGCGTAGAACTCCACCGGGTACCACCCGTCCGGGGGCCAGCCGCTCACCATCCGCGAGGTCAGGTTCTCCCACGCGCCCAGCAGTGCCAGTGCCCTCGGTCCGGGCAGGTCGCCGAGCGCCGCGGTGATCGGCGCAGGCACCGGGTACTCGCGGATCACCTCCGGCTGGGCCGCCACCGGCACCGACGGCAGCCGCGGCACCGCACGCTCGACCGCGTCGAGCTGGTACTTGGCGTCGTCGTCGCGGAACAGCCGCGCGCGGGTGACCAGTCCGCCGGGCGCGGCCAGGAAGTAGGCGCTGGGCAGCTCGATCGGCGCCGGGTACAAGATCACCCGATCGAGATCGTCAGCCAGCCGCGCGGCCGCGTTCTCCTCGGTCGGGTGGCCCACGATCGCGTCGTCGAGGTAGATGTCGAGCTGCCAGTCCACGTCGCCGCCGACCTCGGTATACGTGCAGCTGACCTGAGCTTCCCAGTTGCGGTCGTCGGCATCCTCGGCGGCGACGTCGACCGAGGTGACCGGGACGCCAGCCAGCGACGCGAGCGCGGCGGTGAGCCGGACCCGGTCCAGGTCCCCGATGATGAACAGGTCGTAGGTCACTCTGAGTACGTCCCTTGGTAGATCGCGATCGCCTTGGCGACCGCATCCGGGTTGTTCACGAAGCGTGGCGCCTTCTGGAAGGGGATCACCTTACTCGGATCGCCGTCCGCCTTCGCGAGTTCCTTGAGCGCGGCATACTCATTGCGGTCGAGTTTGGCCAGGCCAGGACCGCTGTCCGGGAAGGTGGTGCCGTTGGCCTCGACACCGTAGGAGCGGCCGTTGATCTCGTAGCGGTAGGTCGCCGGGTTCCAGGTCGCGCTACCGTCCGCGATACCCTTCACGTCGCCCGGCACCGAATCCTCGTAGCCGCGCAGGATGACCGTGTTGGTCGGCTTGACCTCGCCGTTCTTCGCGGCATTGATGCTGTGCCGCCAGTGCGGTGGTTTGACGCTCTTGCCGGCGGCCGAGCCCTGCACGCCGTCCGCGACCTGCCACGGCGGCCCCTCGGTCGACGGCGTCGTCGAGGTGGTGGGCGGTTTGGCCGGGGTCTGCGGACCGGTCGAGCCCTGGCCGGTCACGCCCTCTGTGGGCGGCGGCAACTCTTCCTGCTCCGGGTTCTTGGGGAGAAGGGCGTCGAAGGACTTTTCCGAGTCGGTCTCGACGTTGCCCACATCGGCGATGGCCGTGTCGCTGCGTGTGGCCGCGCCCGCCATGGTGTCGCCGATTTGCCGGACCGCCTGTTCGCCGTACTTTCCGGCGTTCCCCGCGAGGTCGTCGAACATCGGGCCGATGACGTCGTCGGCCATCAGAAGCTCAGCCCTTGCAGGTTCTGGGTGAAGTTCGAGCCGTGCGAACGCAAGGTGTCCGCATGCGTGCGCAGGGCCGCGGTGTGCTCCTTCACGGTGGCCATATCGAGGCTGAACCCGGTCGGCGTCGACGCGGACCCGCCTGCCTGCGACCAGTCCAACCCGCTCAGCGCGGCCTCGACCTTGGCGAACAGCGGCTTGGCCGCCTTCTCGATGACCTCGCTCATAATGTGCTGCTGCAGGTCCATCACCAGCGATTTGACCACTTTCTCAGCAGCCTCGATGATCACCGGTACGGCCGCCTCGGCAAGGCCGAACGTGGCGACGGACGCGGCCTGGTCGGCGATGAATGTCGCGGCCATCCCGATCAGGGTGCCGATCGCCTCCAGTTTCTGCGCGACGATGTAGCCCGCCGCGACCTCAAGCGCGCCGGCCAGAATGTCGCAGCCCGCGACGATCTCGTCGACGTGCTGGCTGGACAGGTTGGCCCAGCCCGACGTCATCTTCTCGGTCGACGCACTCCGGTAGGCGTTCGCGATGCCGTGGATGGCGTCGGTCGCGTCCTGGTGCGTGGTCTTGACCGCCGTCCCGAAATCTCTGGTCATGCCCGCGAACTGCATGACGGTGTCCTCATTGACATAGGGCCACGGGACACCGATCACGTTCAACAGATTCACGACCGGACCGGGTAAGTCATCCACCGCCATGTAAGCACCCCCAGAGCATTGGCCCCCTGCGGTCCGCCGATCCGCAGGGAGTCAATGCTAGTGGCGCAGAAGTGGCTCATGGCACGAACTTCACGGCAATCGCCATGCGTGATCGCGTTGGGTAGCGATCAGTTCGAGCTGGGCCAGGGCACCTCGGCCGAGTGGTAGTAGTTCACGCCCATGACATCCCAGCGCGGCCCCTGCGCGGCCAGCCGCACCTTGTAGCTGTTCCAGTCGTGCGTGCTCTGCGGTGACCAGCCGATCTCCGCATAGCCTGGCAGCCGTGGGAACTCCATGTACTGCACCAGCGACACGGTCCCCAGATCCTCCGTCCACTCCGGAGCTTCGACCCCTGCGACGTCGTTCTCGCCGACACCAGGCACATAGGTCGCCGGGTCCCAGTCGTAGCCGTCGCTGACCGCGATGTAGCCAGGGTTGCCGATCCAGTTCTGGCCGATCGTCGATGAGTTGTAGGCCATGTCGAGATAGGTCCGGTCGGCAGGCGACATGACGATCTTGTTGCCGCGCGCGACCGCCTGCTGAGCCAGCGCGATGTCGGGCTGGGAACCGGCAAGGCCCCAGTACTGCACCATGTCGCCGCTGGTCAGGTCGCCCGCCTCGATCTGGTGCCAGCCGAGCAGCTTCTTGCCGTGCGAGGCCACGATCTGCTGCATCTTGTCGACGAACGTCTGGTAGTCGGCGGCGCTGGTGTTCAGTGCCTCGTCGCCGCCCATGTCGATGTAGGGACCGGGGGTCAACGCGGCCAACTGGCCGACCACCGCGTCGAGGAACTGGTAGGTGGTCGCGTCGGGGATGCACAGCGAGCTGTAGCCGGGGGCGAGCAGCGGCGGTGCGATCCCGTCGCAGTTCAGGTCGGCGTAGGACGCCTGAGCCGCAGTTACGTGTCCGGGGGTGTCGATTTCGGGCACGATCATGATGTGGTGCGCTTGCGCGTAGGCGACGATGGCCGAGTAGTCGACCTGGGTGTAGTAGCCGCCAGGCCCGCCGTCGACGTCGGTGCTGCCGCCGTAGGTGGCCAGTCGGGACCAGCCGTTGATGTAGATGCGCCAGCCCTCGTTGTCGCTCAGGTGCAGGTGCAACACGTTGATCTTGTACGTCGACAACAGGTTGAGATAATTCTCCACCTGGCTGACGTCGTAGAAGTGCCGGGCAACGTCAAGCATGGCACCACGCCAGGCGAAACGCGGCTTGTCCGAGACGGCAACACCCTGCGCCCTCCACGGTCCACTCTGGACCGAAATGGCTTCGACCTTGGCCGGGAACAGCTGCCGCAGCGTCTGCACGCCGTAGAACAGTCCCGCCGAACCGTGCGCGGAAATCGCGACACCCAACGGCGTCACATTCAGGTTGTACCCCTCCTGGCCAAGACTAGCCGCCGCGTTCAGGTCGAACCGGATGTCCCCCGGCAGCCCGAACCCGCTGGTCACCGGCAGCCGGTACCCGGTGGACGGCCGCAGCACACCAGCAAGGTAGTTCGCGGCGGCGGTCGCGTCGGCCGAGTGCGCGGGCACCACGATCCGGCTGAACGGGGTCAGCGTGAAATTCAGGCCGGGCAACGTATGCAGCGACGACGGCTCAGGAATCACCCGCACCGGGCCGGCCCCGGCATTCGCCGGTTGGGCCGAGGCCAGGCTCGGAACGAACAGCACCGCAGCGACCAGAGGTAACAATACGCACAACAATCGTCGAATCATCTCGGCAACCGATCTGTGGCAGGGAACAGGTTCAGGAGCAGAGTCGATCAAATGCGGCATCGAGCTCGGCGTTGATCTTGCGCCGACCGCGGTCCGCGTCGTGGTACGCGACGATCTCCCGCGCGCCGACATCGAACGGGACCCGAGCGGCGAAGCCGGGCACGAACCGGCGCAGCCTGGTGTTGTCGAACAGCAGCGTGTGCGCGAAATCGTGCACCAGCACGGCCGCCCAGTCCGGGATCTCCACCCCGATGTCCTCACTCGACCGGTGCACCAGCTTCGGCGTGACACCAGCCGCGCGCGCCATGATCTGGTGGATCTGGTCCCAGGTCAGGATCTCGTCGCTGGTGACGTGCACGGCGCCGCCGAGCGTGTGCGAGTTGCCGAGCAGCGGCACGAATGCGCGCGCGAAATCGCTGGAGTGCATCAGGGTCCACAATGAGGTGCCGTCGCCGTGCACGACAACGGGTTTGCCCTGGCGCATCCGCTCGATCAGCGTCCAGCCGCCCAGCATCGGCACCACGGTCCGGTCGTAGGTGTGCGCGGGCCGGACGATCGTGGCCGGGAAGTCGAACTCGCGGTAGGCCTGTTCCAGTACCTCCTCGCAGGCGATCTTGTCCTGCGGGTAGGAGAACCCGTTGTTGCGGCGCGGCGTCGACTCGGTGATCGGCAACTGCGCTATCGGCCGCGCGTAGACCGATGCGGTGCTGATGAACACGTACTGCCCGGTGCGCCCGGCGAAGGTCTCGGTGTCGGCGCTGATGTCGTCCGGCTTGTAGCCGACGAAATTCACGACGACGTCGAATTCCTTGCCGGCCAACACTTCCCGCAGCAGGGCCGGATCGTGCACGTCCACGTTGACCCGCCGCACCTGCGCGGGCAGGGTCCGCTTGCCCGCGCTCCTGGTGAGCACGGTCAGCTCATGCCCGGCCCGAACGACCTCGGCCGCGCACGCCGAACTGATCATCCCGTTGC
>DASYBO010000391.1:0-33448 GCA_036500685.1 Pseudonocardiaceae bacterium | reverse complement strand
GCAACCAAAGGTCCCGAACCCTGCTGGCGGCACCCCAGGGTGAGCACAAGCGCGCTCTTTCGGCCGAAGGCGAACTTGCGGAGGCGGGCCCGAAGGGTCCCCGATCGGAAGTTCTCGCGCGAGAACAGGCCCTGCAGTACTCGCCCCGGTCCGCGACGGCGGTGCGCATGCCCGCCACGTTCCGGTACTCCACCTGCTGCACTGCCATCGCGCGGCCTCTGAGGCACTCGTCGACTCCTCGGCAACAGAACCTACCGCCGAAGGTCAACACCCGGGCCGAGGCGCCCCGACACGGTGACGACCGGGCCGGTCAGGCCCTGGCCGCGGCGCCACAGGCCTCGGCGCGCACGAAGGTCGGCAACGCGAGACCGTGCCGCCGCGCTTCGGCCAGGACAGTCTCGGCCACCGCGGCCAGCTCGGTGCGCAGCACCAGTGCGATCGCCGAGCCACCGAAGCCGCCGCCCACCATCCGGGCGCCGAGCGCACCGGCACCCCTGGCCGCCTGCACCGCCACGTCCAGCTCGACGCAGCTGATCTCGTAGTCGTCGCGCAACGAGGCGTGCGAGGCGTTCAGCAGCCCACCGAGCTCGGCGCCCCGGTCCTCGACGAGCAGCCGGGCCGCCTCCTTGGCGCGGGAGATCTCGGTGATCACGTGCCGGGCCCGGCGCGGCAGCACCGGATCCTGAGGCGCCAGCTTGGCCAGTGCCGGCGCCACCACCTCGAACGAGGCCGCCTGCCGCAGCGAGCGCAGCCCGAGCAGGGCCGCGGCGCGCTCCACCGAGGCCCGCCTGCGTCCGTAGTCACCGTCCACCAGCCGGTGCGGCGCGTTCGTGTTGATCACCAGCAGGCCAAGCCCGTGCCGTTCCAGCCGCAGCGGCAGCTGCTCGAAATCATAGGTCTCGCAGTCCAGCCGCAGGCAGTGCCCGGCCTCGGCGTGCAACGCGATGACCTGGTCCATGCCGCCGGTCATCGCCAGCGCGATCTCGTTCTCCGCGCGGACGCACGACTTGGCCAACCGGGTGCGCGCCGACGGGGACAGCCGACCGGGCCCGCCCCCGTTCAGCTCCGCCAACGCGATCGCCACCGCACACTCCAGCGCCGCCGAGCTGGACAGCCCGGCGCCCAGCGGCACGTCCGAGCGCACCGCCACGTCCGCGCCGCCGAACTCGGCGGGCAGCAGATCGTCCTGGACCATCGCCCACACCACGCCGGCCGGGTACGCCGCCCAACCTTCCGGGTTGCCAGGGCCGATCTTGTCGATCGGGCCCTGCCATGGCACGTCGATCTCCGCCGAGGCCAACCGCAACACGCCGTCGTTGCGCGGCCGTACCGCTGCCCAGGTGCGTTGCGGCAACGCGAACGGCAGACAGACCCCACCCACGTAGTCGACGTGCTCGCCGATCAGGTTGACCCGCCCCGGCGCTGACCAGACACCGTCCGGCGCGCCGCCGTACCGCGCCTCGAACAGCTGCGCCGTCTGCTCCGCGGCGTCGCCGGGGGACGGTGGATGCCACCGTGCCTGAGTCTCCATTGGTCAGCTCCCCGCCACGTCGCGCAGCCTGCGGGCGATCCGCTCCGGCGTGGTGTCGTTGATCCAAGCCCCCATCGCGGACTCCGAACCGGCCAGGAACTTCATCCGGCCCGGTGCCCGCATCAGCGAGAATAGTTGCAGGTGTAGCCGACCGAGAGCGCGGTCCTCGCCCACCGGCGCCTGGTGCCACGCCGAGATGTAGGGGGTGCGTGAGACACCGGGGAAGAACCGGTCCACCCGGCGCAGCAGGTCCAGGTAGACCACCGCCAGCTCGGCCCGCTCGCCGCCGGTCAGGGCGGCCAGGTCCGGTACGTCGCGGTGCGGCGCCAGGTGCACCTCCAGCGGCCAGCGTGCCGCGCGCGGCACGTAGACGCTCCAGTGCTTTCCGGCCGACACGATCCGTTCGCCGTCGCGCTGCTCGTCGGCGAGCACGTCGGCCAGCAGCGAGCGGCCCGTCGACTCGCGGTGCGCCCTCGCCTGCCGGACCAGCGTCTGGGTACGGGCCGGCAGGTAGGGGTAGGCGTAAATCTGGCCGTGCGGGTGGCTCAGTGTCACCCCGATCTCCTCGCCACGATTCTCGAAACAGACCACCTGCCGGGTGCGGGGCAGCGCGGACAGTACGGCGGTGCGGTCCGCCCACGCCTCGATGACCGAACGTACCCGCCGCTCGTCGAGCGTGGCGAAACTGGCCGTCGGGTCGCTGGTGAAACACACCACCTCGCAGCGCCCCTGTCCGCCGGAGAATGTCGGGAACCGGTTCTCGAACACCACGACGTCGTAGTCCGGCGCGGGGATCTCGGTCGGTGGGCTTCCGGGCCTTGTCGGCGCCAGCGGGTTCTCGTTCGCCGGCGGCAGATAGGTGCGGTTCATCCGGTGCGCGGCTATCGCGACGTACTCACCGGTGAGCACGTCGTAGCGGATCTCCGAACGGGTGGTCGGCTCGGCAAGGTCCCGGGTGTCCGACTCTGTTCGGGTGGCCGCGCCGGACAGGTAGGGCTCCCGGTCGTCGTAGTAGATCAGCTCGCGGCCGTCGGCCAGCCGGATCGCCGTCTTGCGTACCAGCGCGGGCACCGAGGGGGTCTCGGGGAGCCCGGTCACGTCCGCGCGACCATCAACTCACCGACCATTCCCGCGATCTCCTCCCTGGCCGCGGTGGCCAACCCGTCATCGGTGACCAACACGTCCACCTCGGTCAGCCGCGCGATGGTCTGCAGTGCGACCACCCCCCACTTGGTGTGGTCGGCCACCACGACGATCCGCCGCGACGCGTCGATCAGCGCCCGGTTCGTCTGGGTCTCCAGCAGGTTCGGACAGGTCAGCCCGGCGGCGGCGGACATCCCGTGTACCCCGAGGATCAACAGGTCCAGGTGGATGCCCCGCAGCGCCGCGATCGCCAGTGGGCCGACGAGCGCGTCGGAGGGGGTCCGGGTACCCCCGGTGAGCAGCACTGTCTGTTCGATTCGCCGGTTGGCGTGCAGCTCGTCGGCAACCGGCAGCGAGTTGGTGACCACGGTGAGCTCGGGGGTGTCCAGCAGCTTGCGCGCCACCAGGTGGGTGGTGGTGCCTGCGGAGATGCCCAGCGAGCTGCCCTCCGCGACCAGCGTGGCGACCGAGGCGGCGATAGCCTCCTTGGCGGCCACCTGTTGGGCCGCCTTGGTGGCGAACCCCGGCTCGTGCACGCTGGCCATGCTCGGCCGGGCCGCCCCGCCGTGCACCCGGTCCACCAGGCCGCGGGCCGCGAGCTCGGTGATGTCGCGCCGGATGGTCATGTCCGAGACGCCGAACTCCTCGACAAGGTCGGCGATCTTCACCGCGCCGGCCCTGGCGACCTCGTCCAGGATGCGCTGGTGACGCTGCCGAGCAAGCATCACGCCACCCGCTCGCCCGAGGCGCGGCGGACGTCCCGAGTCAGCACCATGCCAACATCATGACATCGAGCCCTGCAAAGTCAAACAGTAACGAACAAACTTGGACGGCAAAAATGTCTAAAAATGTTGACTTGGCATCGGCCGTGGGCAATGCTGCCTGCAGCCTCGAGTCACCGTACGTCAGCGCAAAGGAGCACCTGATGAGACGCGTTCCGCTGGCCGTCTGCGCCGTGGGGGTTTCGGCGCTGTTGGCCACCGCATGTTCCAGCGGCCAGCAGTCCGGCGCCGGTGCGCGGAGCGCAGGCCCGGTCACCGGCAACATCACCATCTCCTTCCTGCAGAAGCAGGGTGACCAGCAGTACTTCATCGACGAGGCGGCCGGGGCGCAGGCAGCAGCCAAGCAGCTGTCCACCCCGAGCTCCACGGTGACGGTCAAGGTGGTGAACCTCGGGCAGGACGCCAACAAGGCGGTCACCGAGACCCAGTCCGCGGTCGCACAGAAGGTCAACGGCATCGCGATCGTTGTCCCCGACCAGAAGATCGGCCCACAGGTGGCGAGCACGGCGGACAACGCGGGCGTCCCGTTCGTGGTAACCGACGACTCGGTGAAGAACGACGCCGGCTCGGACCTGCCGTTCGTCGGGTTCGACGGGTACGACATGGGCTCCAAGGTCGGCGCGGAGACCGCGAAGCGGGTCGCCGCCAAGGGCTGGACCGCGGCGGGCACCGGCGTCATCTACTCGTCAAAGCAGGATCTCTCGGTCTGCGGCGACCGGGTGCGCGGTGAGAAGGACCAGTACACCCAGCACGGCGGGGTGGGCGCGGCCATCGACGTCGGCACCGACAACAGTGTCAACGGTGCGCAGAGCGTCGCCTCCGGTGTGATCACCGGCCACCCCGAGGTCAAGAACTGGGTGGTGATGGGCTGCAACGACGAGAACGTCTCCGGTGTGCTGCAGGCACTGGCCAACGCCAAGGTACCGGCCTCGAACATTGTCGGAGTCGGGCTGGGTGCCTACCTCGCGTGCAAGTCCTGGCAACCCGGCGCGACACCGGACGGCTACGTCTCGGCGCTCTACATCGACGGCCACGACGTGGGCGGCGCCGCGATCAAGGCGCTGGTGGCCAAGATCCGCAACGGCACCCCGCTGCCGGCCAAGACCTACGCGCGCACCCAGATCGTGGACGCAGGCACGGTCGGTTCGACGTCGCTGAAGTGCACCTGATCCCGAGATGACCAACTCGGTGAACAGCGGGGACCAACCGGTCGCGCTGCGGATGCAGACGGTCAGCAAGAGCTTCGGGTCGGTGCACGCGCTGCGTGAGGTGAGCGTGGAGTTCCGTTCCGGCGAGGTCACCGCGCTGATGGGCGAGAACGGCGCCGGGAAGTCCACCCTGCTCAAGGTGCTGATCGGTGCGCTCGCCATCGACGGCGGCGGTGTGGAGCTGGACGGCGCGGCGGTGCGGTTCGCCGACCCGACCGCGTCCCGGGCCGCCGGAGTGCGGGTGGTGGCGCAGGAGCCGGAGATCATTCCGCAGGTCAGCGTCGCGGAGAACATCTACGTGGGCGCGCTGCCGGCGCGCGGCCGGGTCTTCCGACGCTCCGAGGTGGTCGCCAAGGCCGCCGAGCTGATCACCCGGTACGGCTTCGGACAGGTGCTGCACCCGGAGGCTCTCGGCGCGAGGCTCACCCCTGCGCAACGCCAGCTGGTGGAAATCCTGCGCGCGCTGACCGAGCGGCCGAGGGTGATCGCCTTCGACGAGCCGACATCCTCGTTGTCCGACAACGAGGTCGACCTGCTGTTCGCGCTGATCAGACAACTGAGCGAGCAGGGCGTGGCGGTGATCTACGTGAGCCACCGGATCAAGGAGGTGTTCACGCTCTGCGACCGGGTAGCGGTGCTGCGCGACGGCAGCCATGTGGGCACCCGGGCGATCGGTGACCTCACCGAGTCCCAGCTGATCAAGATGATGGTCGGAAGGGACCTGTCCAGCCTCTACCACGACGAGGTGGCCCGCCCGGAACCTGGCCGACTGGTGCTGGACGTACGGGGGCTGTGCTCCGCCGACGTGCAGGAGGTGAGCCTCCAGGTGCGTGCCGGGGAGATCGTCGGTCTTGCCGGCCTGATCGGCGCCGGGCGGTCGGAGCTGGTCAAGGCGCTGGTCGGGGCGGAACCGGTGACCGGCGGCTCGGTGAGCTTCCTGGGTAAGGCTCGTCGGTTCCGCTCGCCCCGCGACGCGGTGCGGGCCGGCATCGGGCTCGCCCCCGAGGAGCGCAAGGCCGAGGCGCTGTTCCTGCAGCGCAGCGTGCGGGAGAACACCGCGACGGCGATCTACGACCAGATCCGCCGCTTCCGGGTGATCAACCGCAAGCTGGAGCGGCAGACCGTGGCCAGGTTCCTGGAACGGCTGCGGGTGCGCACGCCCAGCCAGGAACACGTGGTGGGCAACCTGTCCGGCGGCAACCAGCAGAAGGTGGTGCTGGCCCGCTGGCTGGCCCGCAACCCCGCGCTGCTGATCCTGGACGAACCGACCCGAGGTGTGGATGTCGGCGCCAAGTCGGAGATCTACGCGATCGTCCACGAGCTGGCCTCGGCCGGTATCGCGATCTTGATGGTGTCCTCCGAGCTGCCCGAGATGCTCGGGCTCGCCGACCGGATCCTGGTCATGCAGAACGGCCGTATCACCGGCGAACTCCCCCGCGCCGAAGCGACCGAGGAGGGCGTACTCGCGCTCGCCATGGCCGACGACCTGTCCGACACCGTGGTCGGGCTCGAGACAGAACGCTCCGGAGCCGCCCGATGAAGGACTCAGACACCGTGACGACCGCTCCCGACCCGGCTCCCGACTCGACACCGGACCCCGCGGCGGCCCGCGCCGACGCCGACACGGCACCGGACCGCCGCAGCGCGGTGGCACGGGCGCTGGGCGTGCTGACGAACGCCGACCGGGTGCAGAACCTGATCCTGCTCATGGTGATCGTGCTGATCGCGGCGTTCGTGACGTCACGGCAGCCGGCGTTCCTCACCTGGAACAACCTGAGCGTCGCGGTCACCGGCACGATCATCCTGTTCGGGTTGACCGGGCTGGTGGAGCTGCTGGTCATCATCGTCGGCGGCCTGGACATCTCGGTCGGCTCGATCGTCGGGCTCAGCTCGGTGGCCGGTGCGTTGATCTGGACGCACACCGGCCAGAACGGCGGCCTTGCGGTGCTCGGCGCGCTGGGCGTCGGCCTGCTCTGCGGGCTGGCGAACGGACTGCTGATCATCTATGGCCGGGTCAACCCGTTCATCGCCACGCTGGCCACCCTCGCCGCGTTCAAGGGCATCGGCCAGGTGCTCTCCGACGGCGGCGCGATCGGCAGCGGGTTCTCCTCGAGCGCAATCTTCATCTTCCTGCAGCGCGGCGCCGTCGCCGGCCTGCCCACCCAGCTGTTCGTGCTGGTGATCGTGGCATTGGCGCTAGCCGGCCTGCTGTTGTTCACCGACATCGGACGCAACATCTACGCGATCGGCGGCAACCCCACCGCGGCCCGGCTGGCCGGGGTGAGCATCAACCGGTACGTGCTCGCCGTGTACCTGGTGGTGGGCTTCGTGTCCGCGATCGCCGGCATCATCCTGATCACCCGGCAGGGGTTCGGCCAGCAGACCGGCTCGGTGGACGGGCTGGAGCTCAAGGCCGTCACAGTGGCCGCCCTGGGCGGCGCCTCGCTGCGCGGCGGGCGCGGTGGCGTGCTCGGCGCGGTGCTGGCGATCGTGCTGCTGGGCTTCCTGGAGAACGGCATGAACGTGCTGGGGGTCAACACGTTCTGGCAGAACGTCGCCCAAGGCGTGCTGCTGCTGATCGCGGTGATCGCCCAGCAGCGCCGGCGCAAGGAGCGCGCCATCGGCATCCCCGACTGAGCGCGCTCGCCCCGCTTCAGTGGCCGGCCACCTCGTGAGTCCGGCTGACACCGTGCGAGTGGGCGGATGACCCGGCTCCCCCACCACTGGCCATCAGGATCCCGATGATGACCGCGACCAGCAGGAACCAGGCACCAACGCTCGCCTTTTCGCCCCCGCCACCTGCGCCGCCGATACGCCGTCCGAACGCCCAGAAGATGAACAGGCCAAATGCCAGCACCCCCGCGACGAAAGCCAGGCCGTGCGTGCCCGACGCGTGTGCCTCGGCCGTGGCCGCAAGAACCACCATGAGCAATGTCCCCCCATTCGCCGCCGACCAGGCACGCCCGGTAACGCACGCGGACCGACGAGCGTCACCCGGAAGCCTGACAGGATTCCCGCCGGTCAAACACGATTCAGGTCAACTCCTGTGCGGTCGCGAACAGAGCCGAGGCGACCGTACGGCGAAGGTCCCGGTTCCCCCGGCGCGCCGTGCGCTAACCTCAGCAACCGAGGGGCGGTAGCTCAGCTGGTCAGAGCAGCGGACTCATAATCCGTCAGGTCGTCGGTTCGAACCCGACTCGCCCCACCACTTGACCAAGTAGAACAGCCTTCGTCTACCGGACCCGGCGGACGACGAGACAGCCGAGCTACGGTCTCGGCTCGCCGCCGCCCGCAGCGTCAACGCCGACAACGTGGAACTGTCCCGCCGCCAGGTCGACCACGCGCGCCACGTCGACCGCCAGTTCGGCGGCATCACGGTCCTCGACGAACTACGCGCCACCCTCACCCGGTTGCAGGGGCTGCTCACCGAAGCCGCCGCCCTGGCCGGCTGGGAAGCGCTCGACCGCAACGCCCTCAGCCAAGCCTGGAACCACCCCGAGACCGCCAAAGCCCGCGCGCTCGGCCATGCTCCTCGCGCACGCCACCGCTCAACAAGCCTTCATCCTGATCGACCTCGGCGAAATCGCCGGTGCTGTCGACCAACTCGGCCACGCACGCCCGCTCGCGGAGCACACCGCCCCTCCGCTGCCGCGGTCCTGGCTGGCCGCCGCACGGCGAGGACATGACAGCACTCGGCAACCGCGACGAAGCGATGCGCGCCTTCGACGCGGCCAGCTCCCTGCTGCCCTCCAATCCGGTCGACTCAGCGTTGCCGTTCCTATTCCTCGCCGGGACACACCTCGACCGGTGGCGCGGCCACGCACTCAGCCGACTCGGCGAACCAACCGCGATCGACCAACTCACCGACGCACTACCTCGACTACCCGCCTCGTTCGTCCGCGCAAAAACCGGGATGAACGTCGACCTCGCGTTCGGCCACGCCGCAGCAGGCGAGGAGCGCGTCGACGGTGTTGCTGGTCCGGCGCACGGCAGTGCCGTAGCCCCACGTGGTCTCACGGCGGTTGTCGCTCTGGTGAGATAACGCAGGGCAAAACCTTTGGGTGATATGCAAGTCGGTGAGCTGTCCGAGCCCCTAACATGGTTATCGTGCCTCCACAGCCGAGACTGCCGCAGGGCATGGGTTATCTCGGTACCGGGCCAGACGTTATATGATCGCGGGCCACGACTCGGACACGAATGCGCCTTTCAATAAAGGAGATGGACATGAGTCAGGTCAAATACACCGTCGAGCATGAGTGGTTGCGTATCGAGGAAGATGGGCTGGTGACTGTTGGTATTACCGACTTTGCGCAACGCCAGCTGGGCGAGCTGGTCTTCGTGCAACTTTCTGAGGTGGGAGCCGAGCTCGCCAAGGATGAAGAAGCTGGGTCGCTCGAATCGGTCAAAGCTGTTTCAGAGATCATGATGCCCGTTGCTGGCACTGTGACTGAAATCAACGAGACGGTGGTGGATGATCCAGAAAAGGTCAACGACGACCCGATGGGTGCGGGCTGCCTCTTCAAGGTGAGAGTGGACGATACGGCCGAGCTGAACGGTTTGATGGACGAATCGGCTTATGCCGCCATGATCCGCGACCAATCCTAACCCAGGTCGTGTCGGGCCGCGGTCCACCTAACTGCTCATTCTCTTTCCCTACCGACGTTCCTATTCTTTCGGTATCTGCACTGCAGACGAGCGGGAGTTTCGCGGCCAGCTCGCCCAGTTCGGCCTTCCCCGCGTCGGTCGGGGCACATCGTCCAGCGCCATCACCCGCGGTGAGCACCTCGTCGCGGGTACTGACCTGCGCAACGCCGTCCACGAGCGCGGGAAGAGATCCACGGCCGCAGGCTAGTCAGCGCGCGACCCGCCCCGCGATCGACTTCGTCTTCAGCGTCGCTGGCCGCTCCTCGTCGGGGGTCGCTTGCTCAGGCACGGCGGGTTGCCGGAAAGCGACGGTGTTGCGTCAGGCCAATGAACCTCCGGCCAGTTCGGACGAAGCCTGCAGATCTCCGGCGGGCAGGCGGTCCGCGCCCCAACTGCGATGGATGTAGCCGATGACCCGGTCGAGATCCTCGGGCGAGACCCGATCCGGGTCGCCCCGTTCGAACGGGTCGAAGTGGTAGATGTAGAGCCGCGATGCGAACTGGTCGAACGGCAGCGAGCCTTCGCCGAACCGCTCACCGTGGCCGGCGGTGCTGACCACGACTCCGTCGCCCCAATCCTGGCCACTGTCGTTGTTGGGATTGTAGAAATAGACCCGCATGACGTCCTGTGGATCGAGGTTTACCCGCAGGATGGTGATCGCGTGCCAGCCGACGTAGCGAGCGGCGCTGTCGGTGGCGGCGATACCGGCCGGCTGGGGGTGGATCAGTGGCTGGTCGCCGTTGTGCTGCGGGTGATAGCTGGCATAGAAGTCTCGTAGGAACTCGTCCAGGTCGATCAAGTTGCCGGTCGCCACGTCAACGTTGATGCGGAATCCACGTCCCGACCACCAACCGTGGAACTCGGGGTTCACCCAGCGGTGCGGGTCGCCGGAGCGCCCAGCGCAGCGCCGCCCCATCTCGGCATAGATTCGGTCCAGGTGCGGCACCACGAGCAGCGACACCGGATCCAGGTCCGTGGGCAGCTTCGTGGCCACACCGCCGATGCTCTCCCGAGAGGAGATCGACTGCCCCTCGAAGTGCATGATGATCTCGTCGTCGCGGGCGGCCGACACCAATACCTGCAACAGGTAGTCCGGATCGTTGTAGGCCCACATGGACAGCGCCCGCGCCGACTGGCATGTGGGGTTGTCGCCTTGCCCGACGCCGAGCGGCAACCCCAGCATCGACAGCACTCCCGCCAGGAGACGGGCGCGCGGTGCTGGCGTCGGACCGTACGCCAAGGTGAGCCGCTCCTGCGCATAAGGCGACAGTGGCAGTGCGAGCTGACGCCACAGGGCGGGCGCGACCGGCGGCTCATGGAGAACGCCTCGGTCCAACAGCAGCGCCAAGCCATATATGCACTGGGCGGTCTGCGGGTGCACCGCCTCCTCGATCAGGCTGTGCACCAGTTTGTGGTAGCGCAGCATGCAGTCGCGACCGGTGCTGGACAGCCCCAGCGCTTCGACGAGCAGGTAATCGCCCTGTTCCAGCAGAAACCGCAATAGTTCCGCGTGGTAGGGCGACACGAGTCCGGTGTCGTGCATCGCCCTGGCGAACCCCGCGGCCTCGTACTGCAGACCGCTGTCGTCCATCGCTTCCAGCCGGGTCCGGTAGACCTCGACGCCGGGGTCCTCCCGGCACGCCTCCGTGGTGCCGAACAGGCTGCTGATCAGCCGATCCACCCACTGCCCCGCGGATCCCAGGTCGACATCAGGATCGCGCCGGTACACCGCGATCTGGGTGATCATGCGTTGCACCTGGTCCACCTGGATCGGCCGCTGGCGCAGGATGCGCCAGATCTCCTCCACCAGGGTGTCCAGGATGCTCTCGTAGCCCACCCTCTCGCCGAGATGCTGGAACAGGTCCCGGATCAGCTGCGCCATCCTGCCCTGCTTGACACGTTCCGCCTCGCTCGGCGGGGTGAACAGCAGCGTCAGGTTCATCGCCAGTACCTGTGACACGAACTGCTTGGCGTCCTCGGCGGAGATCCCTGGATGTGTGTAATCGCCGGCGGCGATCGCCAGCATGCGTAACTCGCTCACCGCCTCCATCAAGACCGTGTCCGCGTTCGCGCTGCGCAGCCCGAGGCCGCTCAGCGCCGGAACCAGAATCTCCGGGGACGCCCAGTCCGTGCCCAGGAACAGACCGGCCTCCTCGAGGGCGGCGGCGCGGGACTGGACAGCCGCGCAGCCGTCGGGCTGCAGCAGCACTCGGCGCAACGAGTCCAGCACCCGCCGCAGCTTGAGCTGCTTAGCGAAATCGCGGCTCTCCGCCATGGCCCGCGTGGCGTCATCGAGCGAAGCCAGACGCTTCTGCAGCGCCGTGTCGTCATTGCCCAGGCCGTTATTGATCGGATTCACGTTTTCCCATGTATGAAGTCTCGTCCAGGACGCTACACGTAGAAATCAAGGTCCTCTTGCCTTTTCAGCACATCACGCATCTGGTATGGGTCATCGCCGAAGAAATACACAAGACCCCAGTGTGTGCCGAACGCGGTTCGCTTGGTGACCGTTGCCTCCAGAGGCGCCGAGAGTTCGTGGGACTCGAAGTAGTCATGGTCCTCCGTCTCCTCCGGCATCGACAATTCGCTCACGACCCGGCGACGTGGGTACACGCCGAAGCATCCGGCGTAGCCCCTGGCGTCGACCACCTCCCGGGGGAAGAAGGCATCAATCTCATCCTCGGTCGTCTTCGGGTCGAAGGCCAGCGCCAGCGCCTGGTAGGCGTTGAAGCCGTATGCGCGTTCGAGCAGCTCGAACACCTTGAAACCGGGCGGTCGGTAGGCAACCTCCCCGAAGTACATCTCCCCGTCGCTGGTGACGAAGTACTCGGGGTGGATGAATCCGAAGTCGATCTCAAAAGTCTTGATCAGCTTTTCGATCTGCTGGGTGATCTGAGGCCGATACTTCTCCAGTTCCGGTGTGGCCGGTACGAATACCGAGTACCCGAGGGTGACGTACTCCGAGATGTTCAGAAAGCGTATCTTACCGTTGAACACCCACGCTTCCACCGCGAACTCCCACCCGTCGAGATGAGACTCCATCAGGACTGGAAACTCTTCTTCCGGGATCGTATCAACCTCGTCCGGAGTTCGGATCACCCGGTGCCCGAGACACCCGGCCTTGTCGAATGCCTTGAGATGGATCGGATCATTCGGGTCGCCGTCGAGTTTCAGCAGAGTCTGGTTGACCCGCTTGAGAAATCGGATGACGTCGGCCTTGTCATGGGCTTCCTCGAAGATCCCGACGCGGATGCCACCGAGCTGGGCACGCCGCTTCATCAGGGCCTTGTCCCGCAGCAGCATCGCCTGACCGAACAGGCGTGGATTGCGCAACAGGACCGAGTTGATGGCACCAGCCCATTCGACGGTTTCCTCGTAGAGTGGAATAGCGACGTCAACCCCCATCTTCTGCAGGTTCTCGGCTATTTCCATCGAGCGATCATTGAGCCGTTCGAAGTTCCAGGGCAAATACGGGATGTCGTTGTCCCTGCAATATTCTTCGGCCCAGTCCGGAGCCACCACAACGTATCGACGGTTGAATCTGTCGAGTGCCTCGACCGCGTTCAGACTCCATCCCAGAAGAGCGATGTAACCCTTGGCCGGACTTCGGCTGACCGGTTCGGGCTGTGGCATCGACGGTTCCTCCGTTCTCGAGGTGCTCCAATTCACCGGGCGTGCACCGAGTGCACCCTACCTCCGGGGCGCCCGTGCTGCTGATGCCGTTCGACCCGCGGTGCCGATGCCGCGACCGGCGACCTGGCCGGCCAGCGGAGCACTGGTCGGCAGGGCCCTTGAGGGTGCTGGCCGTCCTGATGCGCACCGCCGCCCTGACGAGCAGCCTGACCAGGTGCGTCCGCCCACCGACCGACTGACCGCGCTGAGCGCGCTCAGCGCCCAGGCTCGCTAGTCCATCCGGGCGCTAGTAATGCCATCCGCAGAGTTTCGCGATGGCGAGCGCGGTCAACACCACCGCCACCGACAGGAAAGATGCCGCGCCTCGCCGCAGCTGCCGCCGTTTCGCGGAACGCCGGTAGGCCGGGGTGGACGCCGGCACCAGCTCCTCGGCGTGCTGCCATCCCCATCCACCGAAGGCCAAGAAGGCGACCGCCGTCACCAACAAGGCCACCGTGATCATCATTTGAGCCCTCCCCGGTCGCGCGGGGCTGTCTCAGTGACCATGCGGCTGCCCGCCCCGTGGGCCTCCGCAACACCGGGTCGTCGACACGACACGGGCCGCGCGTTGATGCCGTGTCGACGAGTCCTCCTGCGGCTGCGGCCACATCATTTCGGTTCGCGCTCCACTCTCGGGTAGGCACCCTTGAACGGTCCGGGGAAGTTGCCCTTGTTGGCCGCCGGGTACGGGTTGTCATACGTGGTGACACCGATGTTGGTCGGGGTCTGTACGGACATCTCGTCCCCGACCGCGAGCAGCCGGAAGTAGTTGATGCCCTCCTCCGTCTGGTAGCCGAAGATCGAGCCGAAGTTGGCGATGAACGCCCCGACCTCCGGGCCGTAGGGCTGCAGATAGCGCAGTGTTGGGTTGACGTCCCGCAGAATCTCCCGGGTCGGTGGGACCAGGTTGCGGGTGTCCTCGCCGAAGGTCGGCACCCGGTGCAAGGTGTCGGGTGCCCGGTTCAACACGCGGTCGAGCGGCGACACCAGGCCACGCAGGTCGCGGCTGACCTCCGGCAGGTGCTGGAGTGACCGGCTGAGCTGAGGTGAGGCCTCGTTGAGCCGTGCCGCGACCGGGTTGAGCGCACCGGCGAGTTTGGTCAGCTCAACGGTTGCGGTGTCCGCGCTGTCCAGGACTCCAGGCAGCTTTCGGAAGGTCGCTTCGATCGCCGGTCGCTGGTCGCCGGTCGCCTCGGTGATCCGTTCGGCGTTGGTGACCAGGTCCGCGATGTGCCCGTTGCCGGTGTCCAGTGCGTTCATCAGCGTGGCGGTCTCGCGGGTCAGCGCGGTCAGGTCGTTCGACTGCGCCGCGATCGCGTCCAGGGCGGTGTGTCCCTCCCGGCCGAGGTCGCCGAAGCCGGCCATCAGCGCGTCCACGTCGGGCTTGCTCCCGTCGGTGGCGGAACCCAGCGAGCGCAGCGCCTGGCCGAGCTGTTGACGGGTACCCGCGTCGAAGCTGTACAGGATGTCGCGCAGCTCCACCGCCGGTTGCAAGGTGGTTGCCGGCAGCGTCGTGCCGGACGGGATCGCGGGGCCCTTGCCGTCGGTCGTATCGAGGTAGGTCTCCCCGACCAGCGACCGTTCCCCGACCCGGATCCTGACGCCCTGGTGCAGCGGCTCGACCTTCTTGTCCAGCGCGATCGTGACCCGCATGCCGGCGCTCTCCCGCTCGATCTCCCGCACCTCGCCGACCTCGACGCCGGCCATCTCCACCTTCGCCGCGGTGACCAGGTTGTCGACGTCCGGGATGAGAAGGGCGACCTGGTAGTTACGCGGCTCCTCGAGCAACGGCACCGACACCTGGGTTCCGCTGAGCAGGTACACGACGACCGCGAAACCGGACAACACGAACAGCCCGATGAACAGCACAGCTCGTCTGGCGGCCTTGGGATCGGTCTCCATCAGTGCCCTCCGTGGGTAGCCGTGCCGGGGATCGTGGGCCTGATCAGGATGCTGGACTTCATGGGCGGCATGCCGCTCTCTTCCGGTGTCGGCCGGTAACCGGGGCCGCCGGGGAGCGCGGAGCCGTCCGGCAGCGGTACGACCGCGTGGCCGCGGATGATCCCGCCGCGTCCGTCCCGCACACCGAACACCGAGGTGGTGTTGTAGACGAAGGCGGTCAGGTCGGTCAGGTAGTCGACCGTCAGTTTGGTATCCCGGTTCAGGACGTGGGTGACCGGCACCAGGTCATCCAGCCCCTCGTTCACATTGTCGACCAAAGGCCGCAGGTCCCGGACCAGCGGACGTGCCTCGTCCACGACCGGTCGGGCGGCGTCGACGGTGTCGCCCACCTTGCCGATCGTGGTGGTAACCCTGTCGAGGGTGTCCGGTAGGTCGTCGGACACCCGGTGCAGGTCATCCAGGGTGGGGTCCAGCTGGCCGGTGAGACTCTGCGTCGAGGTGAGGGCGTGGCGCAGATCGTCGCTGAGCCCTGGCAGCTGCGCGAGCGTTGCCCGAACCTGCCCGTCGTTGCTTGCCAGGGTCTCCAGGGTGCGCTGGGTGGAGTCGGCCAGCTGGGTGGCGCGCCCCTCGTCACCGCCGGCGGCCTGGGCGATCTGACCGAGCGAGGTGACCAGCTGCGCGATCTTCTCCCGGCGCGTCTGCAGCATCTGGACGACCGGCCGGAGATCGTTCAGACCCTGGTCGGTGGCCTGCAACCCCTCTGGGAGCTGCTGCGGAGCGTTGGCCAGTGCGACGTCGGCCTGGGAGAGCAGGTCGGTCAGTGCCGCCTGCGCCCGCTGGTCGAACGGTTGCAGAACCTCGTCGGCCTGTACCGGCCGGCTGGTGTTCGACTCTGGGAGGGTCGCGCCGTCCGCCATCGGTCGTCCGGGTGGACCGCCAGGGTTGATCTCTACATACATCTGGTTCAGCGGGTTGACCGCCCGCAGCACCGCGCGGGCGTTGTCGTACACGGTGTTCCCCTCGTCGATCTTCAGGGTCAGTACCGCGGTGCCCCGGTCGGTGACCTCCGTATCGGCGATCTGGCCGACCTGCACACCGTCGATCTTCACCGACTGCGAGCTCTCCGCGGTGACGCTGGGGACCTGGGCGAACTCGACCTTCAACGTGGTCTGCCCCTGCCATGGCAGCGGCGACTTGGACTGGGTGACCATCCCACCGGTGGCCGCAAGGCCCAGTACCACGAACACGACGATGACGAGCACATTCCGCCCGAGACCCGGCTCGTTGCGCACGCGCTGCCAGGTCCGTCCCATCGACGTCCGCCAGCGGCTCATCGTGATCCTCCCGTCATGCCGCCGAGCAGCGGTATCCCCGGCGATCCGGGCTTCTGCTGGTCAGGTAGCTGAGCCTTGCTCGGATACTTCGGCAGCCCCGGACCGTTCGCACCCTGCGTCGGGACGATCGGCTGTGGCACCGGAGGGCTCAGCGGGAACGAGACCGGCGGCGGCGCCTGCGGCCCCTTCGGCTGCTGCAACCCGAGCTGCTCGAGCTGTTCCTCGGCCGTGCGCGGGAACGCCGAGCCGCCGAGGCTGTTGCGCGCAATACCGGCTTCGAGCCGCGCCGCGCCGCCGTTGGCGTCCTTGTACTGGAAGCTTCCGTCCAGAGCGGTCAGCAGGTAGCCGATCTCATGGAAGAGCGGGATCTCCCCGGCTCCGCCGTTGTTGTACGGCGCCGTGCCGTGGAACGGTGCGAACACGGTCTGACGGATCGGGCCGTTGATCCGATCCAGCACAGGTCCCCGCAGGTCGTCCAGAGCGTCGGTGGCCTTGTCCGCGGTGGGGTTCAGGTCGTGCACTGTCGGGCGCAGGTCGACAAGCAGGGGTTTCAGGTCGCTCACCAGCGGCCGGGTGTCCCGCAGTACCGGGTCGAGCTTGGCGAGGAACGGGTCGAGCTCCTGGGCGCTCGGCCGGAACGAGTCGGCCGTGACGGCCAGCTTCCGCAGGGTGGGCTGCAGGTCCAGCAGGCCGGCCCGGGTGGCACGCAAGGTGTCCGGGCCCTTCGCCGCGGCCGACCGCACCGCGCCGCTCTCGGCGGCGAGTGCCGCCGTCGTGTCCTTCAACGCATCGGTGATCCGGGCCACCTGGGCGTCGTTCCTGGTGAACGCCCGACTGACGTTGTCGAAACCGCTGACCACCGCGGTGAGGTCGTGGTCCGGGTCGGTCCCCTCCGCCCCGCGCAGCACCTGGCTGGCCGGTCCGAGGGTGGATGGCGCGTCGTTCACCAGGCCGCGCAGCGCCTCCTTGCCCTGCGCCCGCAGTGTGCCGTCGAGCTGGCGGATCGATGTCTGGATGCCGGTCAGCGCGGGTGCGGTCAGCGACGAGAGCACCCGGTCGAGCTCCACCGGGATCCGGGTGCGCTGCACCGGTATCTGCCCACCGTCGAACCGTCCTCGGTTGCCGCCGGGGATCAGGTCGACGTAGTACTTGCCGCCCAGCACCAGGGTGGGCCGGATGTAGGCGGACGGCGCGGTACCCAACTTGTCCAGCACACCGGTGTCGAGCTTCATCGACACCGTCGAGGTCGAGCTCTGCTGGTCGTAGTCCGCGCCGGTGACGGTGCCGACGACGACGCCGGCCAGTTTCACGTCGTCGTGGTACGGGTCGAGCTTGTAGCTCTGGGTGAACACCGCCGTGATGGTGTTACCGAACTTCAGCGTCGCGGCGATTTGCTGCTTGTGGTATACGGCGTAGATCGCCACGACCGCCAGCGCGACCAGTAGCAGACCGATTCCCCGGTTGGACGTCAGGCGCGCGCGCAGGCCCTGCTGCTGCGCGGTTTCCTGCTCGGCGGTCACCGGTTACCTCCAGTCTGGTGTCCGTTGCGCTCGAAAGTGGCGGCACCCGGCTTCGGGTACGGGTCGTGTGGCAGCAGGAGGTCGTCCCGCAGCCCGCTGCCAAGGCCCAGCGTGTCCGGCCCGACCACCGCGCTCGCCCTGGCGTAGTGCACGCCAGGGGCAGTGCTCTGCGACACCATGCTGTGCAGCCGCACGATCAGGTAACCCAGCTCGGGTGCGTACGGGGCGATCGCGTCCAGAGGTTCCTGCAGTCGACCGAATGCTTCGGAGACCTTGGGGGCCAGCGGCCGGAGGTCGTGGAAGGTGTGGGTGAGGTCGGTGAGGGCAGGCTTGGCGTCGTCGGAGACATCCGGCAGCTTGTCCAGCGGTCCTCGGGAGTCGCGGAGGAATCCACGCACGTCGGGGGTGGCTTCGCCGAGGGACTGACCGCCAGGGCGAAGCTGCTCGAAGCTCGACCGGGTGTCCGCCAACGGCTTGTCCAGCGCGACGAACGCGGTGTTCGCATGGTCCAGAGTGGGCGGCAGGTGCTGCAGGGTGTCGCTGAGCGGCTTCGCACCGTCCACCGACAAGCCCTGGAACGTGGCGTCCGTCTGCTTGATGAGCGCGGCGATCTGGCCGCGGCGGTTGACGAATCGCGCCGCGAGGTCGTTGGTATTGCGCAGCAGACCCGGCAGGTCGGCCTGGTCGGTCGAGAGCGCGTCGGAAACCGAACTCAGGTCGTTGAGCAGATCCGGTGCCGAGCCGATGAGGTCGTGCAGGTCAGGTCCATGCCCGGTGGCTCCACCGCCGAGGCCGTGGATCGCGGCGACCAGCTGCTTGCGCGTCGGCTCGTCGAGCACGTTGAGCAGTTGGTACAGGTCCGACGAGCTGACCGTCCGGGTCATCGGGATGACCTTGTCACCGAGCGGTCCGCTGGCCGGGCTGCCGTAGTCGAGCTCGATGAACTTCGTCGCCAGCGCCGAGAAGTCCCACACCTGCGCGATGGCGTCGCTGTAGACCGGCACGTGACCGTCCAGCTTCATCATCACCACGGCGTGGCCGTCGTCGTAGGTAATGCTGCTGACCTTGCCCACCCGCGTGCTGTGCTCGCGGACCTGGTCGCCGACCTTCAGCCCACCCACGTCGTTCATCGCGGCTTTGACGGTCGTGGTCGGGGCGAACGGCAGGCCGTTCTGCACCGTCACCGACAGGTAGGTGACCGCCAGCACCACCGCAAGCAGGAATCCGCCGATCACATAGTTACGTAGCTTTTGACCCGAGGCTCCGAACATTTCAGCTGCCCCCGATCAGTTGGTCGAACATGGAATTCTCCTGGTCAGGGGTGAGCCCGGTTGCGCTGCCCGGAGGTTTTACCTCGGTCGGGTCCTTCTTCAGCCCCGGGCCGCCGCCGAACCGCTCGTTCTCGCACGTGTGGTTGCGCTCGACGCAGTTGCCGGGCAGTGCCAACCGGGGCGGCTGGGACAACGGTGAGCCGGGTACCGGTGAATCGGGGGCAGCCGGGATCGACGACACCAGGTTGCGGCCCTCCGCCTTGGGAGTCACTTCCACCCCGGCACGGAAGTAGTGGCTCAGCCCGTCGTAACCGTTGGTCGAGAGCGCCCAGTCCTTGGCAAACTCCATCAGGTTGGAGAACCGCAGGCTCAGGCCCTTGTCCGAGATTTGCCGCGCGGAGCTGGAGATGTCCTTGAAGTCGGGCCCGAACGAGCGCAGGTCGCCGACCACCGGCCTGGCCGCCTCGATCAGCTCCCTGCCGCGATCCAATACCGGGTTGAGCGAGCCGAGCGCGGGGTCGGCCGAGTCGGAGAAGTCGCGCAGCTCGCGGTCGATGTCCCGCAGGTTGTCGGTGGTCGGGCGGATGGACTGCAGCGTCGGCGTGGCCGAGTCGGCGACACCGGCCACCTGACGCAACGTGGACCTGGCGTTCTGCAGGGTCCCGGGAAGCCTGCGCAGTGCGTCCGCCACGGCCTGCTGATTCTCCGACACCGCGGTCAGGGTCCGGTCGGTCGAGCCGACCAGCTGGTCCAGATCGTGACCCCGGTTGGCGGCGATCTCGGCCGCGACCGGCTGGGTTGTGTCGACCAGGCTGGTCAGTACCTGGTTCTGTTGGCTGAGGACGCGGCTCAACGCCGCGGTGTGACGCATTGCCGGAGCCAGGTTCTTGATCGCCTGAGCGACTTCCGGCCCCTGCCCGCGAACCCCTTCGCCGAAGGTGGTGAAGAACGCCGCCAGGTCCTTGGCCGTCGGGTCGTCGAGCGAGTTGAGCACGTCCTCCGGGTCGACGACCCGGCTGGTGCGTTCCTGCGGGATGACGACGGGGGCGTTCGCCACCGGTGCGCCGGTGGTGCCACGCTCCAGGCTGATGTACCGCTCACCGAGGACGTCCTTGCTGGTGATCGTGGCGTGCGCGTCGGTGTGCAGCGGCAGCACCGAGCGCGACACGAGCGCGTGCACCCAGGCTTTGCCACCACGTAGCTCAACGGCTTCGATCTCGCCGACGTCCACGCCGGAGGCCTTCACCACGTTGCCCGCGATCAGTGGGCTGGCGTCGTCGAAGATCACGGTCAGCGGGAACTCGCCGTCGCCGTTGTTGTTCGTGGCAGCCGTCGTCGCCACCACGATCGAGACGACGCCGGCCAACAGTGCGAGCAGCCGGGTGAGGGTCCCGAGGTGATACCGGAGGGGACTCATTTCATGCCACTTCCGTTCGCGTCGGTCCACGGCTGGTTGGCCAGATACCCGGGGGCCGGGGTCTTGGGCTGACCGACCGGGACCGGCTGCACCGTCGACTCGTCACTGGCCGAGAGGCCGCCCTCGGCGACGACGCCGGTCCACACGTGTCCCTGCGAGTCGTACCCGCTGAAGGCCTTGCCCCAGTTGGTGGCGAACCCGGCCAGCTCCGGCGCGTACGGACGCAGGAACGCCAGCGCCGGCCGGTAGTCCTCGACCGTGTCACGCAGTGCCGGCAGCGTCCCGTGTGCCGTGTCCAGCAGACCGGGCGTTCGGTCAAGTACGTCGGCCAGCGACTCCAGGGTCGGGCGCAGGTCTCGGGTGACCGGGCGCAAGTCGTCCAGCACTGGCTCGAGGTTGGCCGCGACCGACGGCAACCGGTCCACCGCCGGCCGCAGGTCGTTCAGCAGCCCGACCGTCGGTTTGCTGGCCGGCGGGACCAGGTCGAGGGTGCCCTTGGCGGCGTCCAGGGTCGACGGCAGCTCCTTGAGCCCGTCCCGGATCGCCTCCTGCTCGGGCGCGACCTGGCTGGTCAACGTCTGGAGGTCGTCGACGACCCCGGCGACCTTCGCCTGCCGCTGCGCCAGCGGTCCGGTCACCTGGTGCAGCTCGCGCACCAGCTCACGGATCGCCGGCCCGTCCTGGCCAACCGCGCGCAGCAACTCACCGGTTGCCGCAACCGAGGGTCCAGCCGTCTGGAGGGTTTGGTGCACCTGCGGCTCACGCCCGGTGAGCGTCCCGTTCAGCCCTCCGATGAGCGAGTTCAGCCGTTTCCGGGTTGGCTCGTCGAACGCCGCGAGCACCTGGTCCACCTCGATCTGCAGCGAGGGAGCCTCGAGAAGGAACCCGTCCGGGAGGGCCGCGTTCGTGGTGGGGCCCGGATAGAGGGTCACGACCCGCTCACCGAGTACCGACATCCACTCCACCCGCGACGTTGTGCCCTCGTGCAGCGGGGCGTGCGCGCTGGCAAGGCTCAGCGTCGCGATGGCCTTGCCGCTGTTGACCTCGAGCTCATCGACCGAGCCGACGTTTTCCCCCGCGATGTAGACCGGCGATCCCGCCACGAGCTGCGCCGCCGAGGGAAGGACGAGCTTGAGCTGGTACCCGGACTGTGCCCTGGTCAGCAGGACCGCGGTCCCGACCAGCAGCAGAATCACCAGGGCCGCGGCAATCGCCGCTTTGTTCGCACGCATGACTAGTCCATTCCCAAGGGGCCCTCATCGGCCCCGGCCAGAAATTGGCGAACGAACGGGTCGTCGGAGTCGAACGCCTCCTGGGCCGGTCCGTAGTGGACGAGCTCGCCCTTCCACAGCACGCCGATGTAGTCGCTCACGTTGCGCGCCGACTCGATGTCGTGGGTGACCACCACGTAGGTGCCCTTGTGCTCCCGGTGCATGTCCGTGATCAGGTTGCACAGCAGCTTGGTGCGCACCGGGTCGAGGCCGGAGTCCGGCTCGTCGAACATGACAACCTCGGGGTTCATGCACAGCGCCCGCGCGAACCCGGCCCGCTTGCGCATGCCGCCGGAGAGCTCGCTGGGCAGCCGGTGCGTCGCCGCGGTCAGACCGACCTCGTCCAGCCGGGCGGTGACGATCTCGCGGATCTCGTCCTCGCTCTTGTCCGTGTTCTTCCGCAGCGGGAAGGCAACGTTGTTGTAGAGGTCCATCGACCCGAACAGCGCGCCGTCCTGGAATAGCACACCGAAACGCTTGCGGAACTCGTTGCGCTCGATTTCGGACATCTTCCAGATGTCCTCCCCGAACACCCGCACGGTGCCGCTGTCCGGGGCCAGCAGACCCACGACGTGTTTCAGCAACACACTCTTGCCGGTACCGGACGGGCCGAGAATCGTGGTCACCGCGTTGTTGGCGAAATTCACCGTCAGACCGTTGAGGATTCGCGCCTTCCCGAACCGCTTGTGCAAATCCACGATCTGTACGGTCGCTTCCTCCTCGGACCGCACATTGCCATCGCCGTGCCTGGGCGCGGCGTTGCCGTGCTCCCAATGAGACACCGGACCTCCTGAAGAACTGACTGGCTGCCTGATTGGGGCGCGCTAGTTACCGATGGGAAGAATGACCGTGCTCCCGTAAAAGAGCTGGAAAAGTGTGCCGGCACCGAAGACGCTGATGAAGACCACGTTGGTGACCATCGACTTCGCGGTGTTGTCACCCACGTCAACCGGCCCGCCACTGACCGTGTACCCGAAGTAGCACGCGATGTTGACGACAAAGATGAGTGGAATGATCGCCCACACCAGCGACCGCACGATGATGTCGGTCGGGGTGGTGAAGCTCCAGAACACGTCCGAGTAACCACCCGGGGAGACCGCGTTGAGGATGGGCACGTCCACCACGTAGGCAGCGAAGAAGCAGATGGCGATCCCGCTGAGCCACAGGAACGGCGCGGCGATGAGGAACCCGAGCACCCGGGTGCCCACCAGGTACGGACCGGCAGGGATGCCCATCACCCGCATCGCGTCGATCTCCTCGTTGATCCGCATCGACCCCAGCTCGGCGGCGAACCCGCAGCCGATCTTCGCGGCCACGATGTAGCCGAACAGGATCGGCGAGGACCCCTTCAGGGTGCCGGCGGCGGCGAAAAGGCCGACGTAGCTCTGCGCGCCCAACTGCCCGAGCAGGTAGAAGCCGATCTGCGCCACCAGGACGCCGTTGACCAGGAGGAAACCCCAGATCACGAAGGTCGACGAGAGAATGATCGTCGCCGCCTGCCGGAGAATCTCCGACGGGAATGCCAGTGTCTGCGGAAACTCTCGGAACGTGGTCCCGATGAACCTGACGATCAGGCCCATCTCGTTCAGTGCGCCGGTCGGCCGAGGCGGATCGTCGAATTCCGGCTCGGCGGGCTCCGGACCCGAACCCGCGTCGCGGTCGTTGGTAGTAGTCACTGTGATATCTCCGTCACCGGGAAACGGTGATGTTCGGGTTGAGCGCCAGCAGAATCAGGTTGAAGATGTTGTCGACCACGAAAACCATCATCAGATTGATGACCACGGACTGGTTGACCGCGCGACCTACGCCTTCCGCGCCTCTGGTCACCGTCAGCCCCTTGCTCGCCGCGATCACGCCGATGAACAGTCCGATGAGCGCCGTCTTCACCAGGTTCCCAATGATTTCACCGACCGTGATGTCGTTGATGAAGCTGGCCATGAAGGCGCCGTAGGAGACGTTGCCGAGGATGTGCGTGACCATCAGTGCCTCCCCGGTCGTCACGACGACCCCGAGGATGTTCATGACTACCATGATCAGGACGCAGGCGAGCACCCGGGGCAGCACGATCAGCCGGACCGGGTCCTGGCCGAGCACCCGCAGCGCGTCGAGCTCCTCACGGATCTTCCGTGCGCCGAGCTCGGACGTGGTCGCGGCGCCGATCGCCCCGGAGATGACCACGCCGGTGAACAGCGGAGCGATCTCCCGGACACTGAACGTGAGGTATACCGTGCCCAGCCGGCTGGCCGCCCCCAGGAAGAGCAGGATCGCCACCGCGAACGAGGCGGCGAGCAGTCCGTAGCCGGCGAGCACCGCGATGGCCGGGAAGAACACCCGCTTCAGGACGTAGTAGGTGTCGTCTCGGGTGTCCGCCCAGTAGCCCTTGGGATAGCGCACGGCCGTGTACACAACCTGGCCGAACAGCACGCCGATCTCACCGACCTGCTGGATCACCGTGTCGAGCGCGCCCATGGCCCTTTCGGCGACATTCGGCGGCTTTTCGATCACATCCGAGTCGGGCGATCGCTGATCGCCCGATCGCGAATTCGAAGGGTCTGCAGGCACGTCAGCTGCGCTCCTTTGCGATGCCAGATCAGTTCGCCGGACGGCACGGGCGGTCCAGCGACAACACGCTCCTCCGGGTGCGGCATCGTCTGCCGCACCCGGAGTACCCGATGTCACACAGTGAATTGGCTCCGTCACGGTGGGTCATGAGTAGCGACTACTCGAACCCGCCGGTAACACTTTCATTCACGACAACGAGCTTGACTTGTTTACAGGCACTGTCTCATTTGGGTGTCAACCCCATCGTGTGCTCGACCCGCGACTGGCCAGCGATTATTACTGAGAGCAACTGCTCATGACGACACTTCGGCGCGAGCCGATCGGGTCGCGCCGAAGTGTCGCTGTCCGGGTGCCTCAGGGTCTGAAACCCGCCCCCTGACCCGGCCGCTGATGGTCACGCGGAGTCAGCGGATCTGTCAGCTGTCCCGCGTCGGACCGTCCACGAGGTTGCGTACGTAATCGGCCGGCCAGCCCAGCTCCACGTGCACCACGGCCGGCTGGTCGTTCAGCGTGCCGGTCATCCCGATCTCGTTGAGCAACAGATGTTGGATCGGCATCGACCAGCCGGCCGAGTACGAGGAAGCAAGGCGCATTTCCCGGCCTGACTCGTCGACGAACCGCCCGCGCACCGACCGGTGGATCATCTGCTCGTCCAGGTCGGCCGTTGCCTGCGCGTGGGCGATCGGCGACAGCACACCGTCCATGTTCAGGTAGCCGTTGACCAGTAGCTCGCCCTTTACCGACATGATCATCGCGTGCAGCGAGGTCCTGCCGTCCGGCGTGGCGGCATTCATCCACTTCCAGTGCTGCAGCATGTACCAGTTCCGGCTTCCCCAGGAATGGTCGCGATGCCCGGCCCCGGAGAACTCCACGCTGCGGTCACCGAGCCTCAGGCTGCCCCGGGTGAGCCCGGACTGCTCGAAGCGGTTGTGCGCGACCCAGTCCGGGCAGCCGTCGGCGTTGTCGTGCCAGCTGAACGGCGGGTGGATGCCGTCGAAGTGCAGCGACAGCTCCAGTTCCGTGTCGCCGAAGCTCACCTCTGCTGTCTTCAGCGGCTCCGGCTGCCGCCAGTGCAACCCGGCGACCGTGAAGTCGCGCAGGTTCTCACCCGAGTACTCGGCGTCCTCGGCATGTGAGACGAACAGCGGTTTGTGCATGTCCGGACCGCCGACGAACAGGAAACGGCCCCATTTCGTACCGCCCTCCCGCCATAGGTAGAGAAACACCAGCAGCTGTTCCTCCGGGATCGGCGCGGTGAGCAGAAGGCTTTCCCTGGCGTACGGGCCCGCGGCGGAGACCTCGTCGTGCAACAGGTCATCGTCGGGCGCGAACTGGGTCAGCTGCCGGGCGGCGGTCATGCGAAGCCCTTCTTTGTCGGTGGATAGGTCCCGCCGTCAACGCCGAGGACCCCGTCCAGCACCACGTTCGCGACGCTCGGTTGGTCTCCCGACATACGGACGAGGCTGATGTGGTCGAAATTGCCCTCGTCACCGGGATAGACCCAGGCGCCGCCGGTCGGGCCCAGCCGGATGTGGTCACGGCCGTCGATCACTTGGCGCCGGTAGTTGTGGATGTGGCCGGCGAACATCGTGTAGGGGCGATCTCCCAGCGCCGCGCGCAGCCGTTCCAGCGCGGGGTGCCCTTCGCCCTGCCAGGCCGGTATGTGCATGCACACGACGGTCCACCGGACATCGGCATGCTGTTCGAGCACACCTTCGAAATAGCGGACCTGCTCCTCGGAGATCGCGGCCGGCATAGTGGAGTCCCAGTCGCCCATCGCCTCGAACTGGCGGCGCAGGCCCTCGGGGTCGGACTCACGCATCGCATGCAGCTCCGCCAGCCGCTCGGGCGTCAGCTCTGGCGCATCCTCACCGCCGAACTCGGACAGGTCCTGGGGCGGGTCGCAGGTGTTGAGGACGAGGAACAGCACGTCGTCGACCCGGAAGTGGTAGTGCAGCAACCCGTGGCGGCGCAGCCATTCCGAACGCATGGTGTCGTTGCTGACGTCGTGGTTGCCCACCACGCGGAACAGCGGCGCGTCGAGCCGCGCGAGCATTCCGTCGAGCTCGTCCCATTGCGCCCGGAGCTCCACCTCGTCACTGGTGTAGCCCTCGATCAGATCACCGATCTGGACGACGAAGTCCGGCCGTACCCAGTTGAGCACCTCGATCGCGCGCTCGAAGACGCCCGGTCGCGCGAGTCCGGTGCGGTCCGACAGCAGGCCGAAGGTTAAGCCGCCGCCCATGGCCACCAACCGGTCCGTCCTGGACCACGGGCGAGCGGTGTCGACGCTTGGTAACCAGACACGAGCGACCATGGTCGATCCGTACCTCCGGGCACACGGCGTACACCGCATTCATACCCGGTTGGCGCCGGGCGGCTAACAGCGACGTTAAGGAGCACCCTAGGCCGGGGCACGAGTAGCGGCTACTCGGGTTGGCAGGTGGTCGAGTCCGCTAGGAGATCGCACTGATGACAACGGACAGGGCGACCGCCACGAGTAACACGATCACCAGATAGCTCAGCGCACCCAGTGCGGTCAGCGCAACGATGCCGGCGGCGGAGGCGAGCGAAAGGACCACCGCGAACAACGTTGCCCTACGGCGCTTTCCCTGCGTCCAGTGACGACGGTACGCACCGATCTCCGAAAGGCATTTCAGCTGCCACACGATCGTCACACAGATCACCGCCATCGCGACGATCTTGACGACCTGGCTCTGCTGCTCGTCCAACCCTGGCAACGTGCCGCTTGCCCACCCGACAGGGCCGGAAGGCGGCGCGGCGCCGCTGCCGAGATGCACCGCGTTCCTGCAGCTCAGCCGCGAGGCACTAGACCGGACCGCGGGCTGCCGGTCGGGGCATCGGCTGTCCCCAGTGCATCCGCCAGTGCGGCACGGCTGCGTACCCCCAACTTGCCGTAGACGTGCTGCAAACGGTTCTCCACGGTTCGGACCGAGACCACGAGTCGATCGGCGATCTCCCGGTTCGACTTCCCCGATGCGGCCAACTGGGCCGTCTCCCGCTCCGCCGGCGTCAGCCGTGCGCGGGTCTCGGTCGAGTGCAGCGCGGGAGTCTGCGCGCCAGGACACAGGCTGGACAACCAGCCCGCGCGCCGTTCCGCCGAGGCCTTTCGTCGCTTGTCGTGGCCGTGGTTCCAGCGCACCGCCGCGTCCGCGGCCGACTCGGCGGCCAGCAGCATTGCTCCCATCGCCTCGAACTCGGCGGATACCCGTTCCAGCGCGGCGGGATCCCGGCTGGCGAGCGCACGTACGTGTGCCGCACGCGCCGGCGCCAGCACACCCTCCACCGAATCCGCGAGCTTGGCGACGCCCGGCTCGACCTCTTTCGCGTAGCCGATCCGTGCCGCGCAGTGCAGTGCCGCGAGCGCGCCGACGAGGTCGCCGATCCGTTCGCCCTCGACGCCGGCCCGCAGGAAGATTTTCCGCGCTTCACGGAGGTTGCCGCTCGCCACCGCGACCCAACCCTGAGCCTGCAGCAGGTCGATACCCATGAAGTACGAAGGGCGGATACCCAGCCGCTGAAGCGAACGCAGCGTTTCCTCCGCCTCCGAGGGGCGGTTCGCCATGGCCAGCGCCTGCGCCTGGTAGATCAGGCAGAAGTCGACGAACTGGGGTCGGCCGAGCTGCCGGTAGATCGAAACAGCCTTCGCCGAATTCCGCATGGCGCCCTCGACGTTGCCCCGATCCGCGACCGTCTTGGCCAGGTGCCAACTGAACATTGCCTGGGCTTCGAGGGACCGGGTGGCGACCCCGTACTGGTACCGGCGCAGCGCCAGTGACTCCGCCTCGGCGAACCAGCCGCCGTGCGCGAGGGCCTCCGCCTCGTAGAACGTGTGCATCCACGGGTACCAGTCCGTGGGGGTGGACAGCGCCGACTGCACCTCGTACCCACGTCTCGCCGTCGCCAGCGCCTCGGCAATACGGCCCATCCGAGCCAGACTGTAAGCACCGGGCATGCAGGCCCAGGCGAGAGCACGGCCCTGAGCGCGGTCGAGAATCGGCTGCAGCACACTCATCGCGCGCGCCGGACCGTCCTTGGCCAGCAGCAACGCCGAGCGTCGTGCCTCGATCCCGTCCCGTTGCTCGCAGAGCGGCAGCGTCGCCTCCACGTCCTCGGCGATCTTGAGGCCCTCGTCGATGGTGCCCGCGTAGATGACTCGGTTGTCCAGCCGGATGAGAGCGATGCGCGCGGCGTGACTCTGGTCGGCGGCCGACTCGGCGGCCAATGCCGCGAGCTCGGCATCAGCCTGATCGGATCGTCCCTGTAGGCCGGCGAGCTGCGCGGCGAGCAGGGCGGCCTCGAATCCGCCACCCGCTTCCAACGCCGCCCGAGCGAGGCGTTCGGCGAGCGGGAAGTCGTAGCGCCAGCGAGCCGCCATCGCGGCGTCGTACATGAGCCCCGGTTCCGCGCCACCGCCGACGAGCCGCCACGTCGCGATCCGTAGCAGGTCCTCACGGCGGCGCGCGCCGCTCGCCTCGACCGATTCGGCCAGTGCCCGGGTGATGGAGCGGGCGCGCAGCGCCGGAATGCGTTCCCGCAGCACGTCGCCGTACAGCGGATGGCCCAGCCGGATGGTCAGCCGGAGGCCTTCCTGGGTGCTTTTCAGCAGCCTTTTCCGTTCCAGGGACTCGGCCACCCGCTCCTCACTCAGAGCGCCGAGCTCGGACGGACCGAGTGGCTCGCCGAACGCGACGATCTCCAGCAGCTCACGTTCCCGGTCGGTGAGGCCCTCGAGGCGCGCCTCGACCAGCTCCACGAGGCGGTCGCTCGGGTGCAGGCCGCCCACCAGCCGCCAGATACCGCTGTCGTTGCGCAGCGCGCCGTCCGCCAGAGCGCCGAAGGCCAGCTCACGGAGAAACAGCATGTTGCCACGCGAGCGCGCCATCAGGTCCGCCACGACCGCGTCGTCCACGCAGCCCTGCAGCATGTCGACCAGGGCCTCGGTGACCGCCGCCGCGGTGAGACCTTTGACCTCGACCCGCTGCGCCAGGTCGTCCTTCCAGAGCGCCAGCACCGGATCCGGTGCGCTCTCCGCGCTACGCACGGTGGCGACCAGGGTCGCGGCGCCCGACTCGGCGAGCTGGTGCACCAAGGTCGCGGACATGTCGTCGAGCAGATGAGCATCGTCCACCCCGAGCACCAGCCGCCGCCCCAGCGCGCGCGAGGTCAACTCGTGCGCGCACCGGTGGAGCAGGTTCACTTTCTCGTCGACCTGCCCCCGGCGGGGCTCTGGGCTCGAGGGCAACAACGAGGCGAACGCACCGAGCGGAATCTGGCTGCTCGAGCGGGTCGCCCGCACGCGTGCAACCGCGAATCCTTCGTGGCGACACATGTCCAATGCCTCGGCGCCCAGCCGACTCTTGCCGACACCCGCCGGACCGGCGAGCACAACGCCCTGGTTGCGGCTGACCAGGAGATTGCTCAGGGTCCGCAGCTCTGTTTCTCGGCCGACCAGCCGCCACTCCACACCCATTAGCCCAGTGTAACGACCATCACAGGTGATCGCGCTGGCGGACCGTTGCCGCTGCTTCAGTTCGCTTCGCGCCGCGGAGGCTGCCCATGGGATCGGAAAAGCGTGCCCCCAACCGCCCGAGCACGCTCCTCGGCCGTGCCGTGGGCGAGGTCCAGCCTCCTCGCCCACGGCCGAGCCGTGGCGGGCTCCTCGGATCAGAAGACCGATACCCGCAGGTTTTGGTCCTTCGGCGCCTCTTCCTCGATCGCGGCGGCTTGCGCCGCCATCTCCTCCGCCGACTCGTCCTCACCGTGCACCTGGATCACCCCGGTATCGCCGTTGAGCGTGATCGTCGCGCCGTCCGGGATGAGCCGGCGCGCTCCAGGCAGCTGCGCGCCGGGCAGGCCGAACTCGCGGGCGATGATCGCGCCGTGGCTGATCAGACCGCCGCTCTCCAGGACGATGCCGTGGATCCGGCTGAACACCGGCATCCAACCGGGGTCGGTGGCGTGCACGATGAGGATGTCGCCCTTGCGCACCCGGCCGATCTGGTTGAGCTCGTGCACCACCCGCGCGGTCCCGGTGACCTTGCCGGAACTGGTGCCCTTGCCGGCCAGCACGCCGTCCCCGGAAATCTCCGGCTCGTCGATCGGCGACGGGCGGCCCCGCTGGATGAACGGCGCCGGGTCCCGCTCACCGGTGTTCACCGCGTCGAAGTTCTTCCGCCGGGCATCGATCTTGGCCCGGTTGAGCCGCTTGTTCCCGGTCCCGGCCAGCACCCCGTACAGCTCTTGCATGGTCAGGAAGTAACACTCCTTGACCTCGCGCAGACCGCCACGCTCGACACAGCGCCGCCCGACCTCTTCGAAGCAGAGCTTGATGTCGTAGGTCGACCAGTCCATGACCTCGCGCTCGTTGTCCCGGTACTCCAGTGAGTAGTGCGCGAAGTCGATCAGTGTGGCGAACAGTTGCGCCTTGAAGATGCCGTTGTCCTGCGCAAGCAGGTTCTGGTGCACGTGGGTGATGCTCGCCTCGAGGTTCTCCCTGGTCTTCGCCTCCTTGATCCGGGGGTTGGGCTCGTCGAGCATCCCCAGCCAGGCGCCAACGTCCACCATGACGTTATCGGCGCGGCGGTCGAAGTAGATGTCCCGGTCCGGGTGACCACGCCAGCCCCGCTTGGCCACGTACTGCTCGTACTTCTCCTGGAAGGCCGGCCCCTCCACGCACTGGCCGAGGTAGTCGAAGAAGCGGGCGTCCGGGTACTTCTCCAGCAGCGAGCGCAGCTCGGGCGACCGGCTGATCATGTCGGTCAGCTCCCACGCGGCGTGCGCCTCCTCGCCGACGATGTTCTCCCGCCGGGTGCCGGTCACCAGGTCGACGAAGACGTTCTCCCGCTCGCCGTTGTACCAGGTGGCACAGATCCAGCCGAGCCAGCCGAGCGCCTCACCCATGTACCAGAGCAGGCCGTTCCACGGCGGGTCGTAGGAGGAGATCTCCAGCCGGATCGCCTCGGCCAGGTGGGCCTTCAGCTCCTCGTCCGACATGGCCTCCCGCTCGGCGACGGTGCGCGGCCGGGTCGCCTCGCGGTACTCGGTGTTGTTGATGAAGTCCCGCTCGAGGTAGCGCCACCAGTTGAAGCCCATATCCGGCCGCTCGTTCTCGACCTTGTGGAACATGTTCATGTAGCGGGCCCAGTCGAAGGGCGCCTCGAGCACCTCGTCGTGCCACATCGACGGGATCTTGTGCAGCAGCCCCGGGCGCAGCTGCGGCGGGATGGACTCCTTGATCCGGTGCCGGTCGGCCTCGACGTTGTAGTAGGAGACGCCCTTGTGGTAGATCCACAGCCGCCGCGTGGTGTAGTCCTGCTCCGGGTAGCCGAAGGCGTGCACGCCGAGGCTGTGGCATTGGTTGAGCCCCCAGCAGCGCCAGGAGAACATCAGCGGGGTGATCGCGCCGGTCCACATCTCCTCCGGGAAGACCCGCGACCAGATGTTGTCGTAGGGCACCGCCTCGCTGTTGCCCTGCACCGACTCGGTGACCTCGGCGTCCCAGGCGAACTCCACGCCGGTGACCGGCCTGGCCTGCAGCATGTAGAACTGCCCGTCGGCATAGCCCCACTCGATGTCCTGCGGGAAGCCCTCGTAGAGCTCCTGGACGCCGGCGCCGATCTCGGCCAGCTCACTGGCCTGCTCGTCGGTGAGGGTGAACTCCTCGCGCCGCGCGGAGTCCACGTCGCGCTGCACGGTGCCCCGGCCGGTGTCCGGGTTGCGGACGATCTCAACTTCCTTGCTGCCAAGCGACTTGTCCAGCACGGCCAGGTTCTGGTGCCAGACGATGTACTCGTCCGGGGTGGTGATGCCCTGCACGACGGCCTCACCCAGGCCCCAGCTCGCGTTGAGCATGATCTGGTCGGTGGCGGCATTGAGCGGGTTGCCGGTGAACATGACCCCGGACACCTGCGACGCGATCATGGTCTGTACGACCACCGCGATGGCCGGGAACTCGGTGAACCCGCCGCGCTTGCGGTAGGCGACCGCGCGCGCGGTCCACAGGCTGGCCCAGTCGCGTTTCACCGCGTCGAGCACGTCGTCCGCGCCCTTGATATCGAGGTAGGTGTCGTGCAGACCGGCGAAGGAGGCGCCCTCGAGGTCCTCGGCGGTGCCGGACGAGCGGACCGCGACGTAGACGTCACCCAGCTCGGCGTAGGCGGCCTTGACCGAGGCGGCGATGTCGGCGGGCATGTCGGTCGAGACGATCCACCCGCGAATCTCCTCGACCGCCTTCTCGAGTGCGTCGGCGTCGTCGTAGCTGATCTTGGCGAGCGCCTCGCTGATGTCGTCCTTGATCCGCGCTATGTGCTCGGAGTATGCGCCGGTGGCCACCACGAAGCCGGACGGTACCGGGAACCCGGCGTTGGCGAGCCGACCGAGGTTCGCGCCCTTCCCCCCCACCAACTCGTGATCGGTCCCGGCCGGGTCGGCGAACCAGATCATATGGTTGGTCTCAGTGCCTGCTGTCATTGCTGGTCCTCACTGTCCCCGTCGTTGCGGCATCGCCAAGGTCACCACAAACGACCGACTCATGCCGGAGTAGCCACTACTCGACTCGGCCGGCACGGCTGAAACACACGGGTTGCGTGCGGCCGCCGGTCGCTTCGAGTTCGGCATGTCCGACCGGGTCTGGGTGCGCGAGTGTCCGGTTCCGACGGACGGTATCGACCACTGTTGGGAACGCGGTCGTCACGGCGGCGTTCACACCAGGTCGAGAAGGGATCAAGTATGGAAGGGCACCAGGTCGTCTCCGCCGAGGAATGGCTCGACGCACGCATAGAACTGCTGGCGAAGGAGAAGGAGCTGACGAGGCTTCGTGACACCATCTCCGCGCAACGCCGCGCCCTGCCCTGGGTCAGGATCGAGAAGGAGTACCTCTTCGGCACGCCGGAAGGGCAGATCTCGCTGTTTGAGCTCTTCGAAGGGCGCAGCCAGCTCATTGTCAAGCACTCCATGATGGGCCCCCGGCAAGCAAACCCCTGCGTCGGCTGCGCTTTCGAAGCCGACCATGTCGAGGGCGCTCTCGTCCACCTGCAGAACCATGACGTCTCCTATGCAGCTGTGGCCCGGGCCCCGATCGAGGAGGTCGAACCATTCCGCCGCCGAATGGGCTGGCCGTTCCGGTTCGTATCTTCCTTCCACAGCGACTTCAACTACGACTTCAACGT
>DASYBO010000390.1:0-15642 GCA_036500685.1 Pseudonocardiaceae bacterium | reverse complement strand
CTAGTGCGCGTGAGGTTCTGGAACGTGTCCGTCACGCCGCTATCAGCCAGTCCGCGGATGACATGAGCCGCGTGTACGCCGTCGACGCGGTCCATGAGTTCCCGTTCACCGCCCCAGGCGTACCGTCCCGGCTTGAGGGCCGGGACGCAATCGTGAACTGGATAACCGCAGGATGGAAGGCCAACCCGCAGAAGTATGAGCGTTACCGCACCCTCGCCATCCACGACACCAACGATCCGGAAACGATCATCGTCGAGCAGGACGCCATCGGGACCAGCGCGACCACCGGCGAGTTCGCACTTCCCAACATCCTCGTGCTCACCACCCGCGACGGCCAGGTCGCCCACCTACGCGACTACGTCAACATCCTGGCCGCGGCAGCCGTCATCGGACGCGACATCTAGTCGTGCCCCGCCATCACTCGCCGCCGGCGCGCGTGGCGATGTCGAAGGTCTCGACGAGTTCCTCCGCGTAGGCGTCGAGATCGAGATCGGGCCGGGTTTCCAGCAGGAACGGCAGACCGTCCACTGACCGCTGCACCAGCGACCCGACGATGAACGGGTCGAAGGCCCGGAACGTGCCCTCGTGCTGCCCTTGACGCAGGATCTGCTCCACGGCGCCGATCACGCGCTGGTCGTCGTCGTTGTCGTAGGTCTCGCTGTCGCCGGACTCGTCCCGGAAGCTCAGGAAGATCGCGGTCATCGCCTGCATTTCGACCCGGTGCTCGGCGATGAACTCGACAACGGCGCGGATGTAGGCCGCGAGTTGGGCCCTTGGTCCGCTCGCCGCGGCGAGACGTTCCTCGATGTGCGCTCCGAGCTGCCCGTACACGTCGGCCACGATCGCCTGCATCAGCTCGTCGCGTCCGGCGAAATGGTAGGAGATCAGGCGAGTGCTGCTCAGGCCGCTGCGCTCGGTGATCTTCGCGAAGGTCGTCGCCCGGTATCCGAGGGCGGCGATGGTGTCGATCGTCGCGGCGATGATCTCTCGTCGCCGGTCCTCCGGGGACAGTCGCCGTCGCACCGCGCGCTCATTCGTTTTCGCTATCGGGTCCACCCCGTTCCTCGCGTTCGCCGCCCGTCGATGATACCGTCGGCCTTATTACTCACCCAGGTAATAAGACGGGGATGGTGTCGATGCTGGCCGGCAAGGGACGGTTGAAGGCGGCGTGGCTGCTTTTGCTGCTCGCCCCGCTGTGTGCGGAGGCGACGTTCACCGGGATCTCGCTGCCGGCGATCTGGCTTGCCTTTCCGCTGCTCATACCGATCTACGGAGGAGGCGTACTGCTCGCCCGCGAACTCGTCTGCCGGACCGGCGCGGGCTGGCTCGGCCTGCTTGTCATCGGGTTCGCCTACGAACTTGCCGAGGACGGGCTCGGGCTACAGGCGCTGACCAGCCCACACCTCTACGGCGCCGCCCAGTGGGGGCGGGTCCTCGGGATCAACGTCACGTACTGGGAAAGCCAGATCGGCTACCACCTGGTCTTTTCCCTGCTCATCCCGGTCCTCCTCACCAACCTGGCCTTCCGGCGCTACGCCTGGCGTCCGTATCTGGGCCGGTTCGGTCTGATCGGAACGGCGGTCGTGTTCGTCATCGGGATCGTCCTGACCCGGGTCGCCATCTCCGGCACCCAGGACCCCGGTTACCGAACGCCGTGGCCCGCGATGGCCGCGATCCTGCTCGGCATGGTCGCGCTCGGCGTCCTGGCACTGGTCGTGCTACCGCGCCTGGGAACGGTGCGAGCGGCGCCGTTCGCGCGGTTGCCGAAGCCCCTCACGCTCGCCGTCGTCGCCGGGATCGCGCCGATTGTCTTTCTCGGACTGGTGTTCCCCCTCAAGTCCGACGCCGGCAGGCCCGCGGTCGGACATGGCGTCTGGGTGGTGATCCCGATGCTGATCGCGCTCGCCGTCGCGGTCGCCGTGGGGTGGCTGGTCGTCCGGTGGTCGGCCACCGAAGGCTTCACCGACCACCACCGGATCTGGCTGGCGGGCGGCGCGCTGGTCGGACACTCGTTGGCCGCGGTGGCGAGCGGCATCGCCAATGGGCGCGTTCTGTTGTCACTCGTGCTCGGCGTTGTCGTGATCGGAGTGACGGTACTGTTCCTGATCCGACTGAACCGGCGCCTCGGATGACGTTGGTTCAGCGCACAGACACTGGTAACAGGCGTTAATGAAGACCTGGACGGCCGGGCGGTCGTCGCCGACGCGCCAGACGACGGCGAGTTCGCTGGGCGAGAGGCCGGTGACCGGACGGCAGATCACGTCGTCACGCCGATAGATTTCCGCGTTGCCGGCCGAAAGCAGTGTCACGCCAACCCCGGCGGCGACCGCTTCGAAGGTCTCCTCGGCGGTTTCGGCCTCGGCGACGACCCGTGGTTCGACCGAGCGTTCGTCCGTGGCCAGCCAGAATCGGCGCAGCGGACCCGCGGCGGCGGGGAGCGCAATGAATGGTTCGTGGTCCAGTTCGGCGAGCGCGACGGCGGGGCGCGCGGCGAGCCGATGGCCGGCGGGCAGTGCCACCCATCGCTGCTCGGTCGCGACCACCCGCCAGGACAGCTGGCCGTTGTCGGGAACGGGAAGCCACGCGATCGCGACGTCGACTTCGGCGTCGGCCAGTCCCGCCGTGGGGTCACGCCAAGGGATCTGCCGGAACAGCAGTGTCCAGCCCGGCAACAACTCCGCCATCCTGGCGGTCACAGTGGGAATGAGCCCGCGACCGATCCTGGTCTGAAAGCCGACGGTCAGCGTGGTGTTCCCGGCGGCAGCGGCCCCGGCGACCGCGTGCAGGGCCTGTTCCCATTGCGAGAGGATCAGCCGGGCCTGCGGCAGCAGGGCTTCGCCCGCCGGGGTCAGCGTCACCGTGCGGCGATCGCGGACGAAGAGGGTGGCCCGCAGCCCGGTTTCCAGGTGTCGGATCTGTTTGCTCAGCGTCGGTTGGGAGATGAACAACCGCTCGCTGGCCCTGGTGAAGCTGAGCTCTACCGCGACCGCGACGAAATATCGGAGGTCGCGAAGGTGAGCGTCCATAGCCATAGGCTATTACAGGAGGTCTTGGACACGTCGGGAGATCACACCCAGGATTGGTCGCATGGAACTGGGGGTACACGGGCTCAACGCGAAAGCGACGCTGGGCCCAGTCGACACGGTCAAGCTCGCGCAACGAGCCGAGAAGTTGGGATATTCGTCGTGGTGGGCGGGCGAGCACGTAGTGCTGCCGAGCCCTCGTACGCCCGATTCGCCCATGGATCCCACCGACCCGATCGTGGACCCGCTGGTGCACCTGGCCTTTGTCGCCGCCGCGACCACGACGATCGAACTGGGCACCGGAATCGTGATTCTGCCCCAGCGCAATCCGGTCGTGCTGGCCAAGCAGGCGGCGAGCCTGGATGTGCTCAGCACGGGCCGGTTGCTGCTCGGGGTCGGTGCCGGCTACCTCGAACCGGAGATGGCCGCGGTCGGCGTGGACATGGCGGAGCGAGGTCAACGGACCAACGAGTACCTCGATGCCATGACGGCGTTGTGGACCCAGGAGGCACCGGCCTATCACGGCCGATACGTGTCGTTCGACCACGTCGATGCCCATCCTCGCCCGACGCGACCGGGTGGCCCCCGGATCATCGTCGGCGGTCACAGCCGAGCCGCGTTCCGTCGAGCGCTCGCCCATGGCCACGGCTGGTTCGGCAACGGCACCCAGGACGACCTGGCCGCGCACCTCGACGGGCTGCGCCGCGCCGCCACCGAGGTCGACCGTCCAGCCCGGCTCGGCCGCCTGGAGATCACCTATCTGCAGCTCTCCCCGGTCAGCGTGGACGCCGACGCGGCCCGCCGCTATGCCGATCTCGGCGTCGACCGGCTCGTGGTGTACCCGCTGCCCCTTGAAGATCCGGCGCAGGTAGCCAGGTTCCTGGAACAGCACGCCGACCTGCCCCGCTGACGGCGAGCGCGCCCAACGCGGAAACGTTCCCATGACATGGGTCACCATGCGGCTAGGGAACGTTTCTCGTCACCGGCCGCTCCTCCCTTGCATGAAGCGCTACGCGACCGTCATCCTCGCCTTTACCCTTACCGTGCAAGTGATCTGGGACATACTTGACGTTTTCACACTGCACAGCGCGCCAGGCCCGGATCCACTCGGGATAGTCATCGTGATCGTGTTCGCGGTGTTCGCGGTGACCAACCGAAACCCGCGCCGGCGGTGGCTGGCCGTCGTCGTCCGCGTCATGATGGCCGCCGAGTTCCTTCTCGCTGTCGCCGACCGCTTCGGGATTCTCGGCCCGCCAGGATCATCGGGGACATCGTGGGGTGACTTCCCTCATTTCATCGCCTACACCCGCACCATGACCACGTTCCTGCCTGCCGGCCTCGCGCCAATCCTCGCGGTGTTGGCGACCGTCGCCGAGATCACCCTCGCGACGATGGACGGTACACCGCTGACCATGGACAGGCGCTCCCGCCTGCGCGCTCTGCTGGCAGCGTAACCCGATCGGCCCACAACGGAGGATTGCTTCGGATAACAGCGTTCGCCGAGTGAAGAACCGTCTGTTGACCTAGCAGGAAACGGCGCCATAGCGTCATCGGCGAAAACCGCTCAACACGACAGAACACCCGACAATGCTGGAGTTGTGCCGTGAACAAAACCCTGCGCATCATCGCCACGACCATCGCACCATTGCCGATCCTGGCCAGTGTGATGTTCGCTGGAACCGCGAACGCCGCCGCCAATCCGTTGGTTGCCGTTCCTGACAATGTCAATCCCGCCGTCATTCACAGTGCCAAGCTCGGTGAGCTCGCTGTGAACAAGCCGGTGTCGGTGGCCGTTTCCCTGAAACTGCGCGACAATGCCGGTCTGCACAAGTTCCTGTCCGACGTGAGCAACCCGCACTCCGCGCAGTACCGCCATTTCCTCACGCCTGCGCAGTTCACCGCACGATACGGCCCGACCAAGGCCGAGATCGCCACGGTGACGTCATTCCTCGCCGGCCACGGCCTGACCGTCAAGCCGGTACGGGCCAACAGCCAGGTCGTCGACGCGACCGGTACCGCTGGCCAGATCGAGCAGACCTTCGGGACCAGGCTCGGCGTGTACAAGCAAGGCGGTAAGACCTTCTACGCCAACGAAACCGCGCCCGCTCTGCCGGCCACTGTGGCCGGTGCCATCACGGGTGTCGCCGGTCTCGACAACCACGGGACCCGGAAAGCCCACAACGTGAAGGCGACCGCACGCCCGCTCACCGCAGGCGGATACGGTCCGTCCGACCTGGCCTCCGCGTACTCGGTGTCCGGCCTCGGCCAGGGCAGCGGCGTTTCGGTCGCCCTGTGGGAGTTCGACGGCTACCAGAGCAGCAACATCTCCGCGTACGACAGCAACTACGGCCTCAACTCCTCCACCCCGACCACGGTCTCGGTGGACGGCGCCAACTACGACTCCAGTCCGGGCCAGGGCCAGGGCGAGGTCGAGTTGGATATCGAGGTCGTCAACGCGATGGCACCCTCGGCGTCGACCTACGTCTACGAGGCACCCAACTCCGACCAGGGCCAGATCGACATGGCTGCCCAGATCGCGTCGGACGACAAGGTCTCGGTGACGTCGATTTCCTGGGGCCAGTGTGAGACGCAGAGCACGCCGGCAACCTTGACCAGCACGGACAGCGCGCTGGCCCAGGGCACGGCCGAGGGCATCAGCTACTACTCGGCCTCGGGTGACAGCGGCTCGGACGACTGCCAGGACGGCAGCACCGCGGTCGACTACCCGGCCTCCTCGCCGGACGTCGCCGGTACCGGTGGCACCACGTTGAACGGCCCAGGGTCCGAGTCGGCCTGGAGCGGCAGTGGCGGCGGCGTGTCGGCCGTGTACTCCAGCCGCAACGTGCCGGACGTGTCCGCTGACGCCGACCCGAACACCGGCTACGCCATCTACTCGGCGGGTAGCTGGCAGGTGTACGGCGGCACGAGCTGCGCCGCGCCCCTGTGGGCCGGCATCACCGCGTTGTTCGACGCCCAGTCGGGCAAGAAGCTGGGCAACCCGGACACCGCGTACGCCAATATCGGCAACGGGTCCAGCTACTCGTCGGCGTTCAACGACATCACGTCGGGGAGCAATGGCTCCTTCAGCGCCGGTCCGGGCTACGACAACGTGACCGGCTGGGGCTCGCCCATCGCATCAGGCCTGTACACCGCGCTCGGCCTGTAATCCGGCAGCCAAAACCCAGAAGATGTCGCCCGGCTCGGGATTACGAGCCGGGCGACACCGTGTCAGGACCGGGTCAGCGCAGTGACCCTCCCGTGTCAGAACTCCAGGCGATCGTGGTTCTCATGACCAGCACCACCCACCGTCAGGAGAACACGATGCGCACCTTCACCACCCCCAACCCCCTCACCACCGTCCTGGACATCCCCGCAGGCCGCGTCCACCTCACCGCCACCGACCGCACCGACACCACCGTCGACATCCAGCCCGCCAACCCCACCAAAAACCGCGACGTCACCGCGGCCGAACAGACCACCGTCACCTACACCGACGCCACCCTCCACATCCACACCCCCCAACCCCATCCAGGCGACCACCTCCCACGGCGACATCCTCGCCCGCAGCCTCTGAACCGCAGGCCGGGGTCGTCGGAGTGGACGGCCCCGGCCTGCGCGTTTCGCTGCTGGGAATTCGAAGCAGTTCCTCAGCCAATCCCAGGTGTTTGCCCAAGGCAAATCTCAGGTTGGGTTGGTTACGTGGTTCCCATACAGCGACGGCGAATGTGGACCATTGGGGAGCAGCAATGAACGAGTTCGATCCGAACCGGTCGGCAGGCCACCCCGGCGCGGGGCAGCCGCACCAGGCCCAGCCGGGCACCCCCGGCTCCGGCCCCGACGCCGCGCACACGCAGCCCATCCACTATCCGCCGAACCCCGGCCAGCCCAACCCCGGCCAGCCTTTCGGGGGTGGCTATGCCTCCGGACCATGGACCCAGCAGTACCTGCCGGCACCGCAACCGCCGCGCCGTCGTCGTACCGGCCTCACCGTCGGGATCTCGGCCGGCGTGGCGGCGCTGTCGGTGGTGGCCGGGATCGGTATCGCCCGGTTCGCCTGGGGTGGAAACGACGCGAACCAGGGGTTCGGTTCGGTGGCCAACATCAGCAGCGGCAACAACAACTCGATCGACGCGTCAGCGGTCGCGCAGAAGGTCGACCCCGGACTGGTGGACATCAATACCGTGCTCGGCTACCAGGGTGCGGAGGCGGCCGGCACCGGCATCGTGCTCACCGCCAACGGCGAAATCCTCACCAACAACCACGTCGTCGAGGGCGCGACCAGCATCAAGGTGACCGACCTCGGCAACGGCAAGACCTATACGGCCACCGTGGTCGGGTACGACCGCACCAAGGACATCGCGGTCCTTCAGTTGCAGGGCGCCTCCGGGTTGCAGACGGCCACCCTTGGCGACTCGTCGAAGGTCACCACCGGTCAAGCCATAGCCGGGATCGGCAACGCCGGTGGTGTCGGTGGCACGCCGAGTGTGGCCACGGGCACGGTCACCGCGTTGAACCAGTCGATCACGGCCTCGGACGGGTCAGGCAGCTCGTCCGAGCAGTTGTCCGGCCTGATTCAGACCAACGCGAACATCCAGCCTGGCGACTCGGGCGGCGCACTGGTGAACAGCGCTGGCCAGGTGATCGGTATAGACACGGCGGCGTCATCGAGTTCCCCGAACGGCCAGGGCCAGCAGAGCAGCTTCGGTCAGGGCGGCCAGGGCGGTCAGGGGCAGCAGAGCCAGGGTGCCACCCAGGGCTTCGCGATCCCGATCAACGAGGCGATCTCGTTGGCGCACCAAATCATCGGCGGCCAAGCCTCCACAACTGTCCACATCGGACAAAGCGCTTTCCTTGGTGTGTCAGTGAGTGCCACCGGCCAGGGCGCGCAAATCGTCGGTGAGGTCGCCAACGGGCCCGCGCAGCAGGCTGGTCTCGTCGCTGGTGACGCGATCACCTCGGTGAACGGCTCCGCGGTCAACTCGGCGAGCGCGCTGACCAACCTGATGGACACCTTCCACCCAGGCCAGCAGTTGACCGTCGGCTACACCGACACCTCCGGCCAGCAGCACACCGTCACGGTGACCCCGACCAGCGGCCCGATCGGCTGATCGGCACCGGCTTCGACCAGGAGCTTGGCGAGACGCTCGGCTGGGTATCCCGGCCGAGCGCTTTGCGCGATCGGCCGGACGTGGTGCCAGCAGGAGTATGGCTACGCCTGGCTGGCTTGGCGGGCGATGGCCGCCAGCAGGGTGAGCGCGTCGCGCGTTGCCGCGACATCGTGAGTGCGGATGTAGTCGGCTCCTTGCCACGCGGCGAAGATCTCGGCGGCCAGTGTCGCCGGACCGGACTGGGCGACGTCTTTGCCGGTGAGCGCACGGAGGAACGATTTGCGAGACGGGGATACCAGGACGGGAGTGCCGAAGGTGTCCTTGAGTTCTCGGATTCCGGCCAGGGCGGCCAGGGAGGGTTCCGGCGTACTTCCCAGGAAGTAGCCGAGCCCAGGGTCGATGATGAGCCGGTCCCGACTGATACCGGCGGCCCGCAGCGCGGCGAGCCGCCGGGTGAAAAACCGGCGGATGCCGGCCCAGACCTCCGCCCGGTCGGTGACCACCCTGGTGGCAGGCGCGGCGGGCTGTACGCAGTGCATGACGATCAGCCGACACCGGCTTGCCGCCAGCGCTGGGTACATGGCGGGGGTGCCGAACCCCTGGATGTCATTGAGGAAGGCCGCGCCTGAGGAGATGGCGAAGCGCTGGGTCTGTGGCTGGAACGAGTCCACCGCGACGGGGATTCCGTCGGCCGCCAACTGTTCCAGGACCGGCGCGAGGCGCCGTTGTTCCTCCTCGGCGGTGACCGCAACGGAGTCCGGGTGACTGGCGGCGGGACCCAATTCGATGACGTCGGCGCCATCGGCTCGCAGGCGGCGCGCGTGCGCGAGCGCGGTCGCGGGGTCCAGGTAGTGGCCACCGTCGGAGAACGAGTCCTCGGTGATGTTGACGATCCCGACGATGAGCGGTTTTTCCGTCGGCGGTAGCGAAGCGGTACCTGCGTTGATCATGCGCGTGCTCCTTCGGGCGGCAGCAGATGCTCGCCCAGGCGCACGGCTGTGCCCGGTAACAAACCGGGAGGCCGCTCCCCGGTGGTGCTCCACCCGAACGCCAGTCACGGCCCGCCAGCACAGTAATGCGTGCCTGGACCTCGGCACAACGCTTTTACCGGACAGAAGAGGCACCGTGACCAGCAAAGGCGCCAGGCCGAGAAGCCCAGCCGACCCGCTTCGTCCCGACGGGAAACGAGCCGCACACGTCTACGGGGATCAGGATCATCTTCGGCTGGTCCACGCTCCACCAGCTCATGGCCGCTACTCGACTGCTCGCTCCGCAGAGCCTTGATTCGATCCCACGCCGACTCGACCAACTTCGGATCAGGCACCAGCCGCGCAGGCAGCCACCGTGATCAGGGCGTCGTCGTCAGCCTTACCGTCGGCTTCGACGACGTCCCCAACCCCATCGCGCGGTTCGATCCCATCACGAGCTGACGGGCACGCTGTGAACAGCGCGCCGCGTTCAGCTTCGTGTCAGCCCTCCTGTTCGAACAGCACGGCGTAGCGCGCCAGGTACAGCGGCCAGCCCTGGTCGCCGGCGATGCCCTCGCTGACCGACTGCCAACCGGGACCATGCCGGTCGAGGTTGCGGTGTTCCAGCTCGACCCTGGTGCGATCCGGTGCCTCAGCGACGAACCGGACCTCGACCTCACTGGTCAGTTCGGGATCGGTCTCGACCTGCCACTGCGGCCCGATGTCCCAACTGAACACGACGCGGTGCGGCGGTTCGTAGGCCAGCACACGTGCCCAGCGGCACTCTCTGCCGTCGGTCGCGCGGTCGTAGATGTGGCCACCGACGCGCGGCTCGAACACCGTCTCGGCGATCGGCGAGCCGAGCAGGTTGTGTTCTGGTGGTTTGAAGTCGCCGAACCGCTCGGTGAACGCCGCGAAAGCCTTGTCGATCGCCGCGTTGACCACCACTTGCTTGCGGACCACCGTGGTCTCGGTTCCGGTCATGAACTCTCCTCCGTCGCTTGCTCGGCGACATCCACATAGCTGTTCAGCGCCCGCTGCCAGAAGGTGTCGAGCTGATCGCGCAACGCGGCCACCGCCGTCGGGTTGAGCCGATAGATCCGTCGCGTGCCGACCGCGTGCTCACTGACCAGGCCGGCATCCTTGAGGATCTTCAGATGTTGCGAGACCGCGGATCGCGTCACCGGCAGTTGCGCGGCGAGCTGTCCCACCGCCTGCGGTCCCTCCGCGAGGCGGCCGACAATGGCACGCCGGGTGCCATCCGCCAGCGCGCTCCAGCCGTCTCCTGCTCGGCCAGCATTCACTAACGGTTAGTTTTCACTAACATAATGAGGCAGTCAACCCCCGCGTACGTCCTGGGCCGTTCGCTCGCGTGTCATCGCGCCGGGAGATCGTTGTCTGGTCGGGCCAGCGACTCCTGGAAAAGCTCTCCGTGCGGATGCTGGGTGACTACCAGCCGCGCCGACCGCTGCCGTTGGTGGAGGAAGCCGGCTTCTTAGTGGAGCGGGCGGAACGCCTCAAGGCGGGCACGGTGGAGCGCCGGGAGGTCGGCCGCGCGCCGGGCCGTCCACCCGCTGCGTGCACCCCGGAGACGTCCGTGACGTCCAAGGCGCGATCCATCCCCCGGACCGCCTGGTTTTCAGCCGATGATGCTGATGCTGCTCATGAGTTGTCCCGTCTTGCCTGACGATCGAAAAGGTTGGCTACTCTGGCTTTCTGGCGTCAGATCAGCTTCTGCCGCTCAGACCGCCGCGGTGCCGCCATCGACAGCCAGTTCCATCCCGTTCACATAGCTCGAGTCGTCCGAGGCGAGGAACAACGCGACCGTCGCGATCTCCTCGGGGCGGCCCATCTCTCCCCGCGGGATCAGGGATTCGAACTGGCGCTTCGTCTCCTCGTCGAACAACTCCTCCTGCTTCGGCGTGGCGACCTGGCCCGGCATCAGCACGTTCACCCGGATCCGCCTGTCCTTCAACTCGGATAGCCACACGCGGGCGTAGGCCTGGAGCACGGCCTTGCTGGCCGCGTACACGCTCCACTCCGGATAGCCCTTGACCGACGCGTTCGATCCGGTCATGAAGATCGAGCCGCTGTCGTTGAACAGTGGCAGCGCCTTCTGCACCGTGAACAGCGTGCCGCGCGCGTTGAGCCCGAAGGCGACATCGAAGTGCTCCTCGGTGATCTCGCCGAGCCTGCGCTGCTCGCCCGTTCCTGCACTGGCCCACAACACGTCGATCGTGCCCTTTTCCTGCTTGACCGTGTCGAACAAGCGGTCGAGATCGTCCAGATCGGCCGCATCGCCCTGCACGCCGGTCACGTTCCGGCCGATCAGTTTGACGGCGTCGTCCAGCGATTCCTGCCGCCGGCCCGAGATGAATACGTAGGCGCCTTCTTCGACGAACAGCTTGGCGCCGGCCAGCGCCATGCCGCTTGTTCCGCCCGTGATCACCGCTACCTTGCCATCGAGCTTTCCCACGATCACTCCATTGTCCGAATTTTATGTACACCGGCCAGTGTGCTTAACGTATCGGATGATCGACGGAAGCGCAAGCTATGTACACCGCGCGTTACCCAATTAGGCTATGCTCGCGGTATGACGGAGTGGGAGAAAGGCCCCCAGGGCCAGCGGCGCGGCAGGGGCGCGCGCGAGCGCATCCTCAACGCGTCACAACAACTGTTCCGCGATCAAGGCATCAACCAGACCGGCATGGACCAACTCTGTGCGGCAGCGCAGGTGTCGAAGCGCACGGCCTACCAACACTTCACCGGCAAGGACGACCTCGTCGCCGAGTACCTGCGCCGATTCGATCCCGACGTCATGCCCGGGGTGTTCGACCGCACCGACCTCACGCCTCGCGAACGACTTCTCGCGGCCTTCGACCTACCCACGACGGCGACACCGGACGACATCACGCCGCTGTGCCCCTATATAGCGGCGTCCGTCGAAATCAACGACCCGCAACACCCCGCACGCCAACGCGCGCACGACTACAAGAAAGCCGTCGCCGCACGGCTGGCCGAAACCGCACGCGAAGCCGGTGCCACCAACCCCGAACAGCTCGGCGAACAACTCGCGCTGCTGCTCGATGGCGCCTCCGCCCGCAACCGAGCCCTCAACAGCGAAACCTTCCCCACCGCCGCCGCCATCGCCGCCGTCCTCATCGACAACGCCATCCCCACACCAGCCCAGCGATGAGGGCGTGTCTGAAAGGCTGGCCGAGCTGACTGTGGACCGGCGGACCGAGTTGCGGGCCCCCTGCATGTCAGGATCTGGATGAGGCCAGTGGTTCGTGGCAAGTCCGTCTCACGGAGGGCGAGAACCGAAGGTCCGTAATGTCAGCAGCCCGGTAGTCCAGGATGACGTGGTGAGTACTCCTGGTCCGCGTGAAGGTGGTCCCCGACGCCGTCGGACGTTCACCCCGACCGAGAAGCTTGGCCATCTATTCGCCTACGAAGCGGCATGCGCGACCGGCGAAGGCGCCGCCTACCTCCGCGAACACGGCATCTACTCCGCACAGATCTCGGAATGGCGCAAGCTGCGTGACGCCGGGATGCCGCAAGACAAGAAGCCCGGCGCGAAGATAGTCCACCCCAGCGCCGAACAGGCCGACATAGCCCGACTCACACGAGAACTGGAGCTAACCCGATCCCATTCCCGGCCCAAGGTGTCCAACGACAGTCCCTATTCGGAGGCGTGAAATAAGACCTTGAAATACGCGCCGGTGTTCCCGGAACGGTTCACCTCGCTGCACGCGGCTCGGGTGTTTGTCGCCGAGTTCGTCGACTACTACAACCATGATCACCGGCATGCGGGGATCGGATTGCGCACGCCTGGCGATTTCCACTACGGCCTGGCCATCGAGACTGCTCGCCAGCGGTCAGCGGTGCTGGCGCCGACCACCGAAGCCAACGTCGCCTGACATCACTCCTGCTGGCTTCATTCACCTTGACAACTTCCGCAGTCGCAGGAGCTCGTCTACCAGCATCGGCAGATAATTGCGGGCCGCCGCGATCAGGTCCAGGTCTTGAGCTGACGCTGGCGCGCTGTCTCTCGACACATACATGTCCTCGCCGCGTTGATCATCGGGACCGATCTGGATGAAGCTGTCCCCAGAAGTGTGATCTCGTCCCTCGACCCACGCCCGCCACGGCGGCGGCGAGCCGTCGTGAGACACGCGCAACAACCATCCGAGGGTGTCGTCACTCAGCTCAGCACTCATCAGTCGCACCTCTGTTTGAAACGTTCCACGCAAGGCGGCTCCGAAGGGCTAGATCTTCATCTCCTGCGCAGCGCCATGTCCAGGTCATCTAGCCTACCGGACGTCATCTTCCGGACTCGTGACGCACTTGAACTCATGGCAGGTACCAGGGTCACAAAGGCCGCCACTGCCAAAGCTTCTCAGCCACCGAGCAGGTCCGCGAAGTCGCCCGCAGCCAGCGCCTCGACCGTCGCGACTATTTCTTCCCGAACAACTCTTCGGACAACGACGAGCATGGGCGCCGCGTAGTACGCTCGACCCGATTCGAATGCATCTTCACATTCTTGAGTAAACCGGTCCAGATCGTAGAATGTCGGTCGAATTTCACGCCCTTGGAAGGTGATGGCAAGGTCAGCGAAGTAGCCCTTGGCCTCGATCTCCACAGCATAGTCGGCAAAGTAGTCAGGGAATTCGATCGTGTAGTAAACCGCCATGGCACACAACCTACTGCGTCCGGCGAGGCGAACCCGATCCGCAGGCCCATGAGGGCTAAGAATGGCTGTATGTCCTCAACGGACGGTTACGCCGGGTACTCGGCGAGCACGACCTAGTGCTGTCCCTGGCAAGGCCGCCGAGTTCGACACCCGCGTGCCGCGCTGGTTCGGCGCAGCAAGTACCGAACCGGTCGAGTTCCTCAGCCTGTTCGGCCGACAGGGCGAACGCACGCATCTCCACGCCCCACCCAAGACACCCGGCTAGCACCGCAGGAACGCGTCCTTCCCGATCTTACTCGCAAGGCCCGACGTTGACGTTCATTTCAGCGCAGATGACGTCGTACGTGCCGTGATCCTCGAAGCCAAGACGATAGTGATGGAGGTCTGATTCCTTGAGGGCCCACGGCAAGCCGCGTCCTGGCGCGCTGTTGGCCCATCGCTGAATCCGTTCAGAGTTGGTAATCTCGATCAGGCCGAACTCGAAGTCGTCGGAATTTTCATTGAAAAATTCGAAACTCTCGTCGGTCCAGGCATACCAGGAGACACCTTCGAATTCGACAACAGTGCATCGACCTCGCCGCGGCTCGGAAACGTATTCAAGCCGAAGGGTGGGCGGATTACCGGCGGACCGAGTGACCACAGTCACTTGTGGATGGTCGGAAAACCTGGTCGTGAGGCCTTCCTGCGCTATCTCCCGATATGACAAAACCTACTCCTCAAGGTATCTGAACGATATACTGAATATCAGGCCCGCTTGAGCAATGCCTCATTTCCCCTGCCACAGGGCACCATATCGCTCCGCGAACGATCCGCCTACATCCCGCACGTCCGGGTCCGGATTGGCCTCCGCTCGCCTACACAGGACATGCAGCAGGTACCACGCGGCTACCGACTCCAGTAGCGTCGCATAGTCATCGTAACCATCCTGGTCGCCGTCCGCCTCGTCGAGCAGCGGCGGCAACAGTTCGGCCAAGCCGGGCAACAACTTTGCCTTCGGTATCCGGCCGATCGCGTTCCTCACCTCACCGGCCCAGGCGTGCGACAGGCCCAGCCACAGCAGGTCGGGCAGCAGTTCGTAGGCATCTTCGGAAAAAGTGGCGAGATATCCGAGAGCCGTTGGCCGGTCACCGCCTCTCAGCTGCCGCGACAGCCAGGCGCGGCGCGCGTCGGTGGTCGTCCGGGAGAACTGGAATTGGGCACCGGTCAGCGTCCGGTCCGCCGTTACCATCTCCTCCCACAGTTCCCGCGGTGGTTCAGAGCCGGCCAAGAGGACCCTCCCATCCGAGGTCCCGGAACTGTGCTAGGAAATCCTCGTACGACATGTCACAGTCCACATAGAAACTGTGGTGACCTGGGCCTTGCCTGCCACCGACATCGCTGCCGTCGGCGATCACCTGCATTCCCTCCGGAAGTCGCGTGCCGGCCGGTAGCCGATAGTACCGCGCACCACTGAGCGGGATCTGGGGACGGATCGGCGAACGACGACGCTCCCTGGATGATCTCTTGGCGTGCGGCCATTCCCTGAGCCCCGGTCACGGATGACACCCTGTCACCCGGACCCGACAGCTCGAGATCCCGTGCTCATCTGGCCCCTTGACCTCTCTCGCATTACCGGCCGCATACAGATCCGTCGGCGTCACCCCGCCGGGCTCCGACATACACGAACCAGTGCCGGACGTCGGTGGATCGACGGGGTTGGGGATCGCCAGGTTGGGGGTTCGGCCATCACGCATGCCTGCTCGGTGGCCGCGAGGCCGGCACAGCCACCACCAACCGGGGACGTCGCGCTCTGCGCGAGGCACGACACCAACGTGCCGGTCAAACCACACTCACCGGCACCACTGGCCGGC
>DASYBO010000389.1:0-7218 GCA_036500685.1 Pseudonocardiaceae bacterium | reverse complement strand
CCCGACGATCCCGGCATCATCGCCGAGACCCGCGACTACCTCACAGCGGTGGGCAGGATCGCCGAGGACGCGGGCGACCGCGCCACGTTCTTCGACCGGGTCGTGGCCCGGTTCCCGGACCGGGTCAACCCGACCACCGTGTGGCTGTCCGCGGTGCGGCTGTTCCCGGCCTGATCCGAGCGCGAACGCGTCCGACCTACCCGCGCCGCGCCCGCGACGCGCGCAGGTTGGGCGCGTTGCCGCACATCTTGGTGTCGTGCCACACCCTGGTCCGGTTGGGCGATGCGTCGTAGAAGCCGGCGCCGCAATCCAGGGCGGCACAGGTCTTGAGCCTTGGCAGCGTGCCCGCGGCCTGCGCGAGCAGGACCTCGGTCACGGCCAGGCTCGCGAGCTGTCGCCAACCCGATCCGGCGGGAGCGTAGTCGATGCGGCCGTCCGCGTGCAGGGTCAGCGTGAGGTCCAGGTCGAACGCTCCGGCGGCGATCGGCTCGTCGGGTGCGTCGACGTGGGCCGCGTTCGCGCGCAACCGCCGCCGGAGCACCTCCCGTACCCGGCGCAACGGGGGCAGGTCGTCGCGCCGCAGAGTCAGTCGGGGCGCGGTGTGACCGGTCGCGGCGGCCCACTCGGCCAGGCTGGGCGCCGCCCAGTCGTTGGCCGTGCCGGTGTCGGAGAGCAGATCGAGGTCCGGCTCGCCCTGGTTGCGGCTCAGGGTGGTGTTGACAAGCCCTTGCGCCAACCGGAGCCCGCCGGGCGCCAGTTCCAGCCCGAACCGGCCGACCGCTACCATCGACACACCCTCCACACCCAGACTGACAGATACAGCGATTCTACAGTTATGTCAGTCCGGGTGTGGCAACGATCAGAATGTGGCGCGCAGGATCTCCAGCACATCGCCCGTGGCCGGCAGGCGGGGTGAATTGGACGTGACCGCGTCCGCGACGGCGGCTGCCGCGATGTCCGGCAACATGTTCCGCACGCAGTTGAGATCGCGCAGCGGCCTGCGGATCCCGACCCGCTCGACGAGTTCGTCGACCGCCTGGATCGCCTCGGTGGCGCCCATGGCCTCGGCGACCTGGACGTAGCCGGCCCGTGCGGTGTCGGCGTTGAACTCCATCACGGGACGCAGGACCGCGGCGAGGGCGACGCCGTGCGGGGTGCCGGTGTGCGCGGTGAGCGCGTGTGCGACGCCGTGCACAAGGCCGAGCCCGCTGATGGTCAGGGCCTGCCCGGCCAGGTGCGCGCCGAGCAGGAGCTGCGAGCGCGCCTCGAGGTCGGTGCCGTCCTCGACCGCGGCCGGCAGCCACGAGGACACCATCCGCACCGCCTGCATGGCATAGCCGACCGAGATCGGGTTCGCGCCGCGCGAGGACAGCGACTCGATGCCGTGCACCAGCGCGTCGATCCCGGTCGCCGCGGTGACCGGCGCGGGCACGCCGATCGTCAGCTCCGGGTCGAGCATCGCGATCCTCGGCCGGACCGTGTCGTGTCCGATGTAGACCTTGCAACGCCGCGTGGTGTCCTCGATGACGCCGAAGCCGTTGGTCTCCGCGCCGGTGCCGGCCGTTGTCGGGATGGCCACGATCGGCAGGCCCGGATTGGCGGGCTCGTCGCGGTAGTCGAATTCGTCTGCGGTGCCACCGTTGGCGGCGAGCAGGGCGATGCCTTTGGCCGCGTCCATGGCCGAACCGCCGCCGAGGGCGACGATCGCGGCCGGACCGAACGTGCGGGCCAGCGCGGCGCCGTCGTCCACTGTGGACGTCGATGGGTTCGGCAGCACGCCGTCGTACACGCCGTGTTCAAGGCCCGCGTCGGTGAGCACGTGCAATACCCGGTCGAGCACGCCGGCCGCGCGCAGGCCCCGATCGGTCACGACGAACGCACGTTGCCGGCCGAGCGTGGCGATCGCGTCCGGCAGGCGGTGGATGCTGCCCGCGCCGAACTCGACCCGGCAGGTCGGCGCGACCGTGATGGTGGTGTCGGCGAGACGGGCGGTGGGGGTGCTGGTGGTCATCGCGCGCTCCGATTCAGGCCAGGGCCAGGTGGGTGTCGTCGCCCGCGGCGATGGGCGGCTCGGCGAAGCGGAACGGCTGTCCGGCCAGGCTCTCGTACAGCCGCACCGGGGTCATCTCGCCCGCCGCGTCGCCATAGACCGTTCTCGCCCGCCGGTAGATCTGTTCGACCAGCGCGGACAGTTCGACGGAGACGCCGATGTCGCGGCCGGCGTCCACGGCAAGACCGAGGTCCTTGCAGGCCAGCTTCAGGGCGAAGCCCTCGTCGTAGTCGCCCGCACTGAAGATCGACAGGACGTCGTTGGCCAGGAAGTGGGAATTGGCCGGACTGGCCTGCAACGAGCGGTGCAATGTGGCCAGGTCCACACCGGACTTCACGCCGATGGCCAACACCTCGGACGTGGCCACGAGGTGCGCGAACCAGAGCAGGTTGATCATCAGCTTCACCGTGTAGCCAGCGCCGAGCCCGCCGACGTGAAGTACCCGGTTCGGGTCGCCGATGGCCTCGAACAGCGGCAGCACGCGGTGGAAGTCGGCGAGTTCGCCACCGACGAAGATCTGCAGGATTCCCGCTGCCGCACCGGCCGACATGCCACTGACCGGCGCGTCGAGCCTGCGTGCTCCGTTCACGTCAAGGACCTCGCCGACCAGTCGCGCGGTCTGCGCGGTCGACGTGGACATGTCCACCCACAGCGCGTCCGGGCGCAGCGCGGCAGCGGCGCCCGCACGCAGCATCACCAGCTCGACCGTGCGCGGATCGGGCAGCATGGTGATCAGCACGTCGACCGCTGCCGCGCACTCGGCCGCGGTGTCGGCCAGAGTCGCGCCGAGCGCGAGGTGTTCGGTGGCCGACTCCGCGCGTACGTCGTGGACGGTCACGTCGAATCCGGCGTGCAGCAGGTTGCGGGCCATGTGCGCGCCCATGCTGCCGAGGCCGATGAACCCAACTCTCACGGCTGTATAGACCTTTCTCTTCAGAGTGCCAGCCAGGTGGTTTTCAACGCGGTGTAGTTCTCGATGGCGTGCAAGGACTTGTCCCGGCCGGTGCCGGTGTCCTTGAACCCGCCGAACGGGGTGATCACATCGCTCATGTCGAACGTGTTGACCCAGACGGTTCCTGCGCGCAGCGCGCGAGCGATCCGGTGCGCGCGGCTCAGATCCGCCGTCCACACGGACGCGGCGAGGCCGTAGCGGGTGTCGTTGGCGATGCGCACGCCATCGTCGAGGTCGCGGAACGTCATGGTGGCCAGCACCGGGCCGAAGATCTCCTGCTGGGCGACGGACGCGGAGTTCGGCACGTCGCGCAGTACGGTCGGTTCCACGAACCAGCCACCGGTCTCGGCCAGGATCCGCCTGCCGCCGTGCACCGTGTTCGCCTCGGCGCGCCCGGTCTCGATGTAGGAGAGCACGGTGTCCAACTGGGACTGTGAAACGATCGCGCCCATGGTGGTGGCCGGGTCGAGCGGATCGCCGACCACGAACGTGCCAGCGACCTTCAGCACCTCGTCGACCAGTTCGTCCGCAATGGACTCGTGCACCACGAGGCGGGAGCCGGCATTGCAGCTCTGGCCTGCGTTGTAGTAGATGCCCCAGGCGATCGCGCTCGCCGCGGCCGCGATGTCCGGCACGTCCGGCAGCACCAGTTGCGCGGACTTGCCGCCCGCCTCGATGGACACGCCCTTGCCGTTGGAGTCGGCGGCATAGCGCTGGAACAGCCGCCCGACCGAGGTCGAACCGGTGAACGCGATCTTGTCGACGTCCTCGTGCCGGCCAAGTGCCTGGCCCGCCGTCTCGCCGAATCCGGTGACCACGTTGAAGACGCCGTCCGGCAGCCCGGCCTCGGTGGCCAGCCTGGCCAGCAGCAACGTGCCCAGCGGCGACTGCTCGGCCGGTTTCACCACCACCGAATTACCGGTGGCCAGCGAGGGACCGAGTTTCCAGGCGGCGATCATCAGCGGGTAGTTCCAGGGCACGACCGCCCCGATGACGCCGAGCGGTTCGTGCGTGATCAACGCGAGCGCGTCGGCGGGGGTGGGCGCGATCTGCTCGTAGGTCTTGTCGATCGCCTCCGCGTACCACTGGATGGTCTCGGCCGTCTTGGCCACATCCACCCTGATGGCCTCGGTGATCGGCTTGCCGACGTCCAGCGATTCCAGCAGTGCGAGTTCCGTGTCGTGCTCACGGATCAGCTCGGCGAAGCGCAGCAGCACCGCCTTGCGCTGCTTGGGCGGCAGGTCCCGCCAGCGCCCGTCCTCGAACGCGGCACGGGCCGAGGCCACCGCGCGGTCCACGTCCTGGACATCGCCCGAGGCGACCGAGGCGAGTACCGAACCGTCGCGCGGCGCGAACGTGTCGAAGGTGGCGCCGGAGGCGGCGTCGACATAGCCGCCGTCGAGGTAGAGCTTGGTGGGCGGGTCTAGCTTTGCCGCGTTGGCCAGCCAGTCGTCATGCGAATCCATGTCCTGCCTCAGAGTCTGGTGTCGTCGATGGCGTTGTCGTCGAGTTCGATGCCGAGACCCGGCGTGGTCGGCACGGCCAGATAGCCATCCGCGTCGATCATCACCGGCCGCGCGAGCATGAAGTCGCGGCGCTCCGGCGTCCACCCCGGCGGGTCGTACGGGAACTCGAAGTACGGTCCGCCGCCCACGCCCGCGGTCACGTGCAGGTTGGCCAGCACGCCGATGCCGTTGGTCCAGCTGTGCGGGGTGAACTGGCGGTGTTTGAGTTGGGCGAGTTCGGCGAAGGTGCGCGCACGGTACATGCCGATCGCCAGCACCACGTCCATCTGATAGACGTCCAGCGCGTCCTGCTCCAGGTAGCCCAACAGCTCCTGCGGCGAGGGCAGCATCTCACCACCCGCGATGCGCACCCCCGGGTTGTCCGCGCGCAACTGCCGGAAACCGGACACGTCGGCGTAGGGGAGTGGCTCCTCGACCCAGAACACGTCAAGGTCGGCCAGTTTGCGCACCAGTCCACGGGTCGCGGCCAGGTCGGTCGCGGGTTCGATATCGCCCGCCATCCGCCAGGACTGGTTGAGGTCGACCATGATGTCGAACCCGTCGCCCAGCGCCTCGCGTACCGCGCGGACGGATTCCAGGCCCTCGCCGATCTTGTTGCGGTCGATTCGGATCTTCAACGCCCGGAAGCCGCATTCGCGGACCGCCAGCGCGGAGGCCACCCGATCCTCGGGCGACTTCAGCTCGCCGCTCGACGCGTACGCCTTCACTCGCTTGTGGACGTTGCCGAACAGGGTGGCTACCGGCTGGTTGGTCACCTTGCCGATGATGTCCCACAGCGCCACCTCCAACGGCCAGTAGCGGGCGCCGTGGAAGTTGGCCGTCTCGATGGTGCGCACCTGCCGCACGATGTCCAGCGGATCGGTGCCAAGGAACAGCTGCCGATAGGAGTCGAACCCGTCCATGGTGTCGCCGGACCCGATACCGGTCACGCCCTCGTCGGTGTGCACCCGGACGATCGTGGCGTCGAAATGCCGACGCGGGTCCGGATCCCAGGCCGCCGCGAACGGCGGATCCAGCGGCAGCCGCAATCGGTCAAGGGTGATGTCGATGATCTTCATGAAGTCACCGGTGTGTAGAACGGGTTGGCGATCGGGGTCGCGGCCAGGTCGGCCAGAGTGGGGCAACCGGCCAGGGCGGCGCGGACGGCACCGAGCGCGGCCTCCCGCTGGTTGCGAAATGCCTCGTCCAGGTCGTTGACCTCGGGGTTCACCCAGATCGCGGCGACGATGAGCAGGTTGTCCAGCTCGTCTGCGGGGATCAGTCCCGCGCCGAGCGCGTCGGTGATGCCGGCCGCCAGTCCGGCCTGGGCCGCGCCCCAGGTGGCGTTGCCGTGCAACTCGCCGATGATCGCGGCCTTGTTCACGAACAACGTGCGCGGCGCGATCGGCACGTTCGGCGCGAGGACAGCGACGAACGGCGCGTAGCCCGCGCTCGGCGAGGCCAACGCGGTCACCCACGCGGTCTCCACCGGGCCACCTTTTCGGCCGAGCACGATGTTGGTGTGCGCGGCATTCGGGCCCGAACCGACGAACGATTCACCGATGAGGGTTTGTGCGGCGAACGGCATAGGCCCGACGGTAGGTCGCCGCCGACGCGGCCGGCAAGGACGCGCCCGGAATCGCAATAGCCGTTGCGGCAGTGACAACTCCTAGACTTGCCGGGTGTCACTCGAGGATGCCAACTCCCAGCGCGGCCATGGCCTGCGCCGGGACATCGACCTGCTTGAGGCGCTGGCATCCGCCGAGGCGCAGCGCAGGGGCGGCCTCGGCGTGGTTCGGTTGGCCGAGCTGACCGGCCGGGAGAAGAGCCAGGTCTCGCGGGCACTCAAGGCCCTCGGCGAGGCCGGCATCGTCGAGCGCGACCCGGCCAGCCTCGAGTACCAGCTCGGCTGGCGGCTGTTCTCGCTCGTCGCCAGAACCGCCGAGAACCGGCTGTCGCGGGTGGCCGAGCCGGTCATGCGCGAGCTCTCCGCCGAACTGGAGGAGTCCAGCCACCTGTGCATCCTGCGCGACACCCAGGTGCTCACCCTGCTCTCGGTCTCACCGGGACACGCCTTCCGCACGCAGGGCCGGGAAGGCCGCAGCGTGCCCGCCGCCTACACCTCGGCCGGCCGGGTGCTGCTCGTCGACGCCTCGCCCGACGAGCTGTATGTCCGGTTCGGCACCGTCGACGACCTCGCCCCCGGCAGGCCGAAGGCCGCCGCGCACACCGTCGCCCAGCTCTGGGTGCAGATCACCAAGGCGGCCCAGCAGGGTTACGCCGTTGTCGACGAGGAGTTCGAGGACGGCCTCGTCGGCGTGTCCGCCCCGATCCGCGACTTCCGAGGCCGGGCGATCGCCGCGATCAACATCTCCGCGCCCAAGGACCGCTTCGGCGCCCGGCTGTACGAGGGCGGCAAGATCACCGCCCGCGCCGCCGCCTCGGTGTCGGCGTTGCTCGGCTGGGAGCCGAGGTCGGGCCCGCCCAACGTGCCCAAGATCAGCTGAGCCGGTTGCCGCCAGCGCAACAACGGTTTCGAATTCGACTCATCCCTTGTTGTGGATCGGACTCCACTTCTAGGTTCCCGTGGCATCCCTGCTTCCCAAGGGACATGAGCCCGCCCCGAAACGCCAAACATTGGGACAACGATGTCCATCTCCTTACCAGCGACGCCTGTTTCGGGGCGGGCTCATGTCCCTTGGGAAGCAGGG
>DASYBO010000388.1:0-8487 GCA_036500685.1 Pseudonocardiaceae bacterium | reverse complement strand
CACCGCGCCCTGGGTCCGGCTCGGCGCGGACCGGGCGCAACGACTGCTCGACCTCGCCGCCCCGATCCGCGCCGCCGCGCTCGCGGCCGGGGTCTTCCCGCCCGGCCTCTACGACTAGAAGCTCGGCGACTTGGCGCGGCTGCGAACATCCGCGCCGACCCGGTCCACGAAATCGGCGATCTTCACCTGTTCTCGGTTCACCTGAACGGTTTCCTGACCGAGCTCCGCGTCGCCGAGCACGGCGAGGTAGGCGTCACGATGGTGGCGGGCCTGCCGGATCCGCGCGCCGAGGGTGCCATCGGCGAGCACCCTGGCCCGGATCCCGTTGGCCAGCAACTCATCCCGCACCAACGCCGCCGCCTCACCGTGCCGCGCGTCGTCAACCGGCAGCACCGACACCTGTATCGGCGCCAGCCACGGCGGCATCCGGCCCGCGTACCGTTCGATCAGCAGCGCGACCATCCGCTCCATCGAGCTGAGCAGCCCGCGATGGATCATCACCGGCCGGTGTTTGGCCCCGTCGGCTCCGGTGTACTCCAGCCCGAACCGCTGCGGCTGGTTGAAGTCCAGTTGCACGGTGGACAGGGTCTCCACCCGCCCGCGCGCGTCAGCGACCTGGACGTCGATCTTCGGCCCGTAGAACGCGGCCTCGCCTTCGGCCTCGACGAACGCGATGTCCATGGCGCGCAACGCATCCCGCAACCGGTCCTGTGCATCCACCCACTGCGCGTCCTCGCCGAGATACTTGCCGGCCGCGCCGCGCAAGGACAACCGGTAGTGGTCGATCTCGATGCCGAGCACGTCGTAGCAGAACGCGATCGCGCGCAGGGCCAGCGCCACCTCGTCGCCGACCTGCTCCGGCGCACAGAACACGTGCGCGTCATCCAGGTTGATCTGCCGCACCCGGCTCAGCCCGCCCAGCACCCCGGACAGCTCGCTGCGGAACATCGAACCCAGTTCGGACACCCGGAACGGCAGGTCGCGATAGCTGCGCCCGGCCGATGCGAACACCTGGGTATGGTGTGGACAGTTGGCAGGCCGCAGCACGAAGCTCTCCCCGCCGATGCGCATTTCCGGGAACATGTCGGCCGAGAATTTCTCCCAATGGCCGGAGGTTTCGAACAGTTCCCGCTTGCCCAGCACCGGGGTGTAGACGCGCTGGCAACCGGATCTGGCCGCCTGCTCCATGGCGAGGGTCTCCAGTTCGGCGCGGATGACCGCGCCGTCCGGCAGCCACAGCGGCAGGCCGGCACCGACGATCGGCACGGTGGTGAACAGCTCCAACTCCCGGCCCAGTATCCGGTGGTCGCTTTCCATGACTCCTCACTTCCGCGAAGGGGAGCCGACACGGGACATGAAAAAAGCCCCGGGATCGACTCCCGGGGCTCGCGATCTCAGCAGATCACCAACAGCGCCGGAGAGTGTCCGGCGTAGTGGTCACCTGCTGAATCGGCTGCATACTCCGATAGTAGCGCATCGCGGCCCTAGTCGTCGCCCCATACTTCCCTCGCGGTCTGCACGATCAGGGACAGCTTCGCGACCTCGTCGTCGTAGCTGAGCACGTTGCCCTCCACAGTGGACGAGAAGCCGCACTGCGGGGACAGGCACAACTGCTCAAGCGGCACGTAGCGGCTGGCCTCGTCGATGCGCCGCTTCAGCTCGTCCTTGCTCTCCAACGCGCCACGCTTGGTGGTGACCAATCCGAGCACGACCCGCTTGCCCGGCGGCACGAACCGCAGCGGCTCGAACCCGCCGGAACGGGTGTCGTCGAACTCGAGGAAGAACCCGTCCACGTTCAACCGGCCGAACAGCGCCTCGGCCACGAACTCGTAGCCGCCCTCGGCCGCCCACGACGAGCGGAAGTTGCCCCGGCACAGGTGCGTCGTCACGCGCAGTCCGGCCGGGCGCTCGGCCAGCGCGGCGTTGATCTGGTCGATGTAGCGCTCGTGCTGGTGGTCCGGGTTGTCGCCACGGGCCGCGATCATCGCGCGCTGCTTGGGATCGTTGAGGTAGGCCAGGCTGGTGTCGTCCAGTTGCAGGTACTCGCAACCGAGCGCGGCGACCCGCTTGATCTGTTCGGCGTACGTCGCGGACAGGTCGGCCCAGAACTCGTCGACGTCCGGGTACACGGCCGGATCGATGGCCGCCCGGCCGCCCCGGTAGTGCACCATGCTCGGCGATGGGATGGTCAGCTTCGCGGTCTGGCCGGGTCCGACCGTGTCGGCCAGGAACCGGTAGTGCTCGGCGAAGATGGTCCGCTCGAGGTGGATCTTGTCATGCACGCGCAACGCGGGCGGTTCCCAACTGATGTCACCGTGCTCGTTGTGGAACTCCACGCGGATGGTCTCGTCGGCCCGGCCGACACCGCCCAGCGAGTAGATGAAGTCCATGTGCCAGGCCGTCCGGCGGAACTCGCCGTCGGTCGCGGTGTGCAGGCCGACGTCGCCCTGCATGCGCACCACGTCCCGGATGGCCGCGTCCTCGGCCGCGCGCAGCCCCTGCTCGTCCAGGGTGCCCTCGGCGTGCTGTTGACGTGCGGCGAGCAGTTCGGGCGGGCGCAGCAGGCTGCCGACGTGATCGGCTCGGAAGGGTGCGCTGTTGGTCATGGAGGGCTCCCGACGTCGCTCCGATGCAATCGTTCGCCGTCTCACTCTAGGGGCGTCAGCCATCGCAGGCACCCTGTCAATTTAATTCACGAACTAAGATTCTTGACATATTGAATAAAAGTCTTAGTCTGTGAACATGTCGAAAACCACACCACTTCACGTGCTCGTCGCGGGTGGCGGCATCGGTGGTCTCGCCCTCGCCCAGGGCCTGCACAAGGCAGGCGTCCGCGTCTCCGTCTACGAGAAGACCGTCCGGCGCACCGACGCCGTGCAGGGCTTCCGGGTGCACATCAGCCCGTTCGGCAGTGCCGCCCTCAAGGAGTGCCTGCCCGCCGACCTGTTCGACGCGTTCATCGCCAGCGCCGGCAAGGGCGGCAGCGGCTTCACCTTCGCCACCGAGCAGCTCAAGGCGCTGCTGGCGATCGAACCGGAGCTCCGGAACGGCGGCTCCGACCGGCCGGAAGACAATCACTACGGCGTCAGCCGGATCACCCTGCGCCAGATTCTGCTCGCCGGTCTCGGCGAGGACATCGTGCGCTTCGACAAGGCGCTGCACGCGTACGAACGGCACGGCGACGGCACGGTCACCGCGCACTTCGCCGACGGCAGCAGCGCGACCGGCGACGTGCTGGTCGGCGCGGACGGCGGCAGTTCCAGGGTCCGTGGCCAGTACCTGCCCGAGGCGGGCCGCATCGACACCGGCATCGTCGGCATCGCCGGAAAGTACCTGCTCACCGAGGAAAGCCGGGGCAAGCTGGACCCGATGCTGCTGCGCACCCCGATGACCGTCATGCCGCCCAAGGATTACGGCATGTTCTGCGCCCCGCACGAACTGGACGCGCCGACCGACCTGCTCGCCGCTGGCATCGGCGGCAACAACGGCGCGGGCGGCAGCGTGAACCTGGACAACACCCGCTCCTACGCGTTCTGGGCGTTCGCGGCGAGCCGTGCCGACTTCGACCCGAGCCTGGGCAAAGTCGAAGCCCTCGACGGCGCGCGGCTACGTGAGATCGTGCTGGACCGGATCAAGGACTGGTCGCCGGCGCTGCGCTTCATGGTCACCGAATCCGCAGTGGACACCATCAACGCGATCTCGGTCCTGAGCTCGACCCCGATGCGACCGTGGCCGACCACGAACGTCACCCTGCTCGGCGACGCCATCCACAGCATGACCCCGTTCCGTGGCATCGGCGCCAACACGGCCTTGCGCGACGCGCAACTGTTGAGCCGCCAACTGATCGCGGCGGACCAGGGTGAAGTCGCGCTGCTGGACGCCATCAACGCCTACGAGACCCAGATGATCGACTACGGCTTCGCGGCCGTCCGCACGTCGCTGCGCGCCGCCCAGCAGTTCGTCAGCCCCGGCCGGGCCGGCCGGATCATGGCCAAGACCGCGTTCCGCACGTTCAGCGCGATACCGCCGCTCAAGCGCATGATGTTCGCCCGCTGAGTAGCCCTTGAGTGCCTTCGCGGAGTAGAACCAAGGCCCTGCGTAACCGCACTGGAAAGGGGCCTCATGCGCAAGCGCACCAAGATCCTGGCCACGTTACCCATCGCAGTAGCGCTAGGTGCCAGCCTGCTCGTCACCACCGGCTCGGCCGCGTCCCCGGCCAACTCCGACGCGTTGACCTGGCAACCGGTCGCGGTCGGCTCCGGTGGTGCTGTTGTTTCCGACACGCTGCAGTCGACAAGGGCCGGCCTCGACGTGCTGCGCCGCGGTGGCACCGCGGCCGACGCCGCCGTCGCGGTCGCCTCGACCCTCGGCGTGACCGACCCGTTCGTCGCCGGCATCGGGGGTGGCGGCTACCTGGTCTACTACGACGCCCGCACGCACAAGATCACCACCATCGACGGCCGGGAAACCACCCCGGCGAGCGCCAACCAGAACCTGTTCATCGACCCGAGCACCGGAAAGCCGCTGGCCTTCCCGACCGCGGTCACCAGCGGTCTGTCGGTCGGCGTGCCCGGCACGCTGATGGCCTGGCAGCGCGCGCTGGACCAGTGGGGCAACTTTAGCCTCGCCCAGGACCTGCGACCGGCGGAACAGGTGGCAGAGAACGGCTTCGCGGTCACCGCGCACTACCGCGAACAGGATCGCGAGAACGCGGCCCGCTTCACCCAGTTCAGCCCGAGCAGCGCACTGTTCCTGCCGGGCGGCCAACTGCCCGCCGTCGGCTCGACCATGCGCGATCCCGACCTTGCCAACACCTACCGGCAGATCGGCCAGCAGGGCGTCGGCGCACTCTACGGCGGCGGTATCGGCGCGGACCTGGTCAACGCGGTGCACAACCTGCCACTCGCGCCCGGGGCCACCCTGGTGCCAAGGCCCGGCTACATGCAACTGTCCGATCTGGCCGGTTACACGGCGCCGGACAAGCAGCCGACCCACGTGAACTACCGCGGCTACGACGTGTACGGCATGGGTCCGTCCTCCAGCGGCGGCATCACTGTCGGCGAATCGCTCAACATCCTGTCCAACTTCAACCTCGCCGCCGAACCGCGCACCCAGGCCCTGCACGACTACCTCGAAGCGACGAGGCTCGCCTTCGCCGACCGCAACCGCTACATCGGCGACGCGAGCTATGTGAACGTGCCCGAGCAACAGTTGCTGTCCAAGCAGTTCGGCGCCGACCGAGCGTGCCAGATCAACCAAGCCAAGGCCGCCACCTCCCCGGTCGCGCCAGGCAACCCCTACCAGCCCTCCTGCACCGCCAGCACGCCCAGCACCGCAGCCGAGCCCACCGACGGCGCGGCAACGAACCACTTCGTCGTCACCGACAAGTGGGGCGATATCGTCTCCTACACCAACACCATCGAGGAGATCGCCGGCAGCGCGATCGTCGTGCCACACCGCGGTTTCCTGCTGAACAACGAGCTGACCGACTTCGACTTCACCCCCCTCAAGGCCGGCGTCCCTGACCCGAACCTGCCGCAGGCCGGCAAGCGTCCGCGCTCCAGCATGTCGCCGACCATCGTGCTGCACAACGGAAAGCCGTTCATGGCGATCGGTTCTCCGGGTGGCGCCACCATCATCACCACGGTGTTGCAGATCCTCATCGACCGGATCGACTTCGGCATGACCCTGCCCCAGGCGATCGCGGCCCCGCGCGCGTCCCAACGCAACGGCACCCAAACCCAGGCCGAACCGGACTTCCTCACCGAACCGACCACGCAAGGCCTGGAACAACTCGGCCAGTCCTTCTACATCAACAGCACGTCACCACTGGACCCGTCGATCCAGATCCCGCCGACCATCGGCATCGCGGCCGGCCTGGAATTCCTCGGCAACGGCAAGATCCTCGCCGCCGGTGAACCCGTCCGCGCCGGAGGAACCTCAGCCGGCGTCATTCACCCGGCCCGCTGAACCGAACGGGGCGCGGCCTGTTTGGACGCGCCCCAACAGGTTGGAAGAACTGCGGTATTGGACCGCCCGAAGTCATCCCACATCTCGATCTTGCAAGAGTTGCGCGGCGGCTTTGGGGTCCATGATGTTGGAATAGGCCATTTCACCGGCTCGCAGCTGCCGGTTCGGCATGGCGAACTCCGGGTACCAGCCGTCTCGATCGCAGCCTGGCACAAGATCGAGAACAACTGCCAGCACCTGGTCAGGGACGGAACCCACGATGCGCAGCGCGACGTACGTTTCCCGATCCTCGTCGCCTCTCACCTGAATCCCCAGCTCGGAGCCGATGATCTCCGCCGAGTGCTCATGGCCGTCAAGGAGTGATCGAACCAGCAGATCACGGACCGTGCATCGCAACTGGTGCAACAGTCGAATGCCGTATTCAGCCCGGTAGCGATCGTGGTCATCGGCTGTTGGCAACCATGGCTGACAACAGGTGTCCGTCTTCAGCGATTGTGAGCGCTCTGCGTTGTAGCGCGCGCGGGCTGCTCGTGCGGTTGTGGCCAGTGATTCGTAGAAGTCGTCAGGGCTGCCAGACTCACGAATGCCGGCCGCTACCAGCCAGCCCGGCTCCCCCTCATCGAGGACAGCGCCACGCCATCGCTGAATCTTCACCTTGAACCACACGCCGGCATCGATGCTTCGGATTCGTTCGCGCGGCCCAGTGGGTAGCCGGAACTGCTCATTGGCTTTTTTGATCAATGGGTGGTCGATTTCGCTCAGCGAGGTGTCAACAGGCGGCAACGACAACCCCAGATCCACTTTCAGGCACCGAACCGTAGGCCGAACAGACATCAGGTTTCGCGGACTCCGCCCAACTCATCGAGACGCTCAGGCGACAGGCCGGTCAGGGCCGAGACGCGACTGGCGTCCGTGCCATCGAGAACAGCCATCGTCCGCCGCAGAGATTCTCGGATTTCCTCGCGATGCGTGGTCAGGTACTCCCGTACGGCGACAGCAAGAAGATCTTTCTGAGATATGCCCATAGCCGTTGCCGCATGCGCGATCAACTCGTGAGTTTCCTGATCCACCTTGACCGGTGCCGTGCTGGTTGCCATTGGGCACCTCCTCGGTACCCAAGGCTACTCTGGTACCGGCGTCGCGGACAAGCCGCTCGCCAGAAGTCGCTCGATGCTAGGTCTGAAACTTGCGTGTAAGTCGCGGCTACTTTGCCGCTGCTTTGGCGGCTTTCTTGAATGCGCGGACCTCGGCAAGAGTCTCGGCGCTCGTGACGTCCGCGATCGATCGGTGCGAGCCGTCGTCGCCGTAGGCGCCGGCCGCCTCACGCCAGCCTTCGGGCTGGACGCCGCGCTGCTTGCCCAGCAGCGCGAGGAAGATTCGGGCCTTCTGCTCGCCGAAACCGGGGAGGGCCTTGAGCCGGTCCAGCACTTCCTTGCCGTCCGGCTTGCCCGCCTTCCAGATTCGCTCGGTCTTGCCGTCGTAGTTCTCCACGATGTGCTCGGCCAGGGCATGCACCCGCCGCGCCATCACGCCGGCGTAGCGGTGGATCGCCGGCTTCATCACGCACAGTTCGACGAACTCGTCGAGATCGGATTCCGCGATCTTGCGGACATCGAAGCCGTCCATCCGCTCGGCGATCTTCCTTGGCCCGATGAATGCGACTTCCATGGAGATCTGCTGGTCAAGAAGCATGCCCGTGAGCAGGGCGAACGGGTCCTTGGACAGCAGCGCGTCAGCTTCGGAGTCGCCGGTGAGGCGCAGAGCTCGGGCCATGCGATCAGCATCTCACGAGCGAGTTGTCCACACGAGTGGCCCGACGTGGGTGGCTTCGGGCCACTCGTGCTCGTCCGTCAACTCACCGGTTGACCAGCACCATGATCACCGTGGTGAGCAACAAGGTGCCGACCCCGAGCAGGCCGACGAGCACGCCGAACACCGAGCCCGCCGAGCTGAACAGGTTGCCGACCATGGCGAAGGCGCCACGGAGCATGCGGGCCAGCACGAAGAAGACGACTACCGCGATGATGACGATGATCAGGACCGACGCGCCGCCGTTTCCGGAAGCGGTCTGTTGGCTGTTCTGCGAGACCGAAGGATGCTGAACAGTGGTTGTCGAGGTGACGTTACCGGTCAAGGTTTGTACGCTTGTCGTGGTCATGACAGTTCCTCACGTGAGAGCGATAGGACGCTGTGCGGGACTGCTTGTGGCACGCAGGGCGCCCTCGGTTCGCGGCCGGGGGCGCCTGCTTATGAGCAGGCAAATCGGGGTGAGAGTCCGGTCGGCGGTGATCGCTCCACGACCCGGATCGGTACGTTAAACATCACGGTTCACCTCCGATTCCCTGAACTTCAGGTATTGAGATGAAGTTAACGACCTTTAACTGAATACAGCTTAAGGCGTGTGTACCCCTGCCTGCAACAGGCATTCTGCAGGCGTGTACAGTCCCGACCTCGCGCCCCGCACGAAAGTCGGTCTATTCAGGGTTTACGCTGGTAGGACGGCTCGGCGAGGCGGCT